>JAFSZK010000091.1 GCA_017458975.1 Eubacterium sp. | reverse complement strand
TGAATAGTTTCGGGTGATTCCCCTGTTAGGGGAAATGTCACGAAGTGACAAAAGGGTCTGCCGTTCTGCAAGAAGGACACCCGCACCCATTATATTGCTTATTACTTTGTTTTAATTGTTTTCGTTTTGCTCCAGTCGGAACAGAATTTTGTTTTGGCTACTGTTTTGTAGCTTCTTATTCTTACATAGTAAAGCTTTTTTGATTTAAGGGATTTAACCTTTTTTGATACGGCTTTCGTACTGTTTACAGTCAGCATTTTTGCGCCCTTGAAATTCTTTTTTGCTGAGTACTGAAGCTGATAGCCCGATATGCCCGATACCTTTTTCCATTTTACGGTAAAGCTCTTTTTACCCGCAGTCAGCTTTGAAAGATAGGGCTTTTTCGGTTTGGGGTTATAAATTTTAAAGGTCTTTGAGCATGAACCCGAATAAGCGCCGATACCGTAAACCGTTACCCTTGCGGTACCCGCTTTAATATTATTAGTATACTGTACGGTATAATCCGTTCCCTGCTTCAGGACGTTACCGCCGACTTTAACGTAATCAAGCGGTTTAACAGGCTTTCCCGTATATTGATAATTCAACGCCTTAAGCCATATATAAGCGTTTGAAATATCGGTTTTCTTACCCGTTTCAATACTGTTTCCCGTTGAATAATCAATGCTTACTCCGTTTTCAACATTGTAAACAAACACACAGTATTTAACGCTTGCGCCCGTATCGTCAACGGATTCGGCTTCCATTATTACGCCCTTTGCAAGAAGGTCGTCACCTGTGAAAACGGGAGTTACGCGGTAGAGAATATTGTTTTCAGCGTCTTCTTTCACGTATTCGGCAGCCTCGTTTTCATAAGGTAGCATTCCAACCTGATTGAAGCTCTGCGTTCCCGTCATAAGATTGTACTTATTTGTGTTCTGCCCCGTCAGCTGATAACCGATTAAATGGGAACGGTTATAAAGCCATCCGCCGCTCGGAATACAGGAGTAGTTCTTCTGCTGCCAGCCCGTCGGATTGTATGTTATACTTGATTCTCTCGGTTTGGTTGGCATAAGGCTTTGGTCTATGTTTGCGCTGCAAACGCCAACTCTTCCGAGACCGTCAAGGGTGTTGTTGCTGTAGTTTGCATATATAGTCTGATTGAGTTCGCTGTTGGTAAACTTCGGGTTGTTGCCGTTGATTTCAACCGCAAGCTCGCCGTTGTACTTGGGGATATAGTAGCCGTTGTAGCTAATCTCGTTTATCGTCGACTGAAAAACGTCCTGCGCAGACGCACAAAACGGCGTTAAAAGAATAAGCAGCATTAAAAGAATTGCCGTTATTTTACTTTGCTTTTTCATTACATTTCCTCCGCTATTTTCATAATACGCTGGAGTCTGTGGTTTGCGCCGCTTCGGGAAATCGGCGGATTGAACATTTCGGCAAGCTCCGAAAGCGAGACGTCGGGGTTTTGCAGCCTCATTTCAGCCATTTCGCGCAGCGAGGGCGAAAGGAATTTAAGACCTTTTTTCTTTTTTATTTTCATAATTGCGGCAATCTGAGGTGCAGCCGCAGCAACCGTTTTTTCAATATTAGCGGTTTCGCAGTTTGCCCTTCGGTTTGCGCTGTTTCTTATTTCCTTAACAATTTTTATATTCATCATTTCAAACATTGAAGCCGAAGCGCCCATAATATAAAGACAGTCCTCTATCATTTCGCTTCCCTTGAAATAGATAATATGGTAACCCTTTCGGTTAGTAAGCTTTGGCTCAAGCTCCATTTCCCTGAGGAAGGTTACAAAGCTTTTTGTAAGATTTAAAAACGGAGCGATAAACTCCATATGGTAATCCTTCTCGGGAGAGGATACCGTTCCGCAGGAAAGAAACACCCCCGCAAGAAAAGCATTGTGACAAGCGTCACAGATGAAATTTGAAAAATTGATTTTCAGGCTTCGCTCATCGCCGCTGTGACCGAAAAAGGTCATTAGCTTTGAGCAAATGCTTTTATCCTCTATTTCAATATAAAAATTCTTTCCCGAGGGGGAAACCGTAATATCGCATTTAATATTGCAAAGCTCCTTTAACAGCATTTTAAAGAGCCTTGCGGTGTTTTTATTTTCACTTTGGAAAAGGATTTTATCAAAGGAGAATTTTTTGGAAAACAAAGCCATACCGTAAAGAAGACTCTTCTTACAGCAATTATTTGCGTATTCATTTTTAACAAGCTCGTTTTTAACCTTTGATGAAAATGACAATGCTTTTACCTTCGTTCAATATCTCTGTGATTAGTAGTTACGTTATCCCATTTTTCCTTAAAATGCTCGCAAAGCGTTTCGGCAAACGCAACAGAGCGATGATTACCGCCGGTACAGCCGATTGCTATAACAAGCTGACTTTTTCCCTCTTTAACATAAAGAGGAATTAAATAATCGAGTAAGGCAATAAGCTTTTCCAAAAGCTCGTTTGCTTCGTCAAAGCTGAATACGTAATCGTAAACCTCTTTATCAAGTCCGCTTTTTGTACGAAGAGCCTCAATCCAGTATGGGTTGGGAAGACATCTTACGTCAAGAACAAAATCCGCGTCGGTCGGTATACCGTGTTTAAAGCCGAAGGACATAATATGGATATTCATAGCGTCCCTGTCCTCGCCGAGCAGAATCTGGGTAAGTCTTTTTCTCAGCTCGTTTGACGATAAATCCGAGGTATCAATAACGTAATCCGCATTTTGTAAAATAGGCTCAAGCTGTTTCTTTTCGTAAACGAGAGCCTCGCTTGTATTACCGTTAAATTTATCCGCAAACGGGTGTTTTCTTCGGGTCAGCTTATATCTTTTAAGCGCAACGTGGTCTTTAATATCAAGATAGATTGTTTTAACCGTATAGTCGGTTTTTTCCAAATCCTTAACAGCCTCGCGAAACGCATTGAATACTCCCTCGGTTCTGACGTCGGCAACAATGGCAATCTTGCTGTACTGCTCCGACTTTTCCATAAGGGAGATAAAGGTTGAAATAAGCTCGGCAGGCATATTATCAATACAGTAATAACCAATGTCCTCCATAAAGCCCATTGCCGTTGATTTACCTGCGCCGGATACGCCCGTAAGTAAAATAATTTCTTTCATCCCGTTCTCCTGTTATTTGTTATTTAGTTACTCTTATTTCCATTTCAAGCTTTACGCCCTTTTCCTTAAGCACGGTATCGCTTACCTTTTTGCAAAGGTTAAGAACGTCCTCGCAGGTTGCGCCGCCTTTATTAATAACAAAGCCCGCATGCTTTTCGCTGACCTGCGCTCCGCCGACAGATACACCTTTCAGATTACACTCTTCAATCAAGGCGCCTGCAAAATATCCTTCGGGTCGTTTAAAGGTTGAGCCCGCCGACGGATATTCAAGCGGCTGCTTTGCCTTTCTGCGTCCGAGAAGGTCCTTCATTTTAGCGTTGATTTCTTCTCTGTCGCCCTTTTTGAGTTTCATATAAAGACCCGTTACGCTGCAGGAATTATTATAGTAAGCCGAGTGACGGTAGGACAGCTCCAGCGCGTCTCCTTCAAGGCTTCCCTTATTGCCGTTTTTATCAATATGGTCGCACTTATAGAGGACGTCCTTCATTTCACCGCCGTATGCGCCCGCGTTCATAAACGCCGCGCCGCCGCACGAGCCCGGTATGCCGTAAGCAAATTCAAGACCCGTAAGTCCGTTTTCAAGCGCAAAGGTACAAACCTTGATAAGCTGAGCGCCCGCCTCGGCGTAAATCGTCGTTTCGTCAAGAAGCCTTACATCGTCAAAGCCCTTACCGAGAAGAATAACGCACGCGTCTATTCCGCCGTCGTCAACAAGAAGATTTGAGCCGTTGCCCACGGTCATAAAGCGCACGCCCTCCTCGTTGCACTTTTTAATTATAAGAGCGATTTCCTCCTCGCTTTCGGGGAGAACAAGAAGCCTTGCGTTACCGCCGATTTTAAAGGTGGTATGCGCCGACATCGGCTCATTTTCAAGATAATTGATTTTGTTTTCTTTAATAAAGCTGATAAGTTTTTCCAAATTATTCACCTATATAGTTTCGGGCGGATAAACCGCCCGTTATTTACTGAACAGTATTAAGAATTGCAGCGCCGATAACGCCCGCGTCGTTTCCGAGCTCTGCCTTCATAAGCTTTGTCTGAACCTCGGAGTAAACGCTGTATCTTTCACTTTCAAGATATCTTCTCAGCGGTCTTAAAAGGGTTTCGCCCTCATTGCAGATTCCGCCGCCTACGCAAACTATTTCGGGCTGAAGCGCGTTTACGAGATTTGTTATACCCGCAGCAACGTATTTTATGTAATCCTCAACAACCTGAATTGCAGCGGCGTCCTTTCTCCTCATAGCGTCAAAAGCAGTTCTTCCTGAAACCTTACCCTCTTCCATTGCAAGCTCGTGCATAATGCTGTCGGGGTGCTCCTCCATAGCCGCCTTGGTCTGATTAATAAGAGCGGTTGCGGAAGCATATGCCTCCCAGCAGCCCCTTCTTCCGCAGGTACAGGGCACGCCGTCAACGTTAATTACCATATGGCCGCACTCTCCGCCTGCATTATTAACGCCCGATACGATTTTTCCGTCAAGAATAATTCCCGAGCCTACGCCCGTTCCCAGGGTTACGGCAATAAAATTCTTTGAGCCGTGACCGCAGCCGGCATAAGCTTCACCGAGAGCGGCGCAGTTTGCGTCGTTTTCAATAAATACGGGAACGTCGCCGAGTCTTTCAATAAGCATATCCTTAGCGGGGATATGGTCAAAGCCGAGATTATTTGCGTATTCAATAATTCCCTCTTTATTAACCGTACCGGGGGTACCGAGACCGATTGCCTGAATATCGTTAATCGTAACGCCCGCGTTCATCATAGCCTGTTTTGAAATCTTGGCAATATCGTTAAAGATTTCTTCGGGCTTTCTCGGCATTGCCGTCGGGGTTTTAGCCTTTGCAATAATATTGTATTCGCTGTCAACCACAGCCGCTACAATGTTTGTTCCGCCTAAATCAATTCCTATTGTATACATAATATTTCTCCTTTAGATTTTTTATATAATTTATGAGTTTTCCCAGATTTCGAGCTCTCTGTCGTTTGGCTCAATATCATCCATACCAAGGCAGTGCATTAGCTCTTTTGCACCGTTATAGCCCATTTTTTTCTGGCGATTATTCATAGCCGCAGTCTCAACAATTACCGCAAGGTTTCTGCCCGGAGTAATCGGTACGGTAATAACGGGAACCTTAACGTCAAGAATTCTTGCAAATTCATTGTCAAGTCCGAGACGGTCATAGGACTTTGTTGCGTCCCACTCCTCAAGCTGGATTACCATATCAATTTTTTCCTTGAGCTTAACCGCGCCCATACCGAATATTCGTCTTGCGTTAATTACGCCGATACCGCGAAGCTCAACGAAATGTCTTATATTACTCGGGGAACAGCCCTCAAGCACCTTATCGCTGACCTTCCTTATTTCAACGGCGTCGTCGGCGATAAGTCTGTGACCTCGTTTAATAAGCTCAACCGCGGTTTCGCTCTTACCCGCTCCGCTTTCACCGACGATAAGAACACCCTCGCCGTATACCTCAACAAGAACGCCGTGGCGCGTAATTCTCGGAGCAAGCTCACGGTTAAGAAAGCCGATAAGCGCCGCAAGGAAGGTCGAGGTTTCCTCGTCGGTACGAAGCAGCGGAACCTCATACGCCTCGCAAGCCTTAATAAAATAATCGGGAATCGCAAGACCTCTTGTTACTACGGCAGCCGCAGGGTGCAGACCGAGCCAGTAGCCGAGCGCCTTACTTCTTTCGACGTTGCTCATATTTTGCAAAAAGCCGAGCTCCGTCCAGCCGAGTATCTGAATTCTCAGCGGGTCAAAATAATCGGTATAACCCGTAAGAACAATACCCGGGCGGTTAACCTCGTTAGTGGTTATTTTTATATCCTCCGCTTTTTTGGGGATATAAACCGCTTCAAGCATGTGATTGTCAATAATCTGTTTTAACGTAACATAATAATTTTCGGACATAAATTTCTCCTATATATAAAATAACTCATTATCTATTATATATTAAGATAACTACATAATCAAGATAAAAATAAAAAAATACGGGAGGAAAAATAACCTCCCGTAATCAATATTAATTTGAAAAATATATTTCTATTCCCTCGACTATTCCTCTTGCAATTTTCGTCTGTGTTTCCTCGTCCGTATCGCTCGCTCTGTCGCCGACCTCAACGTCAATTGAGGGAACGGTTGAATAGGAGGTCTGGGTTAAATCGGTAGGAAGATTACCGTCGGAATAAATCTTAACCGAATTATTCCTTGCGCCCTTAACAATCGCTTTTCCGAGCGCTTCGTGCTCTCTCCAGTGGGATTTTACGGGCTCCATATTTCTATACGACTTAACGTTCGGAACGCCGAGATAAAACAATCCCTTATCGCTGCCCGTCGAGTCATAGTGCAGGGAAATATGCGCGTCGGAATAATTATTTGCAAGAACGGTTCTTGCGATATTATCAAGCTGAACGTCGCTGTCCTCCCTTATCATAAGAACGTCATAGCCCTTATCGAGCAGCATATCCTTAACTATAAGCGCAAGGGAAAGATTAGCCTTTGCTTCGCTCATACCGCTTTTAAAGGTCATACCGCTTGCAACCGCGCTTGCTTTAAGAGCGCCCTTTGAGGTGCTTCCTCCGGTAACCTTCGGCGTGCCGTCGGGATGACACTGCGTTTTGACGGATTCGCCTCCCTTTGTACCGTGACCTGCATTTACGCAAATAACAATATTTTTTCGGCTTTTCTTAGCCCGGTAAAGCTTTGGCGAGTCGGTATGAATTTTTGAAAAAGACGCGTATTCGAGGGACTTATCCCACTTTATTGTCTGCGTTTCAAGCGTATCGGGAAGACTCGGTTTTGTGTATTTTTCTTTTTTTGGCTGCGTTGTTGTATCGTCTTGTGAGCCGTCTGCAAGGGGCAGAGTTTTTCCCTGAGAATCGTCCTGCGTTGTGACGGTTGTCTTTTCCGTCTGCGATTCGCTTACGGGCGGCTTTGTTGCGGTTGTTTCTTCCTGCTTATTGAGCAACGAGCACGCGCTTAAAATTAGCGATACACATACCGCAAAAGAAATTGCAATAAGAAGTTTTTTCATTATCTCTGACCGTGTGCCTTCTGATACTTAACAATTCTGTCAATGTTTTTCTTTTCAGTTGAGTTGAAATTGCTTTCGGCAACCTCCATACTGCTTTCATAGGGGTTGTACCACGATACGTTGCAGTAGTAATTCCAGTACTTATCCTTCTTGAAGATATAGCCGTGCCAAGCGTAAGGAGCATTTCTTAAGTAGTCAATTTCGTCCTTTGACATAGTTGAAAGGAAATCATCGGTTACAAGTCTTGAATCAAGCCAGTAGTACTCGGGGTCATAGTATGTATAGTTATAATTTTTCGGCGCGGTTGTTGAAGGTCTTACCTTCTTTAAGGTTGCGTTTTTGTCATTATCCGCAGCCTTGGTTGTCTGAGGTGCGGCTGTTGTAGGAGCCTGAGTTGTGGTAACCGCGGTAGTTGTTTCGATTGTTGTTTCTTCGGGTTTTGCCGAACCCTTTGTAATTGCAATAGCGGCAATAACAACGGCCGCAATAGCGATAATTGCAACAACAAGAACAATCATTGTGTTCTTGGGTATGCCCTTTTGCTGGGGCTGCTGATACTGAGGCTGTCCCTGATAAGGCGGGGCAGGCTGCTGATAATACTGTTGCTGCACAGGCTGCTGAGGAGCCTCAAGCGGCGCGCCGCAATTCTGACAGTTAAAGACATTATCAGGGTTTTGAGAACCGCAGTTTTTACAAATCTTCATAGTTATACCTCTTTTCAATTATGTTGTTTTTATTTTACCACAGTAAAAAGGCATTTTCAATAATTATTAATAATAAATAAACATAATTCCGTTTTGTTTACAAAGCAAGTTATATGTGATATAATTCAAGCAACAATTAAGGAGATTTGCTATGGAAAACAAGCTCAAGGTAGGTATAGGAAACGACGCCTTCTGGCCCACTGTTGACGGCGTTTGCACGGTTGCAAAATACTATGCGGATATTATTAACAGAGAGCTCGGCGAGGCGGTTATAATCACGCCTGAAAACCCGAATAAAAAGGACTATATGTTTCCTTATGAAATATACAGATATAAGAGCCTTTTTACCTTTGGAGAGGGCTATCCCGTAGGCTGGCCGTTCAAGGAGCAGTTCGCAAAGGATGTTATCAACTACAACTTTGATATTCTTCATTCTCACTGTCCCGTTGCAACAAGCTATTTTTTCAGGCGCGTAAACCGAATGAAGAGAATTCCGACCGTTTTAACTTATCATACGAAGTTTGAATACGATATTGATACGCGGGTTAAATCGCTTGCGATAAGACAAAAAGCCTATACTATGATAGGCAAGGATATAAAATGCGCCGACGAGGTTTGGGTAACAAGCCGAGGTACTGCCGATTCGCTGAGAATTATGGGATACGAGGGCGACTTCGTAGTTATGCCGAACGGATGCGACTTGCCGAAAATCAGCGCAACCGACGAACAAAAGGCAATTATTCACAGAAAGCATAACCTTCCCGACGGCGTTCCGATTTTAATATTTGCGGGAAGACTTATGTGGTATAAAAATATCCGTCTTATCTTTGACGCGGTAAGGATACTAAAATCAAAAAACAAGGACTTCCGCCTTCTTATGCTCGGCATAGGACCCGAGGAAAAGCAGATGAAAAAATACTGCGCAAAAATCGGGATTGACGATAAGATTATTTTTACGGGTATGATTAATGACAGGCGCGAGCTCCAGCTCTACTACGCCGCTTCGGATTTACTTGTATTCCCCTCCCTCTTCGATACGAACGGACTTGTTGTAAGAGAGGCGGCGGCTTCAAAAACGCCCTCGCTTCTTGTTAAGGACTCCTGCGCTGCGGAAGGAATTATCGACTGTGAAACGGGCTTCATATGCGAGGAATCGGCACACAGCATTGCTCAGAGTATTGAAAGGTTAATACAAAACAACGACCTTATGAAAAGAGTCGGCGAAAAGGCACAAAACGATATTTATATTTCGTGGGAAGAAAGCATACATAACGCCTATGACAGATATCAGGTCGTTATTGACAAATTCAATTCCAAACCGAAAGAGCCTTATATATGGTAACAAAAAGAGCCTCAATGGGCTCTTTTAATTTAGCGCTTTATTAATCGTATTCAGTACGGTTTTTTTGTCAGCCGACCAGAGAGGCGCAAGGAGGTCGCGCTTTGCTCCGTCGCCTGTAAGCCTGTGAACCACGACGTTTTCGGGTATAAGCCCGACGCAGTTTTTAATAATACCTACATATTCGTCAAGGGTAAGGGTTTTAACCCTGCCCTTTTTATATTCCGCGGCAAGGTCGGTACCGTCAATAATATGAAGCAGCTGAAGCTTAATTCCGTCGGTTACCTTGCAGACGTATTCAACGCTTTCAAGCATATCCTTTTCACTCTCTCCGGGGAGTCCGATGATAAGGTGAGTAACGACATTTATGCCGATTTTATGTAAATTCTCAACCGCCTTATCATATACCTCAAGCGGATAACCGCGGCGGATATATTCGGCGGTTTTTTCGTGGATTGTCTGGAGCCCGAGCTCAACAAAAACCGGCTTTATTCTATTGATTTCAGAGAGCAAATCCAGCACGTCATTACCGAGGCAGTCGGGTCTTGTAGCAACCGAAAGCGCAACAATATCGTCGTCCTTAATAGCCTCAAGATACTTTTCTCTCAGCTCGCTGACGGGCGCATAGGTATTTGTGAACGGCTGAAAATAAGCGATATATTTTCCGTCTTTTATCTTTTTTGAAACAAGAGCTTCGGCGTCCCTGAGCTGTTCGGTTATACTCTTATTTCTGTTTCCCGCAAACTCTCCGCTTCCGCCCTCGGAACAAAAAATACAGCCCCTTGTATCAAGGGTACCGTCACGGTTCGGACAGGTAAAGCCCCCGTCAAGCGAGAGCTTATAAACCTTACAGCCGAAGCGATTTTTAAGATATGTATTAAGAGTTAAATATTTCATAAAATCCCTTTAAATTCTTTTCGTTTCCGCAAACGTAGGAGCGGATTTCACCGAGGTCAAGCTCGTCTCCCTCGCAGGTTTTGGCAATACCGCCCGCTTCTCTCAAAATAAGCGTTGCGCCCGCCCAGTCCCAGGGACGCAGAATAAGCTCATAGTACAAATCAGCCTTACCCGAGGCGACATAGCAGATATCAAGCGCCGCCGAGCCTCCCCGTCTTACCTCAATGGCTTTATAAAATACCTCCTCGGTGATTTCAAAGGTTCTGTGGGCAAGCTCGTGCTCATAGGGACAGGTGCCGAAAAGCGCAAGGGAGTGCTGCAAATCACAGTCGGACACATATATTCTGTTTCCGTTAAGATAAGCGCCCTTCCCTTTTTCGGCATAGAATATATTATTCAGGTCGGGGTCGGCAACAACGCCGATAATAAGCTCCTTATCCTTTGCAAGACCTACGCAGATTGAGCTGTGCTGAAAGCCCTTAATAAAATTCGTAGTGCCGTCTATCGGGTCAATTATGAAGCAGTAGCCGTCGCCTATTACCTTTTCACCGTCGCCCTCTTCGTCAAGAAACTCGGCTGTGGGTATTACTTTTTTTAATTCCTTTTCAAGGTAATCCTGAATAAGCTTATCGTATTTTGTAACAAGATTTACCGCCGAGCCCTTTTCCTCAACTCCGAGGTCAGCTCCCGCGCTTTTATAAATCTTACACGCCTCTTTTACGATTTCAACAATTCTTTCAAGCATAGCTTTCTCCAAAGTTTTATTTTAGTTAATTATATCATATCATTTTCTCTTTTCAATATAATTTAGTATGTATCTTTCAATAATTTTGGCAAAGCTCATTATGCTTATACTGAGGATTTCGGGAAAGGGCGCAACCTCTCTGCCGGGAAAAGCGGCTGTGTTTCTGAAAAGGGATATACTCAGACGACTCTCAAAAGGCGTAAAAATAATATGCGTTACCGGCACTAACGGCAAAACCACAACCTGCGCGCTGCTCTCTTATGCAATGAGAAAAAGCGGCGTTTCGTTTTTCACCAACGGCAGCGGTGCAAATATGATGAGCGGAGTTGTTACGGCGTTTATAAAAAACTGTAATATATTCGGAAAATGCAAAAAGGAATATGCAATACTCGAGTGTGACGAAAACTCCTTTTACGAAATATCAAAGCACGCCGAAATAAGCGTTATTGCGGTAACAAATATCTTTCGCGACCAGCTTGACAGATACGGTGAGGTAGGCTATATAAGGGCGCAGATTGTAAGAGCGATTAACGAAAACAAAAACGCTCTTCTTATTCTTAACGCCGACTGCCCGATTAGCTATTATATTTCAAAAATATGCGATAATAATTTCCTCTCCTTCGGAGTTAACGCAAGACGCATAAGCGAGTCGGTAAGCGATATAAAATTCTGTCCCGTATGCTCGCACGAATTGAAATATAAAAGCAGGATTTACGCCCAGCTCGGACGTTTTTTCTGCTCAGGCTGCGGATACAAAAGAGAGGAGCCCGACTGCGAAATAAGCTCGGTTTCAAGCGACGCCTTTTCAACTCATTTTACGCTTGATTTATGCGGAGAAAAAAGAGCGTTTTCGAGTAAGCTTACGGGCATTTACAATTGTTATAATTTTGCTTGCGCGGCGCTTATTCTTCACGCGCTCGGGCTTGATATAACCGAGAAGCTAAGCGACTTTTCGGGAGCCTTCGGACGGTGTGAAATTTTTAAAAGCGACAATAAATCAATAATGCTTTTGCTCGTTAAAAACCCTGTCGGTATGCAAAACTGCGTCGACCTGATACGTGACGTAAACAGCGACGCTTCGCTCGTTTTTGCCCTTAACGATAACGCCGCCGACGGGAGGGATATAAGCTGGATTTGGGACTGCGATTTTTCAAGGATTAAAAGCGAAAAAATATACGCCCTCGGCACCCGCGCTTCGGATATGGCGCTGAGACTCAAATACAGCAATCTCAACGTACGGGAAATAATAAGCTCAGAAAACTACGACGCGCTTATAAAGCTTATTAAAGACAGCAAAAACGATTTTATTGTATTTGCAAATTATACGGCAATGATGAATATCAGAAGGTATTTTGTAAATGAGTTCGGAGGAGAGGAATTTTGGAAAGAGGAAAAATAAGGCTATCCCATTTATATCCCGCCGAGCTGTCCCTTTACGGCGATACGGGTAATATTATCTGTATTAAAAACACGCTTGAGAGGCTCGGCTTCGGGTGCGAGGTAAACAAAATTGAAATCGGCGACAGGCTCGGGGATTTCGACTTTCTTTTTATCGGCGGAGGTCAGGACAGGGAAATGAATATTATAAAAGACGATTTAAGAAAAAAGAGCGAAGCGCTCAGCTTCTATATCGAAAGCGGAAAAACCGTTCTTGCAATCTGCGGAGGGTTTCAGCTGCTCGGCGAATACTTCAAAACCGCCGAAAACGAAATGATAAAGCTAAGCGGCGCGCTTCCCTTTTATACCGAGAGCGGTGAAAAAAGACTTATCGGAAACATCGTTTTTCAAAGTGATTTCGGCAAAATCACGGGCTTTGAGAACCATGCGGGAAGAACGTTTTTAAGCGATACCCTTTCCCCGCTCGGCAGAGTTATAATCGGATACGGAAACAACGGGAGGGACAAAAGCGAGGGGGTAAAATACAAAAACACCTTCGGCACTTACGCTCACGGTCCCGTGCTTGTGAAAAATCCCGAGCTAAAATATGCAATAATTAACAGCTTTATTAAAACCGCCGATTTCAGCGCGCTTGACGACTCACTCGATAAAAAATGCCACGACGAGCTTATTTTAAGATTTACATAACTATAAATATATGCTATAATTACAGTGATATAATATAAGGCGGTGACAAAATGGACGAAGAAAAGTCAATAAGACAGATACTTGACGAGTACGGTAAATATACCTCACTCACCTCGGGTACCTCGATGTGGCCTCTTTTGCACCATCACCGTGATAACATTATTGTTGTCAAACCCGAAGAACGTTTGAAAAAATACGACGTTGCGCTTTACGAAAAAAATTCTCAATACATTATGCACAGAGTTTGCGAGGTGCACGACGACCACTATATCATTATTGGCGACAACCTTAAAACAAGGGAATACGTTACCGACGATATGATATGCGGAAAGCTGATAGGCTTTTACAAAAACGGAAAAAGGTATATCGACCTTGAAACGAATAAGCTTTATAAATTCTATTCGAGAGTATGGGTTGCTCTTTATCCCGTAAGAGGCGTTCAGATTTTTTTCGGACGGGCTGTAAGATTTATTGAAAGAAAATTATTTAAAGTGGAGTATAACTAAGTGGAAGAAAGTCAGAAGAAGTTTAAAAAAGGCGACGTAAAAACTTTAAAATGGATGTATGAAATCTGTAAAAGTGAGAAATGGCGCGTAGTATTTTTAATCGTTGTAAATATCGCTATGGCGGCAATCACCATTATTTATGCTAATTTTTCAAAGCATATTATTAACGCCGCCGTTATAGATAAATCGCTCGAAAAGGTAATAAGATACGCAATATACTTTGTTCTTGTTGTAGGCTCTCAGGTTGCGCTTAATATTATCGGACGCAGCGTTTGTGAAAAATGCAAATGCCGCCTTGAGTGGATATTAAAGCAGCATATGCTTGAAACCGTTTTAAAAAAGGATTATTCAAAAATAACGAAGTATCATACGGGCGAGCTTCAAAACAGGATGTTCAACGACGTAACCGTTATATCGGACGGCTTTACGACAATACTGCCAAACGTTGTTCTTTTTATAACAAGGCTCACCTTTGCGTTTATCTATCTTATTATCATAGATAAGATTTTTGCGCTTGTATTTCTTGTAGGCGGCCTGTTCGTATTTTCATGTACTCAGTTTTTCAGAAAAACGCTTAAAAGACTGCACAAGGCGGTTCAGGAAACCGAGGGTAACACGCGTTCCTTTGTACAGGAAGCGGTTACAAGTCTGCTTGTAGTTAAGGCGTTTGTAGTTGAGGATAAAATTGAAAACAAGGTGGACGAGCTTCAGGCTGTTAACTACACGGCTAAAATGAAAAGACGGTTTTTCGGTATTGTTGCCAACGCGGGAGTCGGAACGGTGTTCAGTCTCGGCTACGTTTTCGCAATAACCTTCGGCGCTTACCGTATTATTAACGGTCTTGACTACGGTACGGTTACCGCTATGCTCCAGCTTGTAAACCAGATTCAGCAGCCCTTTGCTTCTCTTTCGTCGATTATGCCAAAATATTTCGGTCTTTTGGCGTCGGCTGAAAGACTTATGGAAATTGAAGCTCTCCCCGACGAAACCGAGGATAAGAGCCTTCAGATTAAGGTTGACGAGGCTTATGCTGTTCTTAAATCAATTGAATTTAGCAATATCTCCTTCAGCTATGACAGGGATATAATTCTTGACAACACCTCCCTTACGGTTAATAAGGGCGATTTTGTTGCAATAATGGGTATTTCGGGTATCGGAAAGAGCACTCTTTTAAAGCTCCTTCTCGGAGTGTTCACTGTTCAGGACGGCAGCATTGAGCTTGTTCTTGAAGACGACAGAGTGCCCGTTAATTACTCAACGAGAAAGCTGTTTTCATATGTTCCCCAGGGCAATTTCCTTTTGTCGGGAACAATTAAGGAAAACCTGTTGTTTATCAACGACGAGGCAAGCGAGGAGGAAATTAACGAGGCTATAAGAATTTCATGCGCCGACGAATTTATAGACACGCTTCCCGAGGGTATTGAAACCGTTATCGGCGAAAGAGGTATAGGTCTTTCCGAGGGTCAGCTCCAGCGACTTGCGATAGCTCGCTCGCTTCTTTCAAATTCGCCCGTTATACTTCTTGACGAGGCAACCTCCGCTCTTGACGAGGCAACCGAAAAGCGTTTTCTTACAAATCTTAAACAGCTTAAAAACAAGACCTGCATTATTGTATCTCACAAAAAGGCAGCTCTTGAAATTTGTAATAAACACATCCAGATTATAGACTCAAAAATTGTTATGGAGGAAAAATAATGCTATTTACAAAATGGGGAGAAGATTTAAAAAAGGACGCCCCTCTCAGTGAATACCCGAGACCGCAATTTAAACGCGACAGCTATATTACTCTGAACGGAGAGTGGGATTTAGCCTTTTGCGAGGGCGAAGAGGTACCCGAAAAATATGATTATAGAATAACCGTACCCTTCTCGCCGGAAAGCCCGCTTTCGGGGGTAAACAGAGTATTGGCACATAATGAATATCTTGTTTACGAAAAGCGTTTTATTCTTCCCGAGGGCTTTAATAAGGGACGTGTTTTTATAAACTTCGGCGCAGTTGACCAGATTTCAAAGATTCTTTTAAACGGCGAATTTGTTTTTGAACACCACGGAGGCTATACCCCGTTTACCGCCGAGCTTACGGATTATCTTAAGGACGGCGAAAACGTGCTTAACGTTATAGTTCGCGACCTGTGCGAGGATAACGAATACTCCCGCGGTAAACAGAAAACAAAAAGAGGCGGTATATGGTACTCGCCCCAAAGCGGTATCTGGCAGAGCGTATGGCTCGAATCAACGCCGAAGGAGTACATTAAAAACGTCAGAATAACTCCCGACCTTGACAAGAGTGAGGTCAGCTTTGAATTTGACGGAGCAAACGGGGTTGAAATTATTATTAAAGACGGCGATAACACTATTGCCGACACTACCGATACGGTTATTAAGCTTGACGAGGTTAAAACCTGGTCGCCCGAAAGCCCCTTCCTTTATGACGTTACCTTTAAGTACGGAAAGGATACGGTAAAATCATATTTCGGTATGAGAAAGTTCTCCACGGGCGTTGACGATAACGGCGTGCCGAGGCTTTTTCTCAACAACAAGCCTTATTTCCATAACGGTCTTCTTGACCAGGGCTATTATCCCGACGGCTTTTTAACTCCGCCGAGCAACGAGGCAATGGAGTTTGACGTTAAAACCGTTAAGGAATGCGGCTTTAATATGCTGAGAAAGCATATTAAAATCGAGCCGATGCTATGGTATCACTACTGCGACGTTAACGGAATTTTAGTCTGGCAGGATATGATTAACGGCGGCGGACAGTACGGACTTGAGGTTTCGGCAATTCCGTTTATCGGCGTTAATCTCGACGACACGGATTATAAAAAATTCCACAGAACAAGCGAAAAAGCAAGGGAGCTTTATTATAAGGAGCTTCGCGAAATGGTTGACGCGCTTTACAACTGTGTGTGTATTGCGCTTTGGGTTCCCTTTAACGAGGGCTGGGGTCAGTTTGACTCAGCTAAGGCGTACAAAATGCTTAAAGAGTGGGACAGGACAAGAACGGTTGATTCCGCTTCAGGCTGGCACGACAGGGGCGTTACCGACGTTATCTCAAAGCATATTTACTTTACCCCGATTATTGTTAAACAGGGGGACAAGCCGTATCTTTTAACCGAGTTCGGCGGACTTTCAACAAGAGTTAAGGGACATACCTTTAATAATAAAATGTTCGGCTATAAGATTTACAGAACGAAGCAGACTCTTGAAAAGGCATATTCAAAGCTGTTTAACAAAACGATTATTCCCCAGATTCCAAAAGGACTTTCCGCAACGGTTTATACCCAGGTAACCGACGTTGAGGACGAGCTTAACGGAATTATGACCTATGACCGCAAGGTTATGAAAATTGACAAAGAGATTTTACAGAAAATAAACGAAAGAGTAACACTGTAAGAGAACTAAATGAACGGAGGAAATATGAACCAGTTAGAATTAAAAACCGGTACTAAGGCGGTAATTAAAACAAATCTCGGCGATATGACGTTTATTCTTTTCCCCGAGATTGCTCCGATGGCGGTTGAAAATTTCACAAAGCTTTCGGCAAACGGATATTATGACGGACTGATTTTCCACAGAATTATTAAAGACTTTATGATTCAGGGCGGCGACCCGACGGGAACCGGTATGGGCGGTCAGTCAATATGGGGCCATCCCTTTAAGGACGAATTCAGCGAGGAAGCTCATAATTATTACGGCGCGCTTTCAATGGCTAATTCGGGACCGAACACCAACGTCTCTCAATTCTTTATCGTTCACGCAAACACAGCCCCGCCGCAGATGTTAAACCAGATGGAAAAGCTCAGCGAACAGGGTTATCCCGAGGAGTGTGTTGAGAATTACAGAAGGGTCGGCGGAACGCCGTGGCTTGATTTTCATCATACGGTTTTCGGTCAGCTTATCGAAGGAAAGGAAACGCTTGAAAAAATTGCATGCGTTGAAACCGAGCCGGGCGACAGACCGGTAAATGATGTAATTATAGATACTATTGAAATAATTGCTTAAATATTGTATAATGATATTGAAATATACAATTAAGGAGGAAATTTATGAAAAAACTATTGTCAATTGCGCTTTGCCTGGTTATGATTTTAACCGCAGTTGCCGTACCCGCTTCGGCATACGCTGCAAGCGTCGGTCAGGTTAAAAGCGTAAAGGTTGTAAAAACAACAACGAGCAGCGTATCACTTAAGTGGAAAAAGGTTAAGGGTGCAACCGGTTATCAGGTTTATTACTCTACAAAAAAGAAAAAGGGCTATAAAAAGGCAAAGACCATTAAAAAGGGCAAGACCGTAAAGGTTACAATTAAAAAGCTCAAGAGTAATAAGAAATATTACTTTAAGGTTCGCGCTCTTAAGAAAAAGAAAAAGGGTAAGTATTCAAAGGTTGTAGCAGGTAAAACGAAAGCAGTTGCTAAAAAGCCTTCTACTAAGCCGGTTACTCCGAGCAAGCCGGATACCCCGGTAACTCCGACCGACCCGACTGACCCGACCAACCCCGACGACAAGTCAAGAAGCGTAAAAATAAACGTAGTTGTTCCGGCAAAGGGCGCAAATACCGATACGCTTGAATTTTATATTAACGACAGTTTAGTTAATACTCAGAATATCGCTTTGGACGGCGGAACATATTCATATACTTCAAGCCAGAAATATGAAGGAAGCGTCAGCGTAAAGATTAAGCTTGTAAACGAGAACTACGAAGAATCTAAAACAATTAACGCAAATAACAAAAGCGTTGATTTCAGAATAGAATCCGACGCAATTGATAATCAGTCCGGCGGAAGAGACTAAATAAAAACCCCCATCGGGGGTTTTTATTATTTGGTATAACAAAAGCACCGCAACGCGGTGCTTTAAATTTATGTATTATTCAGCATCCTCTGCGGGAGCTTCTTCCTCTGCAGGAGCTCCTTCCTCTGCGGGAGCTTCTTCCTCTGCAGGAGCTTCTTCCTCTGCGGGAGCCTCTTCAACTGCAGGAGCCTCTTCAACTGCGGGAGCCTCTTCAACTGCGGGAGCCTCTTCCTCTGCAGGAGCCTCTTCAACTGCAGGAGCTTCCTCAACTGCGGGAGCCTCCTCAACTGCGGGAGCTTCTTCAACTGCGGGAGCTTCTTCCTCAACAGGTGCTTCCTCCTCGGCAGGCTTTTCTTCCTCAGCCGGCTTCGGAACAGGTCTGTCAAGCGTTTCCTTTACGGAAAGCGAAACTCTCTTCTTATCGAAATCAATATCTATAATCTTTGCGGGAACGGTCTCGCCAATCTTAAGGATATCGCCGGGAGCGTTAATTCTTTCTTCGCTAATCTGGCTGATATGGATAAGACCGTCAACAGTCGGAAGAATATTTGCAAACGCACCGAAGGATGCAAAGCTTACAATTCTTGCGTCAACAATTGAGCCAACGGGATAATCGTTTTTAAGGATTTCCCACGGGTTGTCCTCAAGCTTCTTGAAGCCAAGGCTGATTTTTCTTGTTTCCTCGTCGAGAGCCTTGATTGTTACCTCAACGGTATCGCCAACCTTAACAACCTCGCTCGGGTGCTTAATTCTTGACCATGAAAGCTCGCTGATATGAATCATACCGTCGATTCCGCCAAGGTCAACAAATGCGCCGTAGGAGGTAAGAGACTTAACTGTTCCGTCAAGCTTCTGACCCTCTTCAAGAGTAGCCCATAAAGCGTCTTCTCTTTCTTTTCTTTCAGCGTCGGCAACAACCTTGATTGAGCCTACGGCTCTTCTTCTCATAGGATTAATGTCAATAATCTTAAATCTTACGTTAGCGCCGTTAAGAATTTCAAGGTCTTCGTTTCTTCTTAAGCCTGTAAGAGAAGCGGGAACAAATACTCTTGTATCATTTGTTGTTACAAGAACGCCGCCTCTGATAATCTGGCTTACGGTACCTTCGAGAATTTCATCGTTCTCTTTAGCTGCAACAATATCGTTCCAGCCCTTTGAAGCGTCAAATAAGCGCTTTGAAAGCTTAAGCACGCCGTCCTGGTCGTCGGTTTTCATAATGATTAAATCAATTTCATCACCGACTGAAACAACGTCCTCTGCCTTTGTAATAGGCTCGGAGCTTAAATCGTCAAATGCTACGACGCCGGTCTGCTTTCTTCCGGGAACGTCAACAAAAACCTCTGTCGGTGTGATGTTAACAACAGTTCCCTTTACTACCTTGCTGTTGTCGTTGTCCTTAAAAGACTCATTAAGTAATTCTTCAAAGGATGCCTCACCATCAGCAGATGCGTTGACAGCAGCTTTTTTAGCAGCTTTTTCAGCGGTTTCTGCTGTCTCCGCAGCTTCGGCAACGACTGAAGCTGTTTCAACTTCCTTTTCTTTAATTTCTTCGGACATGGATTTGAGTACCTCCTTGATAATTACCGAGGGTGTTGAAGCCCCGGCTGTAACACCAACTACCTTGCAAGTACTAAAATCAATGTTTTTAAGCTCGCTTGCAGTCTCTATCAAATACGACTTACAGTTAGTAGAGCAAACCTCTTGAAGTTTGCAGGTATTGGATGAATGGCGACCTCCTATAACAATCATCACGTCGGCTTCCTTTGATAAATCAGCCGCTTCTTTTTGTCTTTCAGATGTCGCATTACATATTGTATCAAAAATTTTACAATTTGTACATACCTTTTTTATGATTTTCTCACATTTTTTCCATTCTTTTTGAGAAAAAGTGGTTTGACATACGCATACAAGTGTCGAATTTTTTACACTTTCATTATTCTGTATAATTTCTTGCAGTTCTTCTTCGTTCTTAAAAACGTAGGAATTGCCCTTACAGTAGGAGCGAATACCCAAAACCTCGGGGTGATTGCTGTCTCCTGCGATTAAAACGGGTACGTTTTCGTCAAGCTTTTTGACAATATTATGGATTTTAGTAACAAAGGGACAGGTTGCATTAATATACTCAATTCCCCTTTTTTCGATATCCTCTATAACCTCTTTTTCAACGCCGTGAGTTCTTACAACAAGCATATAGCCCTCAGGGCAGTCCTCGGGCTTATCAATAATCTTAACTCCCCTGTTCTCAAGGTCTGCAACGAGCTGGGCATTATGAATAATAGGTCCGAGAGTACAGACCTTATTACCCTTTTCAACAAGCTCGTAAACCAGGTTAACCGCTCTGTCAACGCCAAAGCAGAAACCCGCCGTTTTTGCAAGATTAATTGTCATTAAGTTCACTTTCTCTCATTAAGCTTATTCTTTTCATTACGGTATTTGCAGCCGCCTTATATTCCTCTCTTGAAACCTCGTCCTTATTAAGTCCGAGCTCTTCAAGAGTAAGGGGCTTACAAAAATGAACGGTAACGTGTTCGCCTCTTGTAATCTTATTTTTACAGCAAATTGCAACGGGAAGCACAAGCGCGTCAGCCTTTTTTGCGATAATTGCCACTCCGCTTTTAGCCTCCTGGGGAATACCGTTTTTATCCTTGATTCTTTTTCCTTCGGGACAGATTGCAAAAACGTGACCCTCGTTTAAAATCAGCTCGGCATAGTCGATTGCCGAGGTATCGCCCTTTCCTCTTTTAACGGGAAAGCCGTATAAATGGGTAATAACCCAGGCAACAATCGGGTTTTTAAAAAGCTCGACCTTTGCCATAAAGTGAAGTCTCGGAATGCTCTTACAAAGCGCAACAAAAACGGGGTCAAGCGCACAGGTATGATTTATGGCAACTATGTATTTCTTTGTATCGGTGGGTATATTTTCAGTACCCTTATAGTTAATATGATACAGCTTTCTGAAAAGCGGTCCGAAAACCTTAACGGCAAATCTGTAAAACTTATACTCGGGTACTGTTGAATAATCAAATTCCTTCATTAAATATTCTCCTTAACGCAATTAACTACTGCCTGAATTGACTCCTCAAGGCTGAGCTCGGAGGTATCAAGCATAATTGAATCCTCGCTCGGCTTAAGGGGAGCAATCTCTCTGTGGGAGTCCTGATAATCGCGCTGATTAACGTCCGCAAGAACATCCTCATACATAACGCTTTCGCCCTTTTCAATAAGCTCGTCATATCTTCTTTTGGCTCTGCATTCGGGGGAAGCGAAAAGGAAGATTTTAACGTCGGCGTCGGGAAGAACTACGGTTGCAATATCGCGTCCGTCCATAATTACGTTATTCTTTCTTGCGATTTCCCTCTGGAGCTCTAAAAGAAATTCGCGTACCTTGGGAATTGCGGATACCTTGCTTGCGCCCATTGAGATTTCGGGGGTACGTATAAAAGCCGAAACCTCTTCGCCGTTGAGGTAAACCTTCTGTACTCCATTTTCGTAACCGAGCTCAACCTCGGTTGATGAAAGCATATCAATAATACCCTGCTCATCGTCGGCAACGCCGTTTCTTACAGCGTTCAGCGCAATTGTTCTGTAAAGAGCGCCCGTATCAACATAGATATATGAAAGCTCTTTTGCGGCAGCCTTTGCCACGGTGCTTTTTCCTGCGCCTGCAGGTCCGTCAATTGCTACATTAATCATACTTTTTCTCCTCTATATATTATTTCCGCACAAATAACCTGTTGAAAATGCTATTTGCAAATTGAAGCCGCCGGTATATGCGTCAACGTCGATTACCTCGCCTGCAAAGTACAGATTAGGTACAAGCTTTGAAGCCATTGTTTTCGGATTAAGCTCCTTTGTATTCACTCCGCCCGAGGTAATAACCGCCTCTTCAATCGGACGGAAATCGCTTACATCAAGCGTAATATTCTTAAGAAGATTCACAAATGAGCGTCTTTCTTCCCTTGTTATACTGTTGCATTTTTCAGACGGTTCAATTTTTGACAGTCGTACTATAACAGGAATTATCTTATTTGGCAAGAGTTTTGATAAAGAATTGATAAAATCTTTATTTTTATTTTCACTAAACTCACGCTGAAGTCTTAAATCAAGCGTGTTTTCATCAAGCGCGGGTTTTAAATCGAGTACTATCGTGTATTTATTTTCCTTTGGTTTTTTCATATGGGAGGACGCTGACAGAATAACCGGACCGCTGACTCCGTAGTGGGTAAAAAGCATTTCGCCGAAGTCGGAATATATTTCCTTTTCTCCCTTAAAAAGCTTAATTGAAATATTCTTCAGCGAAAGTCCCTGAAGCTTTGGAATAAAGTTGTTGCTTATTTCAAGCGGTACAAGGGAGGGTTCAAGCTCGCTTACCGTGTGACCGACGCTTTTTGCAAGAGTATATCCGTCGCCCGTAGAGCCGGTAAGCGGATAGCTTTTCCCGCCCGTACAAATTGCAACGGCGTCGCAATCTATTCTTGTTTTATCCTCAAGGATTACGGCTGTAATTTTACCGTTTTTTAAATCAAACGCCTTTGCCGTTCCCTGAATAATTCTTGCGCCTGACTCGGTTGCATACTTTACAAATGCGTCAACCACGTCAACGGCTTTATCGCTTTCGGGAAAAACGCGGTTTCCCCTTTCGGTTTTGGTTTTAACACCGAGCTCCTCTAAAAGTGCAATTGTATCATAGGGCATAAACGACGAAAACGCCGAATAGAGAAAATGCGGATTTGTCGGCACATTTTCAATAAGCGACTCAATATCAAAGCAGGCGTTTGTTACATTGCACCTGCCCTTTCCCGTTATCATCATTTTTCTTGCGGGACGGGGCATTTTTTCAAGAATTACCGTATCGTTACCGCGCTTTGCGCTTTCGGCACCCGCGATAAGTCCCGCTGCTCCGCCGCCTATAATTACAACTTTCTTACTCATAGCTCGCTATTATATATTATTAATTAATTATTGTCAATAAACTGAGAAAGCTCCTCCCACTCCGCATAAAGCGCGTCGCGGCTTTTTGTCTTTTCATCAAGAAGCGAGGTAAGCTTCATCAGCTCCTCGTATTCAACGTAGGAGAGTTTTTCTTCAATCTGCGTTATTTCGTTTTCGGTTTCCTCAATTTCATTTTCACACTTTGTCAGCCTTGTTTTAGCCTTTCTTATTTTTGAATTGAGCTCCTTTTTAAGCTTATATTCGTTAACCTTTTCAGGCTTAGCCTCGGTTTTAGCCGACTTTTCGGTAAGACTGTTTTTCTTTTCAATATACTCGTCGTAAGAGCCGAGATATTTATTAACGCCCTTCGGCGTGAGCTCAAGAATACGGCTTGAAAGCTTATTAATAAAATATCGGTCATGGGATACGATAAGCATTGTTCCGCTGTATGAAAGCAGAGTTTTTTCAAGCTCTTCCCTTGAAAAAGAATCAAGGTGGTTAGTAGGCTCGTCAAGAAGCAGGAAATTAAATCTTCCGAGCATAAGCTTTAAAAGAGCAACCCTCGCTCTTTCTCCGCCCGAGCATTCGCTGAGGTTTTTAAACACCTCGTCGCCTTTAAAAAGAAACGCTGCAAGCGACGAGCGCACCATGGTTTCAGTCATTGACGGGAAGGACGACCAAATCTCTTCAATAACGGTTTTATTAAGGTCAAGCTTTGCCTGAACCTGGTCAAAATAGCCCGTAAATACATTAGTTCCGAATTTAAAATATCCGCCGTCGGGAAGATAATCCTTCATAAGAATTTTTAACAGAGTCGTTTTTCCGCAGCCGTTATCGCCGAGAAGGAATACTCTTTCACCGCGATTAATATTAAACGATACGGAATCAAAGACCTCTTTTTTATCAAAGGATTTTTTAAGGGAGTTTACCGTCAGCACCTCTTCGCCGCTGACAGCCTTCGGCGTAAAATCAAAACGGATTTTTTCAAGCTTGCTGTCGGGTATAACAAGCCCAGCCTTGATTCTTTCAACCGCCTTTTCCTTGCTTTCGGCGGTTTTGATATTTTTTTCCCTGTTCCACTGGCGCTGTTGGGCAATAATTCCCTCAAGGCGCTCAATTTCCTTCATATCGTTTTCGTACTTTTCCTCAATCGCCTTTTGCTCGGCTTGTTTCTTCTTTAAAAAGGTTGAGTAATTTCCGCGATATGAGCGGCATTTTCCGTTTTCAATTTCAACGGTTTTATCAGTCAGCTTATCAAGAAAATATCTGTCATGGCTAATAATAAGGCAAGCGCCCGAAAAGTCCGAAAGAAAGCTCTCAAGCCACTCAACGGCTTTTATGTCAAGGTGGTTGGTGGGCTCGTCGAGGAGCAGAAAATCTGCCCTTGAAAGCAGGAGCTTTGCAAGAATCAGCTTTGAGCGCTGACCGCCCGACAGCTTTGAGGTAGGCATATCAAAATCGCTCTCCGAAAAGCCGAGACCGATAAGCGCGCTTCTTGTCATACTTTTATAGGTAAGTCCGCCGTCAAGATTAAAGCGGTTGGTAAGATAGTCAAGACGCTCGATGTTTTCATTTTGAGAGGGGCTGCCTTTTTCAAGCTTTACACTTAGCTCTTCAATTTCCTTTTCAATCCTTATAAGCTCTTCAAAGACGGAAACAAGCTCCTCCCATACGCTTCGGTTTTCGGAGCAGGTATGCTGTTCCATATAGCCGAGCTTTGCGTTTTTAGATACAAAGCAGGCGCCCTCGTCGGGCTCATAGTCGCCCTTGATTATCTTTAAAAGCGAAGTTTTTCCCGCGCCGTTACAACCTATAAGTCCAACCTTTTCCTTCTCCTTGACATCAAAAGAAACGCCCTTGAAGAGCGTATTTTCGCCAAAGGCGAGTGTTAAGTTTTGGACGTCTAAAACAGCCATATCAATCCTCAATAAATTTTAGTCAATATATTTTACTACAAATCGACTTGAAAGGGAAGATAAAATTTGTTATTATAGCAATATCAACAAATAAAAGGTGAAATTTATGGAGATATTAAAGCTTAATCCCGTATTTAAGGACTATATATGGGGAGGAAACAGGCTTGTAAGCGATTTCGGATTTAATACGGGTCTTAAAAAAACTGCCGAGGGCTGGATGCTTGCGTGTCACAAGGACGGTATGAATACCGTAAGCGGCGGCGAATTTGATAAGATGAAGCTTGACGAGGTTATCAGTAAAGTGGGCTTTGCAAAGCTTGCGGGTAAAAACGCCGAAAGGTTCCCCTACTTTCCCGTTTTAATCAAGCTTATTGACGCCTACGACAATCTTTCAATTCAGGTTCATCCCGACGACGAATACGCAAGAAGGGTCGAAAACGAATACGGAAAAACCGAGATGTGGTACGTTCTTGATTCAACAGACGGCGCGGAGCTTATTTACGGCTTTAAAGAAAAAATCAGCAGCGAGGAATTCCGAGAAGCAATTGAGAATAACACCCTCCTTGATAAGCTTAACCGAGTTAAGGTTAAAAAGGGCGACCTGTTCTTCATAGAAGCGGGCACGGTTCACGCAATCGGAAAGGGCGCGCTCATTGCCGAAATTCAGCAAAATTCAAATTGCACCTACCGCGTTTACGACTACGGCAGACTCGGAAACGACGGCAAGCCGAGGGAGCTTCATATAGACAAAGCGGTCGACGTATCCGTTTGTGAGCCGCCGAAATATGACATTAAGCCGCTCGGCGAGGAAATCAAAAACGACGGATATATTTCACAAAAGCTAAGCCAGTGCCCTCTTTTTACGGTTGACAGATACGCAGTTGACAAAAGCGTAAAGCTATTTGCCGACGACAAAAGCTTTAACCATATTCTTGTTATTGACGGAAAGGGAAAAATTGAAAACAAAAACGCAAAAAAAGGCGATTCGTTCTTCGTTCCCGCTTCCTTAGGCGAATATGAAATAAGCGGAAATATTGAATTTTTACTTACAAAAATATAAATGAATAAAACCACTCCTTTTAGCTCACAATAGTTAAAAAGGAGTGATTTTTTATGAAAATTATTAACCGTGTGTGCCTGATTTTAAACATAATCGGCGGCATAAACTGGGGGCTCATAGGTCTTTTTAAATTTGATTTAGTGGCTTGGATATTCGGCGGTCAGGACGCTGTACTTGCGCGAATCATCTATACGCTCGTAGGTCTTTCGGCTGTATGGTGCATCAGCCTTTTATTCAGACCGAGAGAGCTCAACGACTAAAGCAGTCTTGCGGGATACCTTACGAGAAGAAGGTATCCCGATTTATATTTCGTTAATACGGTTATATGCCCAATTGCTATTACGGAAATGATATGATATAATATATTGACGCGGACAGCATATTAATTGTCCGCAGTGCAAATTCTGTTTGCTCAGGAGGAAGCGATGACAGCTTATCATTTCAGACCCGAAAAGGGTTGGATAAACGACCCGAACGGTCTTGTTCAGTTTCGCGGTTATTATCATATTTTTTATCAGCATTCCCCTAATTTTGAAACGCCTTGGCACGAAAGTATGCATTGGGGACACGCAAGAACAAAGGATTTTATACACTTTGAGGAATTGCCCGTTGCACTATTCCCCGACAAGGATTACGACCGGGACGGCTGCTGGTCGGGAACCGCTATTGTCAAGGACGATATGCTTTACCTTTTCTATGCATGCGTTCGCGACGGAAAGCAAGCTGTCGCAGTAGCCTGTTCGTCTGACGGAATCAACTTTGAAAAGTATGAAGGCAACCCGGTAATTGCTTCATTTCCTCCCGACGGTTCGCCCGATTTCAGGGACCCTGCGGTATGCTTTGCACAGGGCAAATATTGGTGTGTTATGGCTTCCGGCAATCGGGAGAAAAATACGGCTGTTTTATTGCTTTATGAAAGCGAGGATTTGCTGCACTGGAAATATAACGGAATTATGCGCGAGTGGCAAAATGCAAAATTTGCCGAATGCCCCTCTTTTGTTAAGCTTTCGGATAACTACCTGCTTGCGGCGTCGGTATGCAAAGAGGACTCTCACTGCTTTTCTCTTGCCGTAGGCTCCTTTAAAAACGGACGCTTTATTTCGGAAAACGAAAGCACGCTTGACCGAGGTCCCGACAGGTATGCCGGTCAGATTTTCAGTGACAATAAGGGCAGAGCAATTCTTATTTCGTGGGTTCCGGGTTGGGATTATGTCGGTTACAAACAGCGAGATATCGGATGTATGTCCCTTCCGTGTGAGATTACATATGAAAACAAAAAGCTTCGTGCGTATCCCCTTTTCGAGGTTAAACAGCTTCTTTCGGAAAGCGACCCTGCAATTAAGCGAACCCCGGACGGCTTTTGCATTAAGCGCAAGGGGCGCGAGGAGGTTGTATATAAAGGAGAAATCAACAATCTGAAATGCTTACGTGACGAAGAGTTTTTAGAGGTATTCGTAAACGGCGGAGAGGAAATTTTCACTGCCTTGCTGTAAATCGGCAAGCTGAAATTATTTATATTAAAAAACCACATTAAAAAGCGGCTGAGTAAAACTCAGCCGTTTTTTGCTTAATTATTTATTTTACTCTAACCTGTGCGGTTTTTGTCCATGAGGAATAGTATTTCTTTGAGCCCACATTTTTATAGGTCCTTACGCGAACGTAGTAAACCTTTTTTGACTTAAGACCTTTAACCGTTTTTGTTGTAGTTTTATTCTTCTTAACAAGCGTTGTCTTTTTATTTTTAGTAAATTTTTTATTCGTTGCGCACTGTATTTCATAGCCCGTTACCTGAGCCTTGCGCTTTTTATACTTAACGGTAACAGCCTTTTTCCTGGGCGTAGCCTTTACAAGCTCCGTCTTTTTGGGAATAATCGTAAAGCTTTTTGAAAGCTTACCCGTATAATTGCCCTTAAAGGTAATAACCGCACTTGCTTTTCCTACCTTGGTATTATTAAGATACTTAACGGAGTAATTTGCTCTTGAGAGCTTTTTACCGTTTGCAAGAGCAATAGCTACCGCGGGCTTCTTTGCCTTTCCGTCATAGGTATACTTTGTCTTGCTTATTGAAACGCTCTGAGCGGCGGGAAATTCCTCGTCAAGCTTTTCGTAGGTACAGTAGGAATTTGAACAAATGCTGTAAATACCGCCCTCGGAATTATAGCCGCTCACAACCTCGGCTTTTCTTGTTTGTTTAACTATAGTGTGAGTATGCTTTTCAATTTTGAGATTTGTAACATATTTCTGTTCGGAATCGTTTGTTACGGCAAGAAAGTATGTATTGTCAGCCTTAAGCTCAGCTACAAAGGAGGGATTATTCTTTACTCCGTACGCCTTATAGTCCGCAACCGTCTGAGCGTCAAGGGAAGCAAAGGAAACCGCAATACCGACCTCAGCCATATTACCCTTTGAGTCCATAAGCATTGCCATTGCGCTCGGCGGATTGTCAGGGTCGTTTGATTTTAAGGCATATGCGGTATCAAATTTAAAAAAGTAATTTCCGTTTGAGGGCGCTGTAAAGCGATAGTAATATGAATTTTCAAATTCAGCCTTATTCTCCTCATCGGTTGTATAAACGGCGGAAATGGCTTTTGTTTCATTTAAGCCGATTTCGGGGACTTCCTCCTTCTTTTCCGCAAAAGAGGAAAACGAGCCTAATCCCATACATCCGACAAGTATAACTAACGCCGAGAACAGCGATAATACCTTTTTCATTTTATTCTCCTTAAAAGAATTCTTTTGTTTATAATAAAGTATTATCTGTAATTTGTCAACAAGCTACCTTGCTGTAAGATGCTTTTCCATTTCGGCTTTTATCTTTTTTAATATACGCTTTTCAAGGCGGGAAATATAGGACTGTGAAATGCCCATTTCGTCGGCAAGCTCCTTTTGGGTATGAGCCTTTTCACCGCCGAGTCCGAAGCGCATATACATAATACTCTTTTCCTTTTCGGGAAGACAGCTTACAACCCGGCGCAAAAGTCTTTTTTCATCGTCGTATTCAATTTCACGGCTCACGGCGTCGGCTTCGCTGCCGAGCACGTCGCGAAGGGTCAGCTCGTTTCCGTCCCAGTCGGTAGAAAGCGGCTCGTCAAAGGAGAGCATAACGTTTGAGTTTGACGCCTTGCGCAGATACATAAGAATTTCATTTTCAATACATCTTGACGCATAGGTAGCAAGCTTAATATTCTTATTAGCGTCAAAGGTTTTTACCGCCTTCATAAGCCCGATTGTACCGATTGATACCAAATCCTCGGCGGTGGCGGACGGGCACTCATACTTTTTTGCAATATACACAACGAGCCTCAGATTGTGCTCTACAAGCAGATTTCTGTGGCTCTCATCACCGTTTCTCAGCTCCGCCATAATTCTCTCCTCATCCTCCTTTGAAAGCGGAGGCGGCAGAGTTTCGGGTCCGTTAATATAAAAGCAGTACTGCTTAAAGCGAATTTTATTAATTATATAGTTTAAAAGCCTTATCATTATATCACCTAAACACAAAGAATTTCCGGATTAATAACCGCTGAATAATCCTCCTCTTTTATACCGTCGCAAAGCGCAATATAGGCGCCCTCGATAACCTCGTCTCCGCTTTCGCATTTTACGCACACCCTGTCCGTCTTAAAGGCGTATAAAACGCCGTTTGAGCTTACGGTTGAAGCGGGAATAACGCGAAGAGAGCTTTCGTCGTACATACCGCTTAAAGCCTCCTTATCGGCAACTATAACGCTACTGTTTGAAAAAGGCTCGCGAAGGCGATTTCCCGTATCACCCAGCGCAAAAAGCGTTTTGCTCCTTTCTCCTTTTTCAATTCTGAGCATATACACCTCGCCCTTTGAAAGGCGCTTGTTGTATATTCTGACAATAACGCAGGCTGTTATGTACGCCAGAAAAGCGCCTGCCAGAAGCTCTCTTGCATTTAAATCAAAATAAACATTTCCGCCCCTGATTGCAATTCTTCCGCTCTTTGTAATAAAATATATCCCCGTAATCACGCCGAGAAAAATAAGGCTTGAAAACAAAAATACAAAAAGCGTAATAAAAAAGCTTTTTACACGGTAAAACCTGAAAGCAAAAAGAAGAATTACCGCGCCCTCGGCGACTTTCATAATATATGAAACAGCGTCGGGAATATCAAGCAGAATTGTAAGAGAAGCCAGTCCTCCGACGACACAAGCAATTACAAGCCTTAATGTATTTGCATTTCTTTTTGTAAACCTTGCGGTAAGCTCAAGAAGTAAAAAGGTTATAAAAAAGTTAACAATAAAGAGTACGTCAACATAGATAACAATAAAAATACCTCCCTTCGAAATCATTATAATTCCGAAAGGAGGTAAAATTTGTCAAAACAAATATTTAATATATGTTTATTTTGCGAGGTCGCCGACAATCATCATATAGTCGCCGATTTGAACTCCGAATTCGGGTCCGCCCTCCATCATAAGCTGCTGGTTAGCAGTCATTTCAAACATATCGCCTATTCCGAGAAGGATTAAAAGCGCAGATTTAGGACAGTCGAATTTCATATTAAAGAAGGGCTTTGCTCTTTTGTATTCTCCTCTGCCCGCTCTTGATTTACCCGCTTTGATGCGGATATAGGCGGTACATTCGGGATGTCCCACAACCTCCCACTGATAGCAGCGGTCGGGTGACTTTAAGGTCCACTCGTGGATTGCGGGGTGACCGAGCTTATTAAGCTGGGAAATACCCGAGGAAAGCAGATAGAAATACAGCTTACAAAGAAGAATCTGGGTTGCTTCGTCTTCGGGAGGCTCAGTCATATTAAGCAAATCGCTCATTTTAAGAAGCACCTGCATAAACTTTAAGAACTTACCGAAGGACTTAATCTTCATTTTAGGAAGCTTTGCCATATTTCCCTTCATAAAGGCGTTCATCTTTTCCATTGAGGAAAAAGCAAGCTCACCGTCAATCTTTTTCTGACCGAGATATTCGCCGAGCTTTACGCTCCACTCACCGTTTTCCACGATAAAGTGAACCGCCTCTTTATCCTCTGCGTTTACCTTTGCCGAAACCTGATATATTGCGTCAACGCCCTCAAACTTCTTTTTAAGCTCGGGTACGTCCGTTGCAATGGTTTTCATAAGCGGCAGGGCGCCTGCCATAAATACCTTATTAGTATAACGAACTTCATCGCTTGGCATTATATCACTCCTTCCGATTAGAATTCGTCATCCCACGCGTCGTCTGCTTCAAAGTCTGCGTGCATAACCTCTTGGATTGTTTCGGCAATACCGTTTGCGTCAATCTTTGCAAGAGCAAGAAGGTCCTCCTGAAGACCGATTGTTGAAAATGCATTATCGTGACCGAGCATTCTGAACGCGCAAGCCTTACCGCTCTTTGCTACAACCTCGGCAACAGCGCTTCCGAGACCGCCCATAATCTCATGGTCCTCAACCGTGATAATACGGCGGGTATCCATAACGGCATTTAAAATTGCCTCTTCGTCAACGGGCTTGATTGTATGCATATTAATAACTCTTACCTTAATACCTGCGTCAGCCTCAACCATTCTTGCAGCCTGCATCGCTTCAAATACGCATGAGCCGCACGCAATAACGGTAATATCCGTTCCTTCGTTCATAACGCTTGCCTTGTTCCACTCGAACTTACAATCGTCAACGTTCTTATAAATAACCTGGTCAAAGCCGCGGTTAATACGGATATAAACGGGACCCGGGATATCGTAAGCAGCTTTAACTGCATGGTAGGTTTCGCTTCCGTCGCAGGGGCAGATAACGGTCATATTCGGAAGGGTTCTCATACAAGCCATATCAATAAGGCTGTGGTGGGTTGAGCCCGCCTGACCGAAGGACGTACCTGCGTGAGTAGCAATAATCTTAACGGGAACGTTCTGGTAACAGATATCGGTATGAACCTGGTCAAGAGAACGTGCGGAAGCAAAAATTGCAAAGGTGGAAGCAAAGGGAACGAGTCCGTTTTTAGCCATACCTGCAGCTACGCCGAAAAGGTTCTGCTCCGCGATACCTACGTTAAAAAATCTTTCGGGATACTGCTCGCCGAACATACCGATTTTTGTTGATTTGGCAAGGTCAGCCGTAAGAGCAACAACGTCCTTATGCTCCTCGCCGAGCTCACAAAGCGCGATACCGTAGCACTCAGCTGTTGAAAGCTTTGTAGTGTCGGTCATTGTATATGTCATACCACCCATAATTATGCCTCCTTTTCTGCGCGTGCTACGCGTTCTTCATAGTACTTATCAAGCGACGCATTTGCCTGAGCGGCTTTCTCTTCGTCAAGCGAGCCGTAGTGCCACAGATAATTATCCTGCATAAAGTCTACGCCTGCGCCCTTGAAGGTATCCATAACGATTGCAAAGGGCTTGTCGCCGCCGTCCTGATGATTCTTAATTGCGGCTTCGATAGCGTCGTTGAGTTCCTTCATATTATGTCCGTCAACTCGTGCAACCTCAAAGCCGAAAGCCTTGAATTTTTCATCAACGGGCTCAATCTTCATTTCATCGTTAACGCGGCCGTCAATCATACATTTATTGTTATCAACAAGTACAACTACATTTGAAAGCTTGAACTGAGCCGCACTCATTGCAGCCTCCCAGTTTGAGCCCTCGTTCATCTCACCGTCGCCTGTTATAACATAGTTCATATAATCAATTCCGTTAACCCTTCCTGCAAGAGCAAAGCCCACTGCAAGAGAGATACCGTGACCGAGGGAGCCGGTTGAACAGTCGCAACCGTTAACCTTGTTAGCGTCAAGGTGCATACCGATTTTTGCGCCTGTAAGATTAAAGATATGAAGCTCCTCTTCGGGCATATAACCGAAATCAACGAGCACCGGAGCATAACCTACTGCAGCGTGACCCTTTGAAAGAACAAAACGGTCTCTGTCAGGCATTTGGGAATCGTTGGGGTCAAGCTTCATAAAGCGGTGATAGAGGATTGTCATAGCGTCCATACAGGAAAGCGCTCCTCCGAGGTGACCCGAGCCGCCCCAAATTGAGGTTTGGATTGTTAATCTTCTGAGCTGGTCTGCCTTCTTTTCAAGACGTAACCACTCAGCTTTGTCAAATGGTTTGTAATCTGCCGGCATAAAATTACTCCTTTCAATACCTTTCGGTATAATATATTACTTAAGTCCTATTTCCGGGTGCCTTGAAGCAACTACGCCGAAGGCATCCTCTGCTATATCAATTGCAAGCTTAATATCGTCGTCCGTAAGCGAAGCGTTGATAAAGTGGTTATGGTGGGAGGCAAGGAAGAGTCCTCTTGAAACGCACTCAGCAACCCACTCCTGATGAAGCATTAAGCTGTCGTCGTTTGCAATTCTTAAATAGAACAGCGCAGGCTCACCCGAAACAACAAGATTAAAGCCGTGCTCCTTACCCGCAGCCTTTAAGCCGTCGGTAAGCTTAATTCCCTTTTCTCTGAACATTGTCGGAATATCAAGCTTTTTCATTTTAGGTATACATGCAAGACAAGCGGCAAACGGCTCTGCGCTCATCCAGTAGGAGCCTGTATAAACAACCGAGGAAGCGGCGTTTTTCATATGCTCCTGACCGCAGACGGAGCTCATATTATATCCGTTTGCAAGCGCTTTACAGAAGCATATAAGGTCAGCCTTAATTCCGTAATAATGGTCGCTTCCCGCGATATCAAGACGGAAGCCCGTTCTTACGTCGTCAAAGATAAGAACCATACCGTGGTCGTCACAGAATTTTCTTACCGCTTTCCACTGCTCGGGAGTTGCGCAAACGTTATCGTAGAAATTGCCGTGGTCATAGGGCTGTGCAATAAGTCCCGCAACGTCGCCGCCGCAGGCGTCATAAGCTTCCTGCATTGCCTCAAGGTCAAACCAGGGTACGATAATATTATTAGCAACCTCTTCAGGACAGATTCCGGGGTAGTCAGCCTTCTGACACCACTGGAAATCGCCGTGATAATATCCCTTGAAGAACATCATCTTTTTCTTTCCCGTATGGGCGCGGGCAACCATAACCGAGAAGGTCGTTGCGTCCGAACCGTTCTTCATAAAGAACGCCCAGTCAGCCATTGCGACGGTATCCTTAAGCATCTCCGCGCACTCAACCATTTTATAAGACGGTGAGGTTGTACAGTTGCCAATACGCAGCTGTTCCATTGCGGCTGCGTCAACATCGTCGTCACAGTAGCCGAGAACGTTGGGTCCGTAAGCGCACATCATATCGAGATACTTGTTTCCGTCAACGTCCCAGAAATACGTTCCCTTAGCATGGTCGCCCATAAGAGGCCATTTTGTAATCGGAAGCCAGAGTCCCTCGGAAGGTCCGAGATGTCCGTAAATACCGGACGGAATAGCGTTAAGAGCTCTGTCAAACCATTCTCTTGACTTATCGTGTTTATATTCAGGATATTTGCTCATTCTATTCCCCCCTTATCCTAAGTAGACAGCAACTCTGTCCAAAATTCGGTTAATATTGTCAATCATATTAATCATACCGCTCATATAGATGTTTCCGGCGCAAAGCTCAGCCATGGTTGAAGCGGTACCCGTAAACAATCCGTTGGCAAGGTCGATTGTTTTAAATTCCATAATTGCTCTCGGAGTGTCGGGCTTTTCTTTAATAAGCTCAAGCTTGTGGTCTCTTACACGGATTGTAACGTAAAGTACGTCCGTAATTCCCATACATACATCGCCGTCGGGGATGTATGAAGCGGAGAGCTTTGAGATACTGTCGTTATTTGCAAGCGCGCAGATTGCGCCGGCAATAGTATACATAGTTAAAATAGTTGAGGTTTCAAAGAACTTCCTGTCCTTCATATCCTCTTCACTCGGCTTTAGATATTTTACCAGTAAATCGGTAAGCTTGGTAAAAGGTCCTAACAGGAAGGTTAATACCTGAACCGGATTTTTAGTCGGGATTCCCGGCTTTGCTTCGTCAATAAGCGCGTTGAACTTTTCGGGGGACG
>JAFSZK010000090.1 GCA_017458975.1 Eubacterium sp. | reverse complement strand
TCTTATGGCAGCTCTTACAAAGCTCGGCGTTGAGCAATTCGGCGCTCCGGGGGACAGCTTTGACCCCCAATTCCACAATGCGGTAATGCATATTGAGGACGATGAGCTTGAAGAAAATACGGTTACCGACGTATTCCAGAAGGGCTACAAGCTCGGGGATAAGGTAATAAGACCGGCAATGGTCAAAACAGCAAACTGATAAATAAACGTAAAGGAGATATATATTATGTCAAAGATTATTGGTATTGATTTAGGTACAACAAACAGCTGCGTTTCGGTTATCGAAGGCGGCGAGCCCGTAGTTATTACTAACGCAGAGGGCGCAAGAACAACTCCGTCGGTTGTTGCATTTACAAAGGACGGAGAAAGAATGGTAGGCGCGGTTGCAAAGCGTCAGGCTATTACAAACCCCGACAAAACCATCGCTTCAATTAAAAGACATATGGGAAGCGATTATAAGGTAAATATTGACGGAAAGGCTTTTACTCCTCAGGAAATCAGCTCTATTATTCTTCAGAAGCTTAAGGGCGACGCAGAGGCTTATCTCGGCGAAAAGGTAAGCGAGGCTGTAATTACCGTTCCCGCATATTTCACCGACTCACAGCGTCAGGCAACCAAGGACGCAGGTAAAATTGCAGGTCTTGACGTAAAGAGAATTATTAACGAGCCCACAGCGGCGGCTCTTGCTTTCGGTATTGGCAAGGAAGAGGAGCAGAAGGTTATGGTCTACGACCTCGGCGGCGGTACCTTCGACGTTTCTATTATTGAAATGGGCGACGGCGTTCAGGAGGTTCTTGCAACCGCAGGTAACAACCGTCTCGGCGGCGACGACTTTGACCAGAAGATTATGGATTGGCTCGTAGCCGACTTCAAGGCTCAAAACGGCATTGACCTTTCGGGCGATAAAATGGCTATGCAGAGAATCAATGAAGCTGCCGAAAAGGCAAAAATTGACCTTTCGGGTATGACAACAGCTCAGATTTCCCTTCCCTTCATTACTGCCGACGCAACAGGTCCGAAGCACCTTGAAGCAACTCTTACAAGAGCAAAGTTCAACGAAATGACTGCCGACCTTGTAGAGGCAACAATGGGCCCCGTTCGTCAGGCTATGAAAGACTCCGAGCTTTCAATGAGCGAAATTGACAAGGTTCTTCTTGTCGGCGGTTCAACAAGAATCCCCGCTGTTCAGGAGGCTATTAAGAAGTTTACAAATAAAGAGCCCTTCAAGGGAATTAACCCCGACGAATGCGTAGCAATGGGTGCAGCTCTTCAGGGCGGCGTACTCGGCGGCGACATCGAGGACGGACTCCTTCTTCTTGACGTCACTCCGCTTTCACTCGGTATTGAAACAATGGGCGGCGTAAATACAATTATTATTGAAAGAAATACAACTATCCCGACAAAGAAGAGCCAGATTTTCTCTACCGCAGCGGACAATCAGCCGTCGGTTGAGGTACACGTTCTTCAGGGCGAAAGAGATTTTGCAGCGGACAATAAAACTCTCGGACGCTTCCACCTTGACGGAATTCTTCCCGCTCCCCGCGGCGTACCGCAGATTGAGGTTACCTTTGACATTGACGCAAACGGTATCGTTCACGTTTCCGCAAAAGACCTCGGTACCGGCAAGGAGCAGCAGATTTCGATTACCGCTTCCTCAAATATGAGCAAGGAGGATATCGACAAGGCTGTTCAGGAAGCAGAGCAATTTGCAGAAGAGGATAAGAAGAGAAAGGAAGCTGTTGATTTAAGAAACAACGCTGACCAGATGGTATATCAGACCGAGAAACTTCTTAATGAAAACGGCGATAAATTCTCCTCAGACGATAAGTCGGCTCTCGAAACAAAGCTTAACACTCTTAAGGAAGCTCTTAAGGGAGATAACGACGAAGCAATCAAGTCCGCTCAGGAGGATTTGACAAACAAGTTCTATGAGGTATCCCAGCAGCTTTACCAGCAGGCACAGGCTGCGCAGGGCGCACAGGGCGCTCCTCAGGGCGAGCCTCAGCAGGACGCCGGTTATAACGACACCGATTATACAGAGGTGGACGATAACTAATAAACCCCTTCAGCCTTAAGCCTTTTACGGGCTTAGGGCTGCGGTTATACATAAATACTAAGCTTGGAGGCAGCTATGCCCGATAAAAGAGATTACTACGAGGTGCTCGGCGTAAGCAAGAGCGCTTCGGACGACGAAATAAAAAAAGCATACCGTAAAGCGGCTAAACAGTATCACCCCGATTTACACCCCGACGACCCCGTTGCCGAAGAAAAATTCAAGGAATGCAACGAGGCTTATGAAATACTGTCCGACCCTCAGAAAAAGGCTCGCTACGACCAATTCGGCTTTGCCGGAGTTGACCCCAACTACGGAGCAGGCGCAGGCGGTCCCGGAGGCTTCGGCGGTTTCGACGGCGACATTGACCTCGGCGACATTTTCTCCTCAATTTTCGGCGGAGGCGGCGGCTTTGGCGGCTTCGGCGGCGGAAGAAACCCGAACGCTCCCCGTCCCGGAAGGGATATTCAAAGCGCCGTTACAATCACCTTTGAGGAGGCTGCCAAGGGATGTAAAAAGGCTGTTGACGTGTCAAGGGTTGAGGATTGCTCTCAGTGCCACGGCACGGGTGCGGCTCCCGGCTCTTCGCCTAAAAGCTGTCCCGATTGCGGAGGCAGAGGCGTTATCAACGTTCAGCAGAGAACCGCCTTCGGTACTATCAGCACTCAAAGACCCTGTACGCGCTGCGCAGGCAAGGGCAAAATCGTTGACAATCCCTGTCCGAAATGTCAGGGCAAGGGTAAGGTCAGAAAGCGCACAAAGGTTGATATTAATATCCCCGCAGGTATTGATAACCGTCAGGTTGTTAACGTGCGCGGCTTCGGTGATGCCGGAATCAACGGCGGTCCCACGGGCGACCTCAGGGTTATTGTTAATATCAAAAAGCATAAGGACTTTGAGCGCGACGGATTTGACATCTGGTACAACAAGCACGTTTCTATCGTTGAGGCTTCCCTCGGTGCGGAGCTTCGCGTTCCTACTCTTGACGGCGATGTTAAGTATACCATGCCCGCAGGTACTCAGCCGGGCGAGGTATTCAAGCTCAAGGGCAAGGGAATTCAGCGTCTTAACGGCGTAGGAAAGGGAGACCTCTACGTTAAGGTTATCGTTGATATTCCTACAAGCCTTACCGGCGAGCAGAAGGACCTGCTCAAACAGTTTGACAAGGACTATGTTGCGCCCAAAAATCCCGGCAAAAAAGGATTTTTTGATAAATTTAAATAAAAAACAGCCTAAGCAGAGCAAAATTTTTTGCTCTGCTTCATTGTATTTTTAAGATATAACTATTTATATAGGGTAATTATTCTGTTATAATACAATCAAACAAGCATAAGGAGGAAGTTATGGGAGGATTTTTTGCAGCAGTATCAAAAGAGGATTGCGTTTTCGATTTGTTTTTCGGCGTAGACTACCACTCACACCTCGGCACAAGGCGCGCAGGTATGGCGGTTTACAGCAAGGAAAACGGTTTTGAAAAGGCAATTCACAATATTGAAAACTCACCCTTCAGAACAAAATTCGCGTCCGAGTCCAACTCAATGCACGGCAATATGGGTATCGGCTCAATAAGCGATTATGAGGCTCAGCCGATTCTTGTTCGTTCACATCACGGCACCTTTGCTATTTCCACTGTCGGAAAAATCAACAACAGCGAGGAAATTATAAAAAATATTATTGAAAAAGGCGCTCACTTTTTTGAAATGCACACGGGCGACATCAACCAGACAGAGCTCGTTGCAGCTATTATCAACCAGAAGGATAACTTTATCGACGGTATTAAGTACGCCCAGGAAATCATTGACGGCTCAATGAGTATGCTTATCCTTACTCCCGACGGAGTATTTGCGGCAAGGGACAGGCGCGGACGTACTCCGATAATGCTCGGCGAAAAAAAGGACGGCTACTGCGCTTCCTTTGAAAGCTTTGCATATCTTAATTTGGGTTATAAGGAATACCGCTCGCTTGAACCCGGTGAGATTGTTGTTTTAACGCCCGACGGGGTTAAAACGATTGTCAAGGGCGGGGACGATATGAAAATCTGTACCTTCCTTTGGATTTACTACGGCTATCCGTCGTCAAAATACGAGGGAATCAACGTTGAGGAAATGCGCTATAAATGCGGAAGCGCGCTCGCTAAACGCGACGCCGGCGAGGTTAAGCCCGATATTGTTGCGGGCGTTCCCGACTCGGGCGTTGCTCACGCAATCGGTTATGCTAACGAATCGGGCGTTCCCTATTCCCGACCCTTTGTAAAATACACTCCGACCTGGCCGCGCTCATTTATGCCGACTAATCAGAGCAAGAGAAATCTTATTGCAAAAATGAAAATCCTTCCCGTAAAGGACTTAATTGACGGCAAGAGCCTTCTTATGATTGACGACTCAATCGTAAGAGGAACCCAGCTTCGCGAAACCACGGAATACCTTTTTGCAAACGGTGCAAAAGAGGTACACATCAGACCCGCGTGTCCGCCGATTATGTTTGGATGTAAGTATCTCAACTTCTCTCGCTCAACAAGTGAAATGGAGCTTATTACAAGAAGAGTAATAAACGAGCTTGAGGGCGAAAACCCGAGTATGGAAGTTCTTAAGGAATACGCCGACCCGGATTCAAAAAGATATGCAAATATGCTTGAAAAAATAAGAGAGCAGCTTAAGTTCACTACACTCAGATACAACCGTCTTGACGATATGATTTCTTCCGCAGGAATCGACCCCGATAAGCTTTGCACCTATTGCTGGGACGGAAGAGAATAAAAAAAGAGCCTCAAGGGAGGCTCTTTTTTAATGATGTTTGCCTTTGGCAAATGATGTTGGCTGTGCAATGATGACGCTTCGCTAATGATGTGTGCTAACGCACATTGCCTTTGGCAAATGATATTGGCTGTGCAATGATGACACTTCGCTAATGATGTGTGCTAACGCACATTGCCTTTGGCAAACATTACTTCATTTATTCTGCTTCTGCTTCCTCTTCCTCTTCCTTTGCCTGCGCTTCGGCTCTGAGTCTTTCGGCTACGAGAGCTTCCTCAAAGGTCTGAATCTTGAAGCCGTTTGCGTCCTTATCCTCGTTTTCGGTTAAGAGTAATACTGCGTCAACGATTGACCACACATAAGCAACTATGGGACCTACGACAATAAGCGCGCCGAGTGTTGTAAGAAGGATTTTAATAATTCCCTTTGTTTTATCGCCGAGATAGAAATGGTGAATACCGATACAGCCGAGACACGCTGCAAGAATAACCGCAACATACTTTCTCTTAATTTTATATCCCTCGGGATAATCGGTTCTTGCAGGCATTTCAATAACGGGCTGCGGCATTACGGGAGCTACCGGTGGCTGATAATAAGCCTGCTGCGGCTGCTGATAATAATTCTGTTGCGCCTGTTCGGGTGAATAATAAGGCTGCTGGGGCGGCTGATAATAATTCGGTTGTGAAGCCGCTTCGCTTTGGGGCTGCGCCTCCTGTGTTACGGGCGTTTCGCTCTGTACAGGCTCCGCTGCCGGAGTTTCAACCGGTTCGCTTTGTACGTTTTCGGTACAGGTGCAAACCTCGCCTTCCATTAATTCTCTTCCGCAATTAGGACAATTCATAGTACTAACTCCTTTACAAAAATTTATATACTAATTTTAAAATTTTTATTCTTTTTTGTCAATGCAAACGCGAATAAATTTAAAATTCTTTTATTTTTATTTTACTATATTATTGAAAAGAAAAACCTTACAGTATATAATAATTGTGATTAAGGGGTGAAAATATGAAAGCATTTATGGATAAGGACTTCCTTTTAAACGGTGAAAGCGCAAAAAAGCTTTACCATGAATTTGCAAAAAATATGCCTATTTGCGACTACCACTGTCATCTGAGTCCTGAGGAAATATATGAAAATAAGGAACCGAGCGATATTTCACAGCTCTGGCTTTCGGGCGACCATTATAAATGGCGCGCTATGAGAAGCGCGGGCATTGAGGAAAAATACTGTACGGGCGACGCATCGCCTAAGGATAAATTCAGAGCGTTTGCAAAGACATTACAGTACTGTATAGGCAACCCTCTTTACCATTGGGCGCATCTTGAGCTTCAAAGATATTTCGGCATTGAAACCCCGCTGAGTGAAAAAACCGCCGACGAGATTTATGAAAAAGCAAACCAGGCGATTAAAAACGGAGATTTCAGACCGCAAAGCCTTATTGAAAAGTCAAACGTAAAATATGTCTGCACAACCGACGACCCGATTGACGATTTAAAATATCATAAGCTTTTAAAGGAAAAGAATTTATCCTTTGAGGTTCTCCCCTCCTTCCGTCCCGACAAGGCGCTTAACATCAACCTCGACGGCTTCGGCGACTATATATCCGAGCTCTCGAAAGCCTCGGGAATTGCTATTAACACCGTTGCCGACGTATGCAGGGCGCTTGAGGTCAGAGCGGAATATTTCAACTCCGCAGGCTGCAAGGTTTCCGACCAGGCGTTTGACTACGTACCCTTTGAGGTATCAAGCGAGGCGGAGCTCGAGGAAATTTTTGAAAAGGGTCTTGAGGGAAAATACCTCACTCAGAGCGAAACGGATAAGTACAGAACCGCCGTTATGCTCTCCCTCGGTAAGAAATACAGCGAGCTCGGATGGGTTATGGAAATACATATCGGCGCAATGAGAAATAATAATTCAAGACAGTTTATATCCCTCGGCGCGGATACGGGATACGACAGCGTCGGCGACTGCGAAATCGCAAAGCCGCTCTCCCGTTTTCTCGACTCGCTCGATTATATGGGCTTTCTTCCGAAAACAATTTTGTTTAACCTTAACGACAAGGACAATACCGTTCTTGCAACAATGCTCGGAAACTTCCAGAGCGCAGAGGCTGAAAGCAAAATCCAGTTCGGTCCCGCATGGTGGTTCCTTGATACAATGGACGGTATGACAGCCCAGATGAAGAGTCTTGCAAATCTCGGCGTGCTCGGAAAGTTTGTAGGTATGGAAACCGACTCGCGCTCGTTTACCTCCTACGCAAGACACGAGTATTTCAGAAGAATTATGTGTCGCCTTATCGGAGAGTGGCTCGACGAGGGTATGGTATCATACGACGAAGAAATTATTAAAGAGATTATTGAGGGCATATGCTTCAATAACGCAGTAAAATACTTTGGTTTTAAATAACGGAGAAAAATATGGATTTAAAAATAAAGCCTAAGGACAAATGTACCTTTGACGAGGTTTCCCTCGGCGAAGTTATGCTTCGCCTTGACCCCGGAGAGGGAAGAATAAAAACCGCCCGTTCCTTCAAAGCGTGGGAGGGCGGCGGAGAATACAACGTTGCAAGAGGTTTAAGACGCTGCTTCGGGCTTAAAACCTCCGTTATTACCGCTTTTGCGGAAAACGAAATCGGTTATCTTCTTGAGGATTTAATTCTTCAGGGCGGAGTTGATACAAGTCTTATTAAGTGGTTCCCCTACGACGGTATCGGAAGAAACGTAAGAAACGGACTTAACTTTACCGAGCGCGGGTTCGGTATAAGAGGAGCCGTGGGCGCGTCCGACAGGGGCAACACCGCTGTTTCAAAAATGACAAAGGACGACGTCGACTTTGATTATATTTTCGGTACTCTCGGCGTTCGCTGGCTCCACACGGGCGGCATTTACGCGGCGCTTTCTGAAACCTCGGCGCAGACCGTTATCGAAGCGGTTAAAAAGGCTAAGCAATACGGAACCGTCGTGTCCTACGACCTTAACTACCGTCCGTCCCTCTGGAAGGATATCGGAGGTCAGAAAAAGGCGCAGAAGGTTAACCGCGAAATTGCAAAGTACGTTGACGTTATGATAGGCAACGAGGAGGACTTCACCGCCTGCCTCGGCTTTGAGGTTGAGGGCAACGACACCGAGCTTAAAGAGCTTAACCTTGACGGATATTATAAAATGCTTGAAACCGTAACAAAGGCTTATCCTAATTTCAAGGTTATTGCAACAACGCTGAGAACCGTTAAAACCGCTACGGTTAACGACTGGAAAGCAATTTGCCGCTCTGACGGAAAAATATACAATTCAATTGAATTTCCCGCTCTTGAAATTCTTGACAGAGTCGGCGGCGGCGACAGCTTTGCAAGCGGTTTAATATACGGACTTATGACCTTCGGCGACGCTCAAAAGGCTCTTGATTACGGCGTGGTACACGGCGCGCTTGCAATGACCACCCCGGGCGATACCTCAATGGCAAGCCTTAAAGAGGTTGAAGCAAAGGTTGGCGGCGCTTCGGCACGCGTACAGAGATAAGGAGATTATTATGGCTAATAAATTTGAAACCTTAAAGAAAATTGAAGAGGTCGGTATTGTCGCAGTGGTTCGCGCAACCTCAATTGAACAGGCTGAAAAAATTACCGACGCCTGTATTGCAGGCGGAGTTGCGGCTATTGAGCTTACCTTTACCGTACCCCATGCGGATAAGCTTATTGAGGCTATGAAAACAAAATACTCGTCAGGCGAAATTATTATAGGCGCAGGTACGGTTATGGACGCCGCTACCGCAAGAATTGCAATTTTAGCCGGCGCGGAATATATCGTATCCCCCTATTTTGACCCCGAAACCGTAAAATGCTGTAACCGCTACGGCATACCCTCAATGCCCGGTATATATACTCCCACCGAGGCAGTAAGAGCGATGGAAGCCGGCGCGGACGTGCTTAAGGTATTCCCCGGCGACCTTGCAGGTCCGAGGTTTATTAAGGATATCCACGGTCCTATTCCGCAGGCGGTTATGATGCCCTCGGGCGGCGTTGATATTGACAACGTCAAGGACTGGATTAAGGCGGGCGCAATCGCGGTAGGCGCGGGCTCCTCCCTTACCGCAGGCGCAAAGACGGGCGACTATGACAAGATTACCGAAACGGGTAAAATCTTCGTACAGCGCATAAAAGAAGCACGACAAGAAATGAAATAAAAAAAGCTCCCAGCAGGGAGCTTTTTTGTTTTAGTCAGTTAAGTTTAAAATACCTTTTTCCGAGGAGATTTCGTTCCACTTTGCGGTATCAATTTCTACGGGCTTTGTTTCGTCTATAAAGTCGCTGTCGCAAAGCTCCGTCCACTCGCTGAGCTGAGCGTCGCTGTCGTCAGGCGTGCCCTTATAGGTTCTGGCTCTTACCATATAAACCGTATCCTGCGTTTCAAAATATACCGCCTTGGTATCAGGCTTAAGATACTTTGTTTTTGTTGTGCTTGCATACGGGTCGATAACCTGTATTTCGTAGCCGTCGAAATCCTTATCGGCGCTGTTAAGATACATAATTACAGCATTAAATCCGCTTTCGTCGTCAGCTACCGAATAGTCAACGGTATTAACCTTTTTAATGCCCTTAAGCTTAGTAGCCTTCGTTACTTCCTCTGTTTCCTCTTCGGTTGTTGTTTTTTTCTTTTCGGTGGTTGTCTCGGAGGTTACAACGCTCGTTGACTCGGTTGTGGTAACGTCTGTCTTATTTGAGCGTGAAGAAGCGCCTACGCAAATTGCAATAATCAAGCCGATTACTATAAGCGCAATAAGAACCCAGAAATACCATTTTTTGGTAAGCGGTACCTCCTCGTTTACGGGAGCCTCGGGCGGAAGCAAAAGCGCTTTATTATCAATTATCGCCTTAGCCGCTCTGCAGCCCTCACAGCCGCAGAATACTTCACCGTTCGCCTTATTGTTCAAGGTCTCCTGAAGCTTTGCATTTGCAAGCTCCTCGCCGAAAATCTCCTTTGCCTTATCGCTCTGTAAAAAGGCGATTGCAGAATCAATTGAGCAAATATCCTCTTCCGCTTCGGCAATAAGGAATTTAGCATATTTTATTTCTTCCTCCGTACCGAGGGAGTCAATATATTTCTGCGCTGCATCTTTTAATTCAGCACACGCGTTTGACGAATCAATGACCGCCTGCGCAAGTTCTCTTTTAGCCATTTGTTTCTCCTTTCGTTTATACGCCCGAATATGCGTTAAATCCGCCGTCAACGGGAATATTTACACCTGTTATAAAGCCGCTGTACGCCTCATCGCAAAGGAAGAGCAGCGTGCCGTCAAGCTCCTCGGGCTCGCCGAAACGGTCCATAGGAGTCGCAGCAAGAATCTTGCCCGTTCTCTCGGTGGGCGAGCCGTCCTCGTTCCAGAGGAGCGCCGCGTTCTGCTTTGTTGAAAAGAAGCCGGGCGCAATAGCGTTAACTCTTATTCCCATAGGAGCAAAGTGAACCGCCATCCACTCGGTAAAATTCTTAACCGCAGCCTTAGCCGCCGAATAAGCAGGAATTCTTGTTAAAGGTCTGAACGCGTTCATCGAGGTTATCATAACGATACACGCATTTTCCTTTTCCACCATATCCTTTGCAAATACCTGAGTAGGAATAAGCGTTCCGAGGAAATTAAGATTAAACACAAAGCTGATACCGCTTGGGTCAAGGTCAAAAAATGTTTTGATATTTTCGTCCTTCTGAACAAGGTCAATCTTTTCAAGAGTGTCCTTAGTCGTTGTACCCTTCGGGTTATTTCCGCCCGCGCCGTTTAAAAGAATATCACAGGTTCCGAGCTTGTCCGCTATAATATCCCTTGCCCTTTGCATTGAGTCAATTTCAAGAACATTACATCCCACTGCAATTGCTATACCGCCGTCGGCGTTTATCTCGTCGGCACATTTCTGAGCCGCCTCTTCGTTTAAATCAAGAACAGCAACCTTGCAGCCCTGTTTGGCAAGAGTTTTTGCAAAAGCACCGCAAAGCACTCCGCCGCCGCCCGTAACAACGGCAACCCTGCCTTTTAAGTTTTCGTGTAGCATAAAAACGCCTCCTTTAATTTCCTTTTAATTTTATCATATTACAACTCTATTATCAATATTTAATTATAACTTCCTCTCCGATATCCTCGGCGCAGATAACATAACCCTTGGCGCTTGCATAATCATCGTTAACGCTGAACTTTACGTTTTCGGTAATTATACCCCCGTCGGAAAAGCTCCCGTTTAAATATTTTTCGTATTCCCTTTTGCAAAGCGCTTTGAGCGATTTCTTATCAAGCTCCTTTTCACATACCTTATAGGGAGTTACGGTTTCGGTTTTAACTCCTATCGGAAGGCTTACGGAATTAAGTTTAAGATAAGACGTGCTTACGCTTTTGTCGAAGGTTTTTTCCTTATTTCGTTTTAAAGTCAGCGGAATATCAAGTCCGAAAAAATAAAGGCTTTTATATTCTTTTGCTTCATAGTATCCCTTGTATTTCTGAACGGCGCTGACAGTTATATTAACCTCCTCCTTCACCTCGGCAATAAACTCGCCCCCGGCAAATTCAAATTCATTTTTTCTTCCGTTTTGTCTTACCCCGCTTATCAGAATCGTTCCCTTTGTAACCGCTTCTCCTTTTTTTACTTTACGAAAGCCGCGGGATACAATCGCTTTAAGAATTACGCCGTCCTTTTTTGCAACAAGATTCGCGCCCTTTTTCTCATATATCTCGGGCTTGACGGTGGCTTCGCTTATTTCAACGCTCGCCCTTGTACCGCTTCTGTTAATATGCGCCCAGCCGACCTCGTCAAAGGAGGACATCAAAAGGTTTTCAAGAAGCCTTGTATCAACGCTTTTATAATAGACACCCTCGTGAAAGCCGTTATCCGCAAGAAAGGAAATAATCTCGCTTTCACTGAGCTTTTCGTTTCCCTTAACGTCAATACTCCATATAAAACCGCTCAGAAAATTAATAAGAAAAACGCAAAGAAGCAGACCGAAAAGAATTCCGAGCCTGTTTTCAAGCTTTTTTGCAATAACGCCGAAGCCCCTTTTTCTTAAAACTGTTATTCTTCCTCCGTTATCAGCGGCAACTGCGCAGATTTCGCCGTAAAGCCCCGACGGCGCTGAAGCGCTTAACGCATTTTCGCTTCGGACTATATTATAGATGTTCAGCCTTTCGTTTCGGCACCCGTTAATAAAGCCCTCAAAAAAGCCCTCCTCAAATTTAAAATCAACCGTTCCCGTAAGATATCTTGTCACTCTCAGCATTTTCCAAAAACTCCACCAAGGTAATATTTCCCATAATCTGAGCGCCCTCGCCCGAAAATGAGCCGATATAAAGCTCGCTTCCCGATACCGATACGCTGTATTCTTTTAGTTCAAAAACGATATTCTCCTTTGTCAGCTTTGATATTCTTTTTATTTTATCAACGTAGCACTCCCCGCGCCCGACTATTTCAACGCTCGGCGAGAGCGCATATTCGGCAATGCTTTCTTCCCTGTTCCTTTTCAAGCTTATCACCCGTATATTTATATGATATTTTATTTTAAAAATTGACAGCATAAAAATAATAATGTATACTCTTTTTAAAAGGAGTGAGAATTATGGCAGAAGCTGTTAAAGAAAAGAAAAAGCTCTCAAAAGGCAAAAAAGCATTAGTTGTTATTTTAGGTATTATCGTATTTATCGCGCTTGCTTCGGTTATTTTTATTAATATTACTACAATGCCGAAGCGCGATACGGAAAAAAATCTCATACCCGTAGGCGGTATGGTTTACAGCGATACTATCGAATATAAATGTGACAGCTCAAAGGGTATAAGACATAATCCCGTTATAAGAATAATGCAAATGGTATGGCGTTTTTGCGCAAATGGCGACGCTAAGGTGCATTCAACGCAGACCCCGCCGAAAAACATTGAAAAGAAAAAGAGCATTCCTTATATTGACGACGGAAATATGTATCATAAGCTTGACGTTTTCTATCCCAAGGGAACGGAAAAGCAAAAGCTTCCCGTAATTATTGATATTCACGGCGGAGGCTGGATGTACGGCGACAAGGATTTGAACGAATACTACTGTCTTGAGCTTGCAAGCAAGGGCTATTGCGTGTTTTCCGTAAGCTACCGTCTTGTTCCCGACGTTACGGTTAACGAGCAGCTTCAGGACGTAGCCGAAGCGTTGCTTTGGATTAGGTCAAATATGCCCGCATACCCCGGCGACCTCGGAAAGGTTATGCTTACGGGCGACTCCGCAGGCGGACAAATTGCAGCATACGAAGCGGCATTTTTAACAAGTCCCGAGCTTCGCGACACCTTCAGAGTTGTTGACGCGGGTCTTAAGGTTCACGCGCTTGTTCTTACCTCACCCGTTGCATATATGAAGGACGGCGGCGCGTTCAGCGTTTATACAAAAATTCAGTGGGGCAAGGATTACAAAAAGAAGGAAACATACGAGTATATGGACCTTGACAAAATTCTTGAATATACCTCGCTTCCGCCCACATATCTTATTACAAGCGACGGCGACGCGCTCGCTCACGACCAGACTCACAGAGCTTCCGAGCTTCTCGCACAAAAGGGTATCAAATACGAAATCGTAAACTTCGGAAACGATGAAAACGGTAAGGCTTTGCCTCACGTATTCAGTATTTTAGACCCGTTTGGCAAATCGGGACAGGAAGCAATTGACGGCTCGCTTGAATTTTTCAAAAGCGTAACAACGAAATAATAAAAAACGGGCAAAGGAAATTCCTGCGCCCGTTATTTTAAGATGTGATATGAAAAAAACTTTTAAAATAATTATACCGATAATACTGGTTATAGCCGTTGCTTTTGGCGGTTGGTATTTCATAAAAAATCAAAGCAAAGAAGCCTCACCGTCTGACAGCTACGTTGCTTCCGTAACTGCGAAAACCTATTATTTTTATCTTCGTCTGCCAAGAACGTGGAAGGATAAATATAAATGCGAATACGGATATAACGACCCTGAAAGCGACAGGGGCGAGGGCTGGTGTTTTATATATGATTCCCCGAAAGAGCGAAAGGATGATTTAAACGGTCTTGTCGCTCAGTTTTTCTGGGTTTCGGAAGATAATATCCCGTCCGCTTTCTTCAGTGATGAATACTGGGCGCCTGACACGGGCAGAACTTATTGCGGTTATCTTGAAACTCCTGACGGAAACTTTCATCTTTACCGAACACTGGACGAGGAAGCAGGCGCGTCCGAGGGTAACGGCGAATGGTATGACGTAATGTTGGGCGACCTGCACGAAAGAGTAGGAATAAACGCAAATGAAGGCTGTACGTTTACAAGCGATACCCTGCCCGCGCGCCATAATACAAAGGGCGTCTTTAACTCCTGTAACGTATCAAGCGATGACTTGGGTATGAGCATTTCGGAATATAAAAATAAATATAACGAAATGCTTATAAATATCGAAACAAACAGCAGCTATATCAATATGCTTGAAAAAACTTTTGATGTTTCATATGAGGAACTTCACAGCAATATGGACGTGCTTTTCTGTCCGTCAAGCTATACGCCGGATTACATAGGTGTAAAGGACGGCAAGGTTGTCGCAATAATGACAATATATAATACTCTCGAATTTCAAAGCGTATATACAGATGCTTCGTTTTACACCTCAAAACCTGCATATGTTCAGGAAGATAAAATCTATTATCATCTCTGTTGGGAAATGAATAACGGTTATATTGACGTCACCTGTTTTAATGCTTCAAAGGATAACTATAAGACGGCTAACCTTTACACTGAATTTGTTTGCAGCGATAAAATTTATGACCCGTGGCTTGGCAAAGCCGAATTAATATAGCTTCTTTTTCTTAATGAGCCAGCCTAATTCAAAACGAAATTGCTTCGCAACTAATTGTCTGAGGCGTAAGCCGAGTAACCTCAATTCGTCATTCGTAATTTGTAATTCGTCATTAAAAAAGCACCCTGCGGGTGCTTTTTTTATTTTCCCCAATTATCAATTATTTCGTTGAGGAGGTCATATTCATTTGTTGTAATATTGTCGGGCTGATTTAAAAGCACACGCTTCATATTATACTTTTTATCAACCGTCCATACCGAAAGCTTATAGCCGTTATAATGAAGCATATTCGAAAGCGGCTTTGAGGAATAGCGGTGGTTACAGTTAATACCGATTGCGCCCGTTTTCTTCAGCAGGTCAAGAAGCTTTTGCTGATAGCTTTCGGAAAAAATCTTAAATCTGCTCGGAGAGTAGTTAATATAGTACGGAATATCGGGACATTTATCCTTAATCGCATCGGTCTGATACGGCTCGATACCCGTCATAAATACTCTTTCCTTAAGTCCGTATTTAACAACAAGCTCTCTTAGCTTTATTAATGAATTAATATCCTTAATATCAAGATTAACCTTAATATCGGTATCCTTTATAAGCTCAAACGCCTTTTCAAGTTCCACGCCCGCGGAGTTAGTCGTAATAATATCGTGACCCATAACAACCGTACCGTCGGGACGTTGGCGAACATCAACCTCAAGCATATCGGCGTCCGACTTAATCACCTTTTCTATAAATTCAAGGGAATTATCGGGAGTACCAAAAGCGCCGGTATGAACTGTGATTGTAAAATCATCCACGAATTTCAGCTCCGTTTCCTCATAGGTTTTATTAAAGGCATAGCTTGCAACGCCGAAAACCATTGCAATTGACACCAGAAAAGAGATAACCTGATAAGAAAATCTCTTTGCCCAAAGCGGCGTCATATTTCTTTTTAAAAACCGTTTAAAGCGTTGCCATCTGCTTTTCTTTTCTTCAGGCATTATACCACCTTATTTATTTCCCGAATAGTTGGGCGCTTCCTTGGTAATATATACGTCGTGAGGATGGCTTTCAATAAGACCTGCGCCCGTAATTCTCATAAACTGAGCGTTATTCTTAAGCTCTTCAATATTGTGACATCCAACGTAGCCCATACCCGAGCGAAGTCCGCCCATCATCTGGAATACTGTATCGGAAAGCGCTCCTTTATAAGGCACGCGTCCTTCAACGCCTTCGGGAACAAATTTCTTTGAGCCCTTCTGGAAATATCTGTCCGCCGAGCCGTGGTTCATAGCTCCGAGCGAGCCCATTCCGCGATAAACCTTAAACTGTCTGCCCTGCCAGATTTCCATATCGCCGGGCGATTCTTCACAGCCCGCAACAAGGGAGCCGACCATAACAACGCTGCCGCCTGCCGCAATAGCCTTAACGATTTCACCCGAATACTTAATACCGCCGTCGGCAATAATTGGAATACCGAATTTATCCGCTCTTTCGGCGCAGTCATAAATGGCCGTAATCTGGGGAACGCCGATACCTGCAACAACTCGGGTTGTACAGATTGAGCCGGGTCCGATTCCGACCTTAACCGCGTCGGCGCCCGCTTTAATAAGCGCTTCGGTAGCCGCAGCCGTTGCAACGTTACCCGCAATAAGGTCAACGTCGGGAAACGCCTCTTTTACTCTTGAAACGCTTTGCATAATATTCTTTGAGTGGCCGTGAGCCGAATCAAGAACAAGCGCGTCAACGCCTGCGTCAACAAGCGCCTTTGCTCTGTCAAGCACATCAGCGGTAACTCCGAGCGCAGCGGCGCAGAGAAGTCTGTCGTTTTTGTCACGGGCGGTATTGGGATATTTAACCGCCTTTTCTATATCCTTAATTGTAACAAGTCCCGTAAGCTTTCCGTTCTCATCAACGAGGGGAAGCTTTTCAATTTTGGAAGCCATAAGAACCTTTTTAGCTTCCTCAAGCGTTGTTCCCGCTTTTCCGGTAACAAGGTGCTCCTTCGGAGTCATAACGCCTGCAATTTTAACATTGAAGTCAGTCATAAAGCGCAGGTCGCGGTTTGTAAGAATACCTACAAGCGTTCCGTCGTCCTCACAAATAGGAACGCCGCTTATATGGTATTTGCCCATAAGCTCGTCAGCGTCCTTAACCGTATGACGCGGAGAAAGGAAGAACGGATTTGCAATAACGCCGTTTTCACTTCTTTTAACCTTGTCGACCTCTGTTGCCTGCTCCTCGATAGTCATATTCTTATGAACTACGCCGATACCGCCCTCACGCGCAATGGCAATAGCCATCTGGGATTCGGTAACCGTATCCATAGCCGCTGTCATAAGAGGAATATTAAGAGTAATGTTTTTAGTAAGATTTGTCTGAAGACTTACCAAATCGGGTGTAACGTCCGATTCCGCGGGAATCAGAAGCACGTCGTCAAAGGTGAGTCCTTCTTTAATGAATTTTTCTTCATAAGCTTTCATTGGCGGTCCTCCCTGTTACAAAAAATATTTTTACTATAATAACATTTTGTTATCTTTTAAGCAAGTGTTTTATTTAATCTTAACGGACTTTTTTGCGCTCCACGCTCCGTATATTGTGCGAGTTCTTTTTGAGGGGTCGGTATATTTTCTGTACGCTCTTACCTGTACGTAATATTTCTTGCCCTTTTTTAGCTTTTTAACTGTCTTTTTAAGCGTCTTTGAAGACAGCTTAAGCGTCTTTGCTTTTTTCATATCCTTGCTCAATGAATATCTGAGCTGATACCCGGTAATCCTCGGCGCCTTCTTCCATATAACCGTCAGCTTATTTGAAGGCGCTTTAACAGAGGTTATTTTAACCTTGGCAGGCTTTGTTGAAAAGAATAAGGTATTACTGTAAGCACCGTAAAGCCTTCTTTTCCCAAGGAGCTTATAGGCTCTTACTCTTACGTACTGATTAGCTGAGGAAGCAAGCGAGCTCAGATTTGCCGCATTACCTGTTGTACTTAAAACGGTAATCCATTTTCCGTCCTTTACTCTTTCAACGCTGTAGCCGGTTACTGCGCCGGAGGCGGCAGTCCATTTTACGGTTGCCGAAGACGGGGCAATATCGCTTGCGCCTGTTAATTTTATAACGCCCGGAAGAATATAAAACTGTTTAAAACCGCTTCCCGAATATTCGCCCAGGCCGCTTATAATTGCTTTCGCGGCTCCCGTATTTATATTATTCGAGTAGGAAAGAGTATAGTCGCGTCCCTCTTCAAGCGCTTCTCCTTCGGGATTTTTAACCGTAACGGCGGGTTTAATAGCGGATGACGAATAAACGTTATTAAGCTTTGAAATACCGTGCGAGCATTTTGAAAGAAGCTTGTTATTACTCCTGTTATAATTTTTTGTGTCAATGTTCTTTCGGTATTTATTATTAAAATACGTTGTATCGTAGAGCGTCGGATAAAGCTTATGCTCATCGAGAACGGAATCATTGCTCGTCAGCTTAGCGTAGTTTACAAGGAAGTAGTAATAATCGTCCCCCGTGCCGGTATCCCTGCTCTCATCGTCCCATGTACAGTCAATATAATAATACTTTGTATCAAGCTGAATTAAATTCCACGCATGACAGCCCACGTCGGGGTCGGACGACGCAACGCAAACGCTGAAGCCGAGCTCCTTACAAATCCTGTAAAACGCCGCGGAATAGCCCTGGCAAACGCTTTTTCCGCCGATAAGAGTACCGTAAGCGGTAAAAGCGGTCGGGTGAAGCGCAACGGCTTTTCCGTTTTTATATCCCATCGCGTCGTGGTCATAAGTACCCTTATCGCAAAGATAATCGTGTATGTATTTTATTATCTGATAGTCGCTCCAGTCCTTTGAGGAAATGCTGTTTACAATAGAGTTAACCGCACTGTCAACCGCGCTTTCCTGAGCAGCGGTATTATAATATGAAGCCGTAGCCTTGAGAGTATAGAAATAGTAGCCGTCAAGCGCAGTATCCTCGTTTCCGTCCTTAAAGCCTATCTCGCTTATACTGTAACGAAGATAATCTCCGTCAACGCATGAGGAAGAAAGCTCGTCGTCGGTTGAATAGTAATAAAACTCATATAAAAGCTTCTGAAAATCGTCGGGCCTCCAATACTTTGTACCCTTTGAAAGATACCTGATTGTAAAGGCGCTTTTCCTTGAAAGCAGATTGTTTTTTATTGAGGTATAAAGCTGCTTTCCGCTTGAATAGTAGGTATTGCCCTTGTACTTCTTTGAAACACAAGGGTCGGTTAACTCGCTGTCTGTTTTGCCGTCTGCAATTTCATAACACAGCATCGACGGATTTTCAAGAGAAACAGCAGGAACCTCCCCGTCCCCGGCAAGAGCGAAAACAGGGTATGAGCAAAGTATTAAGATTACCGAGAGCAAAAAAGATAATACTCTTTTCAACAAACCGACCTCACTATCATTTCAACCGTTTCTTCAACGGTGTTATTGTCACAGTCAATAATCTTATCCGCATATTTTTCATATAGCGGCAGTCTTTCGTCGTACATATCTTTAAGGGTGCTGCCGTTTTTAACGACGATTCCCCTTGTAGTAAAATTATTAATCCTCTTCATCATGGTTTCATAGCTTAAATGAAGATATATTACCGTACCGAGCTCCTTTAAATGCTTCATCGCCTTTTCGGAATAAATAACGCTTCCGCCCGTTGCAATAACGGTTGCTTCAAGCTTAAGCGAAAGAATTGCATTTTCCTCGGCTTTATAAAAATAATCGTTTCCCTTTTCGTCAATAAGCTCCTGAAGACGGCTTCTTTCAAGCCCCTGAAGAAGCAAATCGGTATCAAAAAAGTTTTTAAGCATAACCTTTGCGGCAATAACTCCGCAGGTGCTCTTTCCCGAGCCTGGCATACCGATTAGAATTATGTTTGATTTATCCATTATTTAACTCCGACCTTTTTGCAAAAATCAGCCATAGGACATATATCGCATTTCGGCTTTCTTGCAGGGCAGGTATCCCTGCCGAAAAGTACAATCCTGTGGCAAAAATCGCTTCCCTCCTCGGCGGGTATAAGCTTTTTCAGCTCAAGCTCAATCTTATACGGGTCCTTAACGTTTACCAGGCCGATGCGGTTTGATATTCTGATCATATGGGTATCGACAACAATGCTTTCCTTACCGTAAACATCGCCGACTATGAGATTAGCGGTCTTTCGTCCTACGCCGGGAAGCTTTGTTAAATCCTCGATATTATCGGGAACCCTTCCGTCAAAATCGGAAATAATCATCTGCGCCATACCGACAATTGATTTTGCCTTGTCGCGGTAAAAGCCGCAGGAGTGAATTATTTTTTCAACATCCTTCACGTCTGCCGAAGCATAATCCTCAAGTGTTTTGTATTTTGAAAACAGCTCGGGAGTTACAAGATTAACCCTTGCGTCGGTGCACTGCGCCGAAAGCCTTGTTGCAACAAGAAGCTCAAACGGGTTTTTCGCTTCAAGCGAGCATATTGCTTCGGGATATTCCTTTTTCAGCGCCTCAACAGCCTTGAGGGCTCTTTCCTTTTTAGTCATTACCTTTTCCTTTTATTCTGTCCCAATAGGCTTTATACGCCTGCTCGTTTTTGTTGTCGCCGAACTCATAATACTTTCTGTTTTTTATCTTATCGGGAAGGTATTGCTGATACGTCCAGTGATTTTCATAATCATGGGGATAGATATAATGCTGACCCTTGACCTCAGCGTCCTCACCGTCAAAATGCTTATTCTGAAGCTGACGCGGAATAGGACCGATATTTCCCTTTCTGACGTCGCTCATAGCCGCCTTAATCGCATTATTCGCGCTGTTGCTTTTCGGGCTTGTTGCAACAAGAATAACCGCGTCGGCAAGGGGGATTTCCGCTTCGGGAAGTCCTACCATCATCGCTGCGTCAACCGCTGCCTTAACTATCGGAATAATTTGGGGATACGCAAGTCCGACGTCCTCGCAGGCGCAGACCATAAGCCGTCTGCACGCGCTCGGTAAATCCCCCGCTTCAAGTAATCTTGCAAGATAGTGAAGCGCTGCGTCCGGGTCGCTTCCCCTCATACTTTTCTGGTATGCCGACACAATATCGTAATGCTCATCGCCGTCCCTGTCGTAACGAAGAGAGCTTTTTTGGGCGAGCTCCTCGGCGGTTTCAAGGGTGATATGCTTTTTACCGTCCTTAGCGGGAGTTGCAAAATAACAGTTTTCAACCGAGTTGAGCGCTTTTCTAACATCTCCTCCGCAGCCGTAGGCAATCTTTTTTACAGCCTCTTCCTCGTAAGTAATTTCAATACCGTTTTCTTCACTTAAATACTCAAAGCCTCGCTTAACGGCGGGAATAATATCCTCGGCATCAATGCTCTTAAATTCAAAAACTGTCGAGCGCGAAAGAATTGCCGAATAAACGTAAAAATACGGATTTTCGGTTGTTGAGGCAATGAGGGTTATCTTTCCGTTTTCAATATGCTCTAAAAGGCTTTGCTGCTGCCTTTTGTTAAAATACTGTATCTCGTCAAGATATAAAAGAATACCGTTTGGCGCGGTAAAGGTATCAATTTCCGCAACAATATCCTTAATGTCCTGAGTGGACGCGGTAGTACCGTTAAGCTTTCGCAGAGCTCTTTTAGTTTTGTTTGCAATAATAGAAGCAACGGTGGTCTTGCCGACGCCCGACGGTCCGTAGAAAATCAGGTTCGGAATCTCACCGTTTTCAATCATATTATATAAAGCCTTGCCGGGAGTAAGCAGGTGCTTTTGACCCACTATGTCGCAAAGCTCTTTAGGTCTTATTCTGTCCGCAAGAGGGGAATTATTCATATTTCTCCTCCCTGTCAAATTTGGAATAAACGCAGCCGCAGTAATTCTGGCGGTAAAGATTATATTCCCTTGAAAGCTCAATTGAGCGCTTATAGCCCTCTTTCTTTTTAAAATCGGAGGGAAGCCATTTTACGCCGTATTCTTTTTCAAGCGAGTAACCTATTTCGTTTATCTTTTCGCTGTTTTTAAGGGGGCTGATTGAAAGAGTGGTGCAAAAATAATCAAAGCCCTCGTCAGCCGCATAGCGCGCCGTTTTTTCAAGACGAAGACGGTAGCATTTAAAACAACGCTCGCCGCCCTCACGACACTCCTCATATCCTTTAACGGCGTCGAGAAATTCCTCGTAATCGTACGCACCCTTAATAAGCTTAACGTCGGTTTTGACCGGAAGCTCTTTAATAAGACGCTTTTGTTCCTCAAATCTCTTTTCAAATTCACCCTCGGGCGAAATATTAGGATTAAAATAATATACGGTTATATCAAAATACTTGTTTAGGTATTCCAGAACATAGCTTGAGCAGGGCGCGCAGCAGGAATGAAGCATAAGCTTCGGGCACGCACCCTCGCTTTTAATCTCTTCGATTATTTTATCAAGCTCTTTCTGGTAGTTAATTTTATTCATTATACGTAATTCTCCGGATTTACCTTTGTTCCGTCAATAATTACCTCAAAGTGGCAATGCGGTCCGGTTGAACGTCCTGTAGAGCCGCTCCAGGCAAGCTGCTGACCCTGAGCAACATGGTCGCCGACCTCAACAAGAAGCTTAGAATTATGCGCGTAACAGGTAACGATTCTTCTTCCGTGGGAGTCGGTACCGTGGTATACCATAACGTGGTATCCGTAAGCCTCGCTCGCATTACTTCTCGCTCTTATAACAACGCCCTTCTGAGCCGCAACAATCTTTGAGTGAGTCGGACACGGAATATCAATTCCCTTATGAACTCTTCCCGCACGGATATGGCCAAAATGCTGGGAAAGGCGGGTGTGACCGGGAACGGGCCATCTGAAGCTGACCGTTGCGTCCGAATTTGCATAAACGTCGTTTTTACCGATACGCTTTACCTTAACCTTGCTCTTGTCGCCGAGCTTCGGGTTCTTGGCAGTGGTAACCTCGCTTGCGCTTTTCTTTCCCGACATCAAATCGTCAATTTCCTGATTAATCGAGTCAAGCGCATGGGTATCCTCATCGGCAAAATCGGAATAAATCTTATGGCTTGCGGCGTATTCTGCGTAGAGCTCGTCGCTCTTGAGTCTGTCCTCATCAAGCTGAATTCTGCTCTTTGCGATATCCTCGCGCTTGTCAAGTACGGTTTGCTGCTCCGCCTGATACTTTGCAACCTTGTCGTCGTAAACCTTTTTCTTCTTTTCAACGTCGGTCTTTTTCTTATTTAATCCGTCCTGCTTTTCGGTAATTTTCTTCATTTCCTTATGTACGGTTTTAAGGAGGGCACCGTCCCTTTTGGTAACGGCTCTTACCATTTCAAAACGGTTAATAAAATCCTCAAGGTCGTCGCACGAAAGAAGCGCTGCAAGGACGCTTGAATATCCGCTTACATACATAGCGCGAAGCCTTGTGCAGTAAGCTTCATAAGTCTTTTGGAAATCGGCGTTAAGCTTGTCGTATTCAGCCTTGTAGGAGTCATACTCCTTCTGCAGCTTTGCAAGCTCGTCCTTAAGCGGCTGCATTTCAACATTAAGCTTGTCAATCTCCTGCTGGCTCGCGTCCATTTGTGCTCTTAATACCGCAATTTCCTCGTTTATATATCCTATTCTTTCGTCAAGAGCTAAAATATATTCCTCGGTAGCTTTTGCGTTTTTGCCGTATTTTGCAAGCTTTCTGTCAGCCTCCTTCTTTTTTTGCTGAAGCTGCTTTCTCTGTTCCTCCAGCTTTCTTTTAGCTTCCTTCTTTTCCTTTTCGGTTTGCTTTTTAGTGGTTGTCGGTTTGGTTGTAGTCGGCTTCGTTGTGGTCGGTTTTGTTGACTGTTCCTTTGTTGTGGACACCTCGGTAGTCGTGGTAGTTGTCGAGCCTGTGGTGCTGTCGTCCTCCGCAAATACTCCGATTACGCCTCCGTTTATAATAAAAATTGCCGAAATCAGCAATGCAATTACTTTTTTGGTTAATTTCAATTAAGGTACTTCCCTTCAATATATAATTATACATTATTTATTTTATCACAACGCTATTCATAAGTAAAATAAATTTTAGAATTTTAATTTATTTGTAATAAATATAGTAATATATAGAAAAAACTCACCGCAAAATGCGGTGAGTTTCGGTCATTATTTATTAAAGATAGTTAAGCGGATTAACTCTTGTTCCGTTCTTTCTTACCTCAAAGTGGCAGTGCGGACCCGTTGAGTGACCTGTATTACCGCTCTTTGCGATAAGCTGGCCTCGTTTTACGGTCTGTCCTTCGCGTACAAGAAGCCTTGAGTTATGACCGTAGATTGTAACAAATCCGTTATGGTGGTCAATAAATACACGGTTTCCGTAGCCGCCGCCCCAGCCCGTTGTAGCGTCAATAACGGTTCCTGCGTCGCCCGCATAAACGTTTGAGCCTACCGGACACGGGAAGTCAAGCGCACCGTGGAAAGCACCGCTGTGACGGTAGAAATACGATGAGATTGTTCTGTAATCGGTAGGATAACAGAACTGTCCGTTACCCTTTGCGTTAATAAGGTTTGAGGAAGGACCGATATTCGAGTTAGAGTATTTTCTCGACCTTTCGGCAATGATACTCTGAATTTCGTTTTCGATTTTCTCAACCTCTTTTTTATCAGCGGTAATTTCTTCCATATAATCACCGCTCTGCTTGCTATACTTTTTGATAAGGGCGTTAGCCTCTGCAACTTCATCGTCAAGCTCTTTCTTGGAAGCGTTGATTTTTGCAATCTGTGAATCAAGCTTGCTCTTGCTTTTTTGAAGGGTTGCCTTATCCTCTTTAAGCTTGTTACGCTTAACCTGAAGTTCAGCCTTGCCCGTTTCAATTTCCTTCATTTTATCCTGAAGCGCCTGAAGAGCGTCGCTGTCCTTCTGGGATACGGATTTTACCATCTGTGAGCGGGTAAGAATTGAGCTTATATCATCGCTCGTAAGAATAACCTCAAGACTTCCTACGTTACCCGATACGTAAATCGCTCTTAAACGCTCGCAGTATTCCTTAAAGGTCTTGTCGAACTGCTTTTGCTTTTCGTCAATTTCCTTCTGGATTTTGTTGATTTCGCTTTCGGTCTGAGCAATATTGTTTTTAACGGTTGTGATTTTAGCCTGAAGCCTGTCGGCGTCCTTTTGAAGAACGTCTATCTGGTCCTGCTTTAACTGAATTTTCTTGTCAAGCTCGGTAATAAGCTCCTGGGTCTTTTCCTTTTTATTTTTAAGAGCGTCAATCTTCTTTTCGGTCTCGTTTATCTGCTGCTGGATTTTCTGCTTTTTTTCATTAAGAGCCTTTGTTGAAGCAGCGTATGACGAAACAGCCGAGTTAAAGAGAAAGCTTAATGAGAGAACAAGACAAAATATTCTTAAAAATCTTTTAGACTGCACTTATCTCACTACCTTCCTTATTTAAGTATCTTCTCATTGTGATTAACGAGCCGCCGACGCCGCTTATTACGCCTATCGCTACAAATGCACCGAGCATCGGAAGCGCGTAGTCAATAAAGTTCAGCGGAACTAATCTTATTGAGTCGATTAAATCGGCAAATTGCTGAAGCGCAAGCTCATATACTCCCCATACCACGCCGAGGGAGGCAATGCCTGAAATAAGTCCGATTATTACGCCCTCAACTACAAACGGAAGTCTTACAAATGAATTAGTTGCACCGACCGATTTCATAATGCTGATTTCAAGTCGTCTTGAATATACGGCAATTCTGATTGTATTTGAAATAATGAAAAGTGAAATTGCAAAAAGTACTGCGATAATTGCGATTGCAATAATGCTTATACCGCGACTGATTGTATCAAGCTTCTTGGCAAGCTCCGTATTCTGTCTTACGGTTTCAATGTTGTCAAGCTTTTTGATAGTTTTAACCGTCGATTTGAATTTTGATAAATCCTTAACCGTTACCTTAAATGCGTTTGGAAGCGGAATATCGGTGGTGTAGGAGGTAAAGAATGCCCTGTCAGCCTCGTCCATTGTTTTGAGCTGGCTCTTCCACGCGTCCTCCTTTGAGATAAATTCGATGTTATCAACATTTTTTATCTTCTTTATTTTCTTTTCCATTGTATCAATCGCGTTCTGGTCGGCACTGTCCTCAATGTAAACCATAATAACGTTTTCGTCCTCAATTCTTTCGACAAGGGAATTGATATTGAGGAAAACCATTGAAGCCGAGCCGATTATTACAAGACAGCTTAAAAGAACCGCTATTGAAGCTACGGACATCATACGGTTTGTCCACGTATTTCTTAAACCCTCTTTTAAGAGATATTTAATACTTGTAAATGTCATTACTGCTCACCTCCGTCGTTATTTTCCTCTTCGGTTACGGCAGCCTCGCGAACCTCAGCTTCTTCGGGCTGTGCTTCCTCGCCTTCAATAACGTTTTCAAACACGTCGCTTACCTCGGATTGCTGTACGTCCTCTTCATAGTAGTACATATCGGTAACCTCTTCGTGCTTTTCGGTTTTGAACTGAGCATACGTCGGGTCGGGAGTGTCGGATACAACCTGTCCGTTCTGAAGAACGATAACCCTTCTCTGGAACGAGCGAACAAGCTCATGCTCGTGGGTTACCATTACAACGGTCGTTCCGCTGTTATTGATTTTTGTAAGAAGGTCTACAATTTCGTGGCTCATTTCGGGGTCTACGTTACCGGTGGGCTCGTCCGCAATAATAAGCTCGGGATTGTTGACAAGCGCTCTTGCAAGCGAAACTCTCTGCTGCTCGCCGCCCGAAAGCTCGTTAGGCATCGAGCGCGCCTTCTTTGAAAGACCGACAAGATTGAGAATATACGGTACTCTCTTTCTTATGTCCTTATCCTTTGCGCCGATAACACGCATTGCAAACGCAACGTTATCATATACCGACATTTTGGGAATTATTCTGAAATCCTGGAAAACGATACCCATCGTTCTTCTGTAATAAGGAATAGTTTTCTTTTTCATTTCAAGAGAGGAATAACCGTTAACGATTACTTCGCCCTCGCTAGGCTTTTCCTCCTGCATAATAAGCTTTAAAAGAGTACTCTTACCCGCGCCGCTTGAGCCTACGACGAAAACAAATTCGCCGTCCTCAATTTTCATATTGACGTTATCAAGCGCTTTGGTGCCGTTACTCTCATACACCTTTGTAACATCCTTAAATTCAATCACAGCTTTTTTCTCCTGTTCATTAAATTATAATAGGGCATACCGCCATACATACAAGATAATAATATAATAAAAGAAATCAATATGCAAGTGTTTTGTGTTATTTTTTTGTAAATTTTGTAATTTTTGTGTAATATTTACAAGCGATAACAGAATACCATTTAACTTTTATGTCATTTTTAGGGTTGAAATCGCTTGAAAACAGCGATTTTGTAGTAAAATATGAAGTTTTTTCATATTTTGTTATGAAATCTATTGATTTTTGTTACAGTTTATGTTATTATCTCCTTGTCGCATATCCGCATTAATTAAAACGGAGGTAACAATGAAGGAAAAACAGAACATACTTATTGCAAATGAAGAGGAGGATTTTTGCAGCTCGCTTAAAAGCAGACTTGAGGAAGACGGCTTTAGTGTAAGCTTATGTTCAAAAAACGGTAATGAGCTCATTTGCGCTCTTGAAAACGGCAGCTTTAACGCGGTGGTTATGGATTCTTTTATGGCTGAAGCTGACGCATTGGACGTTATTGAGCACATTATCAATTATGTGGTAAAAAGACCGTATATAATAGTTTTAGGTACGGTTAAAAGCGGAGAATTTGAAAGTCAGATTATTAACGCGGGCGCGGACTATTATATTATAAAGCCCGTCAGCGCAAGCGCTGTTGCCAAAAGGATTAAAAGCCTTTTAGAGTGGCACGGCGAAAACGGGGATTCACCCGTATCAAACGGTTTGCAGGACGCTGAAATAATAATTTCGGACATTATGCGACAAATCGGCGTTCCGGCTCACATCAAGGGTTACAGGTATCTGAGAAGCTCTATTATGCTCTGTATCAACGAGCCGGCAATGCTCTCGTCGGTAACAAAGCTGCTCTATCCCACAGTTGCAAAGCAGTATAAAACAACTCCGTCGCGGGTTGAAAGAGCGATACGCCATGCTATTGAGGTTGCGTGGGACAGGGGCGACGTTGACGTTTTATCGTCGTTTTTCGGCTACACAATAGATTCGCAGAGGGGCAAGCCCACAAACAGCGAATTTATTGCAATGATAGCCGACAAAATAACACTGAATTTCAAATTAGTATCCTAAAACAAACAGACTCCCGCGGGAGTCCGTTTGTTTTTATGGAGAGATTTATGAAAACTATTTAACAGCTTTACCGTTTACATAAAGAGTATAGCCGTTAAAATCAATATTGGCGTTTGAGGAGTCGGCGTTTTCAAGAGAGGTTACATATGAATCGCCCGTGAGCTTTATTTTTGAGGATTTATCAAGCTTGAGCTTAACCGATTTTGCGGAATCAGCCTTATTTATCGTTCCCTCATAGGAGGACGCTTCAAGATTAAGCGTAACCGAGGAAATCTTATCGGCTTCAATATCGCCCTTTAAGGTCTGCTTTTTGGCGTTAAGCGTTACGTTTCCTGCGTTTGAGCCGCTTGTTCCCCACTCGTCGGTGCCCTTTGCGCGGATAAGAATACCGCTGCCGAAGGCGAGCTTTGTGTCGGTAAGATTTATTACAGCGTCGGTGTTTGTAATAAAGAACATCGGAGCTGTTTTATAATACTTTGAATCCTTCTGAACCGAAAGCGCAGAGCCTTTTGCCGTAAAGGTGCCGGTGCCCTCGCCCGCGTCGCCGCTCATTGACTGGTAAATCATAACGCCTGCAACGTCGGTGTCGCCTCTGTTTCCGCTTGCGCTTGCGGTGAGAGTCGAATTTGTTACGGTTGCCGAATTTTTACCCTCAATCACAACCATCTGAGAGCCGTTTGCAGTACCCTTTGTATTGGTGATACTAATATCGCCCGTGGAATAGATTACCGGCGAGCCGCTGCCGTTTGTTTCAAGTGTAGAATTTTTGGCAATAACAGTGCCCTCGCCCCTGTCGGTTGCAAGCACTGCGCACGAGCCGCCCTGAGTTGTGATTTTAACGTTATCGGCTTCAATATAGCCGCCGTAGGTAGCGTCAAGTCCTCTTGAGGAGCGCTCTCCCGTTGTGGTAATTGTAGTATTTTTAAGATAAATTTTTGCTCCCTCGCCTGTAGCAAACACAGCGTTTGCACCGCCTGCGGAGGTGTTTATCTCGGTATCGGAAATAATAGCCGTCGAGTCCTTTTGAACAAGAACCCCCGAATTAACCCCGTAGAATTCACCGCTTTCGTTGTTGCTGCAATCTCCGGATTTCTTATTGATTTTTGCGTCCGAAATTGTTGCGCTTCCTCCGTTTGTCACAAGCACTGCGCTCTCGTCGGCGCTCTCGGAAACATAGCTTTCGCTCAGAGTTTCCTGCTTTGCGTCAACAGTCGTTGCGCCCGTCGCGTCTGAGGAGGTTTCGCTTTGCGTTTGAATTTGCTGCATACTGCTTTCGGTATTATTCGTATTGTAAAAGTAAAGTGAGCCTGTAATTATTGCACTTGTTAAAACTGCAATAATAATCATTCTGATTAATTTTTTCATTTTGTTTACTCCTTTCGTTTCGTTGACTGAATAATACCACCCTTAAATTAAACGAATATTAAAAAACAGGATGAATTTCATCCTGTTTAAATAATTTATTTTGCTTTGAAAATAACCGTAAAGGTTGTTTTTGAGTTTTCGCTTTTTGCCGATATTGAAGCGTTATGACCTTCACATATATTCTTTGCAATAGCAAGTCCGAGTCCGTAACGGTTTTCGCTTCGGTTTCTCGAGTCGTCGGCTCGGTAGAAGCGCTCAAATATATGCTCCTCCTCGCCCTGCGGAATACCTTCGCCCCGATTTGTTACGGTTAAAACGATATCCCTGTTTTTCTTAAGGCTTACCTCAATATCCGCAGGACTTTCGCTGTGCTTTAAAGCATTGTCAAGAAGAATTGACATAAGCTGTTCTATTTTAAAGCTGTCCATATTAAGGATTATATTATCCTCAATATCATATTTAAGCGTTATGCCCTTTTCAAACATAACTCCCTCAAACGTAAGACAGGATTTTTCAACCGCTTTTGAAAGGCTTTCGGGCGTATACTGCGTTTTTTCGTCAACCGCCTCGCTCTTTGCAAGCTCAAGCAAATCGGCAATAAGCTTATTCATCCTGTCGCTTTCGCTCTTAATATTATCAAGCCACTTTTTCTCCTCCGGATTACTTTCAAGCGCGTCGCTGCTTGCCATAATTACCGCAAGCGGAGTCTTAAGCTCGTGGGAGGCGTCGGCAATAAACTGCTTTTGCTTTTCAAAGCTTTCGCCAACCGGCTTTGTTATCCAGAGAGTCAGCCTTCTTGAAATCAACAGTATTATAATTTCGGCAAGAATATACAGTATCAGCGACACAAGCAGCGTTGTTCTGAGCATTTGCTTTACCGCGGAATTATCAACAATAACGATTGACGAGCCTTCGTTATATGCATAGGAATAATCGCAAACAAAGAGATTTCCTATTTCCTTTTGGTAGCTCTGAGAAATCATTGTAACGGCGATTTCCTCGATATCCTCGTCGGAGATTTCATTATTCGAGTGGTTGATAACCCCCTTAATCTGATTATCCTCGCCAAGGATTACGGTATAAACGTTTCTGTCCATAAAACGGATATTATCAAATCCGTCGTCTTCAAGCTTTTCAAAGGAGCTGCCGCTCGGCGGACCTCCCCTTACCTCCATTTTCACAGTCTGGGTAAGGCTTCTTTCAATATTATGCTTTTGTTGGTTATAAAGCGTAAAATTATACGCAAAAACTATTCCCGTGGTAAAAATTGTAAGAATTAAAAATATTACAATAAATACCTTGTTTTTCAGCTTTTTCATCCGGCCTTCTCCATTCTGTAGCCCATACCTCTTACGGCTTTAATATTAACGTCCGACTCAATCGCCTTGAGCTTTCTGCGTATAAATGATAAATACGCCTCAAGGTTATTGGACTCAATTTCGTTATCCCAGCCCCAGACCTTATCGTAAATCATATCCTTTGATAATATCTGATTGGGGTTTGTCATAAAGTATTCAAGAAGCTGATATTCCTTATTAACAACCGAAATCTCCTCTCCCGACTTTGTACATAAAAGCTTTGAGGCTTTTGTGTTCAGCTTCAAATCGCCGAATTCAATATAATCGCCCTGGGTATTCTTAACGTCGCTTCTGAGCTGAATATTTACCCTTGCAACAAGCTCGTCAATATGAAACGGCTTTGTTACGTAATCGTTTGCTCCGCCCGTAAGTCCCTCGAGCTTATCCTCAAGCATTGACTTTGCGGTAAGCATAATTACCTTTGAGTCAATCTTTTCCTCTCTTATTTCCTTTAAGATTTCAAAGCCGTTAACCTTAGGAAGCATTACGTCAAGAATAATCAAATCGTAGATTCCGCTTTCGGCGTTATAGAGTCCGTCCTCGCCGTCGGTTGAAATATCAACCTCATAATTCTCTTTTTTCAGCCTTGCCGCAATAACGTCGGCAAGCTTATATTCATCTTCAACTATAAGAATTCTCATTTTATCACCCGAAAAAAATATATATACTTAACATTAAACGAATATTAAATCCGGCTCAGGAAAAGCTTATAGGTATTATATCATATTGATAATTAATTAACAATAATATATTTAATATTATTATTGATTGTTTTTGTCTAATATGATAAAATAAACTGAATTTGTGTAATTTTATTACGGAAAGGAAAAGGAGAAATGAAGTTAAAAACCTTCAAAAAAGGCGTTCACCCTTACGGCGGTAAGGAATACGCCAAGGATTGCGCCATCGCGCCTGTCGAGCCTCAGGACGAAATGGTATTTCCTCTTTCTCAGAACTTAGGAGCTCCCTCAAAGGCTGTTGTTGCCAAGGGCGACCGCGTCCTTAAAGGACAGATGATTGCCGAGGCAGGCGGATTTATTTCCGCTCCGATATTCTCTTCGGTATCGGGAACGGTTAAAGCAATTGAAAAAAGACTTGTTGTAAACGGAAGCAGGATTGATTCAATTGTAATTGAAAATGACGGTCTTGACGAGGCTGTCGAGGGCTTCGGAAGTAAAAGAAAGCTTGAGGATTTATCAAAGGACGAGATTATCGACGCGGTAAGAGGCGCAGGTATCGTTGGTCTCGGCGGAGCAGGCTTCCCGACAGCGGTTAAGCTCACCCCGAAAAATGCCGACAGTATTGATAAAATCATTATTAACGGCGCGGAGTGCGAGCCCTACCTCACGTCGGACTACCGCTTAATGCTTGAAAAGCCTGACGAAATTCTCTTCGGTATTCAGGCAATGCTCAAGGTTCTTCCTAACGCACAGGCAATTATCGGCATTGAAGCTAACAAGCCCGAGGCAATCGACATTATGACAAAGGTTGCAAGGGTTGACGACAGAGTTTCGGTTTGTCCGCTTAAAACGAAATACCCCCAGGGCGGTGAAAGACAGCTTATTTACGCCGTTACGGGAAGAAAGATTAATTCAAAAATGCTTCCCGCCGATAAGGGTTGCATTGTAGACAACGTCGGCACCGTATTTGCAATTTATGAAGCTGTTTACGAAAATAAGCCGCTTATACATAATATTGCAACGGTAACGGGAGAGGGCGTTAATAAGCCCGGTAACTTTGACATCCCCCTTGGCATAAGCCACTCCTACCTCCTTGAAACCGCAGGAGGCGCAAAGGAGGACGCAGTTAAATTCATTTCGGGCGGTCCGATGATGGGTATCGCTATGGAAAGTCTTGACGTTCCTATGATAAAGACCAGCGCGGCTATTCTTGCATACTGTAAGGACGAGGTTGCCGAGGCTAAGGAAACACCGTGTATCCATTGCGGACGCTGCGTTCGCGCCTGCCCCGAAAACCTTATTCCCCAGCTTATGGGAAGAGCGGTTAAACGCGAGGATATTGAAGCCTTCGGTAAGCTCGGCGGTATGGAATGTATTGAATGCGGCTGCTGCGCTTACGGCTGTCCCGCAAAAATTCCGCTCACACAGATGTTTAAACTCGGTAAACTTCAGCTTCGCGAGCTGAACGCAAAGAAGTAAGGAGGGAGAAAAGTATGTATAATGTTTCAATCTCTCCTCACGTGAGAGAAAAGACGACTACGAGGTCAATTATGATTAACGTAGCCCTTGCGCTCGTTCCGACTCTCGGCTTCGGTGTATACCGCTTCGGCTGGAATTCGTTAATGCTTATTCTTGTCAGCGTGGCAAGCTGTATGGCGTTTGAAGCGTTAACGGAATATATTTTGAAAAAGCCCATAACCGTATTTGATTTTTCAGCGGTTGTAACGGGTATGATTTTAGCGGTTAATTTACCGCCTACGGCAACCTGGTGGATGGCTGTTCTCGGCTCCGCTTTCGCAATCGTTGTAACGAAAATGCTCTTCGGCGGACTTGGTCAGAACTTTATGAACCCCGCTCTGGCAGGACGTTGCTTCCTTACGATTTCGTTTACGGGAAGGATGACTAACTTCGCAGTTGACGGCCTTTCCTCGGCAACTCCTCTTGCTTTAATGGGCAAGGGCGAAAGCGTTGGGCTTATGGATTTATTTATCGGTAACCATTCCGGTTGTATCGGTGAGGTTTCGGCTATCGCAATTTTAATCGGCGGTATTTATCTTATTATAAGAAAGATTATTTCTCCCCGAATTCCTTTAATTTATATCGGCTCAACAATTGCATTTATTGCAATTATAAGACTTATTTCAGGCGATGAGGTTACTCCTCAGTACTTACTTGCTCAGGCGCTTTCGGGCGGACTTCTCGTTGGTGCGTTCTTTATGGCAACCGACTATGTAACAAGCCCGATTACCGTTAAAGGTCAGGTAATATTTGCTCTGTTTATCGGACTCCTCACCGCACTTTTCAGAACTCTCGGCTCTACCGCAGAGGGCGTTTCGTATTCAATTATTATCGGTAACCTTGTTGTTCCGCTTATTGAAAGCAAAACCGCTCCTCTTCCGTTTGGCTGTGAAAGAGCAAAACATATAAAGGAGGACAAGAAAAATGGCTAAAGCAAAATCAAATGCAGCTAAAAACATTATTGTTCTCTTTGTTGTAGCGCTTTTCTCGGTTGCAATTCTCGCAGTATTGAACCAGGTTACAATGGAGCCTATTGCAAAGGCTGACGCCGACGCAAGGGCAGCAGTTTACAAAGCGGTTTATACCGACGCTGACAAAATTGAGGATGTTGAGAATTTTGATTCTCTGCTTGATAAATACAGCGCGCACGTTATAGACCCGAGTATAAAAATCAATGCGGCTCTTACCGCAAAGGACAAGAGCGGAAATACTATCGGCTATGTTATTGACGCAACCTCGCCAAACGGATACGGAGGCGACGTCAGAATTGCCCTTGGTATTTCAAACGAGGGCGTTATCACAGCCTTTTCGGTTGTTGATAACAGCGGCGAAACTCCGGGTCTCGGCGCTAACTCATCAAAGCCCGAATTTTCCGAGCAGTTCTCGGGACTCAAAGCGGGCACAATCGCCTTTTCAAAAACGGGCGCAAACCGTGACAACAACGAAATTGACGCAATAAGCGGCGCAACGATTACAACAACCGCCGTAACTCAGGCAGTTAACGAGTCAATTTCCTTTTACAACAACGTTCTGAAAGGAGAGTGAGATATATGAAAGCTATCGGCGAAAGATTATATAACGGTATAGTTAAAGAAAATCCGACCTTCGTGCTTATGCTCGGTATGTGTCCCACTCTCGCGGTTACAACAAGCGCTAAAAACGGTATAGGTATGGGCGCGGCAACAATGGTTGTTTTAATCCTTTCTAACCTTATGATTTCTCTTCTCAGAAAAATCATCCCCGACGCAGTTCGCGTACCGGTTTACATTACTATTATAGCTTCCTTCGTAACCGTTATTGAAATGGTTATGCACGCTTATGTCAAGGATTTATACGAAAGCCTCGGAATATATATTCCACTTATCGTAGTTAACTGTATTATCCTTGGCAGAGCCGAATCATACGCAAATAAAAACGGTCCGATTCTTTCAATTTTTGACGGTATCGGAATCGGTATAGGCTTTACAATCGGACTTACCGCAATCGGTATGGTAAGAGAGCTTCTCGGCGCGGGTACAATTTTTAATATCCAGATTATGCCGAAGAGCTACGAGCCTGTTTCAATCTTCATTATGGCGCCCGGCGCGTTCTTTGTGCTTGCAATGCTCTGTGCTCTCCAGAACAAGCTTCAGCTTAAGGGAGCTAACCGTCACGTTAAGGGCGACGCAGGCTGCAACGGAGACTGCGCAAGCTGTCCTATGAAGGAAATTGAGGAAAAGGAGGCAAAGAATAATGGCTAATACACTGTTTCTTGTTTTAATCTCAACAGCGCTTGTAAATAACGTTGTTCTTGCTCAGTTCCTCGGAATCTGTCCCTTCCTCGGCGTATCAAAAAGCGTTAAAACCGCAGCAGGTATGGGCGGCGCCGTAATCTTTGTAATTACAATTGCTTCCGCCGTTGCGGCAACACTTTACAGGCTTGTGCTTGTAAAATATGATTTGGTTTATCTTAAAACAATCGTATTTATTATGGTTATCGCCTTTCTTGTGCAGCTTGTTGAGCTCTTCCTCAAGAAGTTTGTGCCCCCGCTTTACAGAGCGCTCGGCGTATACCTTCCCCTTATTACAACAAACTGTGCCGTTCTCGGCGTAGCGCTTACAAATGTTCAGAAGGACTTTGACATTTTAACAAGCGTTATCTCGGGCTTCGGAACAGCAGTAGGCTTTATGGTTGCTATTGTTATTATGGCAGGCGTAAGAGAAAAAACCGAAAACAACGATTTCCCGAAAGCATTTAAGGGCACTCCCGCCGTTCTTCTTACGGCGTGTCTGATGTCAATTGCCTTCTACGGATTCGGCGTATTACCGAAATAAGGAGGGGCGTATGAATACAAGTGCTATTATTACAGCGATTATTGTTCTTGCGGTAATCGCGCTGATTATCGGAATAATCCTCTCCGTTGCCGAAAAGGCGTTCAAGGTAGAGGTTGACGAAAAGGAAGTAGCCGTTCGCGCCGAGCTTCCCGGCTCAAACTGCGGCGGCTGCGGATATGCGGGCTGTGACGCTCTTGCAGCAGCAATCGCAAAGGGCGAGGCTCCCGTTTCTGCGTGTCCCGTAGGAGGTATGCCGGTTGCTCAGAAGATTGCCGAAATCATGGGCGAAGAGGTCGGCGAAATGGAAAAAATGGTTGCCTACGTAAAATGTGACGGAACCTGTGAGAAGCGTACAACCGACTATAATTACTACGGTATTGATACCTGTCTTTACGCTTCAAAAATGCCCGGCTCAAGCCCGTATGCCTGTAAGTACGGATGTCTCGGCTTCGGCTCGTGCGTTAAGGTTTGCGACCACGGCGCAATAAGAATTATCGACCAGAAGGCGGTAGTTGACGAAAGTCTGTGCGTAGCGTGCGGAAAATGCCTTAAGGCTTGTCCTCACGACCTTATTGAGCTAATCCCCGCAGACAGCAAATACAGGGTTCAGTGCTCCAACCTCGCAAGAGGTAAAGAGGTTAAAAACGCTTGTACGGCGGGATGTATCGGATGCTCAATGTGTGCAAGAAACTGCCCGAGCGAAGCAATCGTTTTTGAAAACAATATTGCTAAAATTGATTATTCAAAGTGTACTCAGTGCGGACTCTGCGCCGAAAAGTGCCCGGTAAAAATAATCAAAGAATACTAATTAAAAACAGGGCGGGATTACCCGCCCTGAAAGTTTTTTAAAAAACATATTGACATTAATAATTAAATTTGTTATTATATGTAAGCACAAAATTAAACATTCCTCTTTAGCTCAGTTGGTAGAGCACTCGGCTGTTAACCGAGTTGTCGCTGGTTCGAGCCCGGCAAGGGGAGCCACAAAAAAGAGTCAACTACGGTTGACTCTTTTTTGAATGATGTTTGCCCTTGCGGGCAAGAGATATTGCCTTCGGCAGTGATGTCGCTTCGCTAATGATGTGTGCCTGCGGCACGTTTACGGCAAACATCACATCATTGTGAGCGCAGCGAACAGCATCATTTTGAAACGCAGTGAAAATACATCATTTCGGCTATGCCGATACATCATTCTTTTTTGTCCTGCCCAACTTCGCATTACTTAACAACAATCTTCACCGTTGTCTTTTTAACTGCCTTTTTATAATTACTATTACCCGCTGCGGTAACCTGAACCTTTACTTTATAGGTTCCCTTTTTAAGTCCTTTTTTAACGGTAATTTTACCGGTCTTTTTGTTTACGGTAATCTTTTTATTGCCTTTAATCTTCTTATAAGTGATTGTGCCCTTACCTTTTTGAACGAACTTAATTGCCTTTTTAACGGAGATAGTCTGCTTCTTATCGGCAAGCTTGGAAGCTTTAAGAGTTACCTTTTTGCCTTTGATTTTCAGCGGGTTTGCTTTCTTTGCCGTCTTCTTTGCCGCTACGACAGGTACGGGTTTTTTTCTAATATCTTCGTTGGAAGAATATGAGGATGATTCTTCAATATCAACGCTGATATAGATTCCGCCGCCCTTGGGAACGATAATATAGAAATTGCCGTTTTCGTCTTTCAGAAGCGGAAGCATTTCACCCACGCCGTTGTAAGCCGCTATAACCGTATAACCGCTTAACAGATTTGCCTTTACAACAACCTTTTCGCCTTCATGGGCAACGTAATAATTATTGCTCTTTTTTAGCGCATTGCCGCTGCTGTCAACAAGGCTTACGGTACCGCCTTCAGTCGGCTGCTGAACTTTAATGATATAGTTGATTTTCTTTTCAAAAGCTTTTGCGGCAACCGCCTCGTCATCATCCACAAGAAGTTCCGCAACGTTGCCTCTATCGTTAAGGTTCAGCTTCCATACGGTAAGATTTAACTGGTTAACGCAATAGCCGCTGCCGTCGCTTGCCTGCTCATACAGAGAAGAATTGTCTTTGAGTAATACTGCGGTATTTTTCGCTTTTACCTCATTTTCAACAAGAAGGTCAACGGTACCGGAATCGTTGCATTTTGCAATACCGTAATCGTCGGATATAATGCTGTTTCCAACCTTAACGTCAAAATAAGTCGGAGATAAAGTATAGCAGCCACCGCCGTCGCTGCCTGTTGAGATAAAGCGAAGTCCCCCTGCAGTTTCTGCGTTACTTGACGTAATAATACTGCCCTTAATATCGGCATAGGCTTTGCCGCCGTTAGCGTAGAATCTGACGCCGTCTGCTACCGAAGACGGGTCGTCAGAGGTACATTTTACAATAACATCCTTATTTACGGTTAAGGTTTGCTGTTTTTCATCCGACGTGCAAAGGAATGCGCCGCAAGCGTTAGCGCTTCCCTCGGCTTTAAGGTCTCCGCCGATATTAACGTTACCTTCGCAGTAACTATAAACGCCCGTTGCTTTGCTTCCGCTTGCACTTACGTCACCTGTAACGAATGCGTCTCCGCAGTCACTATCAATTCCGCAGGCAGCACTGTTTGAGGTTGCGGTAATGCTTCCGCCTATGTTTGCATAAGCATAGCCGCTACCGTTATACGAACGGCCCCATAATTCCACACCGTTTACATTGCCGCTGCCGGTTACGGTTGCCTTCAGGTTTCCATTAATTTTAACAGTTGCGTCGCCGTTTCGTCCTTCAGCATATACTGCCGAAAACGAGTCGTATGATTCTGCGGTAACGTCACCCTTGACTTCAGCCGAAGCGTTTTTATCCGCAGCACTTCCGGGAGCATGCGCTTCAACAAAAACCGCGTTTACTTCATTAATAACCGATACGTTATCGTTAACGGTAACGTGTTGCTCCTGACCTTCGCCAAAGCCCGCGCTTACGGTTTGATTTATATCCGCAAACGCATAAAGCGGCATTGAGAGCACCATAGTCAGCGCAAGAAAAGCGCTTATAATTCTTTTTATTTTCATAAACAATCCTCCTTAATTATCAATCTGTTTTTATTTTAGCATTTTTTGTTAATACAGTCAAATAAAAAGAGTCACGCTCCTTCGCGTGACTCTTTTATTATCTCTTTTTATACAGAACGTCGGGGTAGTCGCTCATAATACAGTCGGCGCCGACTGAGGAAAGATATTCAAGTTCGCTCTCCTTATTAACCGTCCAGTACTGAACGGCAATATCGTGGGAATGAGCGTAGTTTATTACTTTTGCGACACCGAGATTTACAAGCATTCTGTACGGCATATTGTACGGTATCTGCAACGCCGTATATTTCGGCGCAAAATCTTTTTTATTACTCATTGCCGCTGCATAAAATTCGAGAACCTCCATTATAGAAGCCGAGCGTTTGAGCTGCGGATAGTTTTCATCGACATACTTAGTTATTTCCGCCTGAAAGGTTCCGAATACGGTTTTGTCAAGCAGGTCTCTTTCTTCAAGCACCTTAACAAGCAAATCGACTCCCTTTTTTCCGAGCTCACCGCCGTTTTTGAGCTCGATAATATAATTGAAATCACCGTTTGAAATTAAGTAATCAAGCACATCCTCAAGACGCACGATTCTTAAATCATCGGGTACTTCGTCGCCGCTCAGATTACTGTAAGGCATTTCGCCCTCGGTGTTCTTAAAATGAGCTCCTATGTTCAGCCTTCGCAGCTCGGCGTACGTATAGTTTTCGGGACGCGCCTTTTTAACCTTGAAAACCTCTGCGCAGTCGGTAGTGCGCTCAAGAGTATCATCGTGCAGCAGAATCAGCTGAGAATCCTTGGTAACGTGGAGGTCAAATTCAAAAATATCGACGTTGAAATTTTCGTTTTCTATACAGTTTTTAAACGCCAGCATTGACTCCTCGGGCGCGATACCGCCGCCGCTTCTGTGAGCGCTTACGAATGGCTTACCCGTAGTACTTATGTTGTTATTCTTCGTTTCATAGCTTTTAATGCTTTCGGGTTTTGAACGATAAACAGCTTCAAAAGAATCAAAAGCCAGAATCGTCACGAGTACCAATAGTATTATCAGCGCAACCTTTTTGCCCTTAGTTTTAGGTCTGCGCTCGGTTTTAACAGACATATTTGCCTCCCGTTTGGTAATTGTAATTATTTTATCATATAATACAGATTGTTTCAAATCAATTCGTCGTATTAAAAACAGTACTTTTTTATTCCGAGGAAAAAGACCGTAAGCCCGATATCTATAAACACGTGAAAAACAGCGTGGAAATAGCGTTTCTTTTTACCTATACCGTAGAGTCCCGTACCAATAAGCAAAAATGCGCCGCCGCAAAGAAGATGATAAAACGCCTCCCTCGGAAGCAGCTTATACGTCTTTCCTCCCGCGATTGCGCAGGCGAAGGAGGTGCCTATATAAAGAACCATCTGAGCGGCGCGGGTGGTCTTAAATGAGAAAAAGGTAAGAAACAGACCGCTCAGCGCGCCGAGCCACGCGAAAACCGCCATAAGAACGCCCGGAAGCCTTCCCGCAATTTCGCACACCGCTGGAACGCAGCCTGTAGCCGTACCGGCGACAGCAAAAAATATCATACAATGGTCAAGCAGGCGCAGCAGCTTTTTGCGCTTGGGATTCCTTTCGGCGTGATATAATACCGAGGTCAGGAACATAACCGTAGTGCCGAAAAAATAAAGAAAGCCGCAGATAATACGAAGAGCGTCGCCGCTTTTTATTGAAGGGAGCAGACAGTAAACGAAAATACAACCGCTGAGTATCAGACCGAGAGCGTGGGTTACGGTATGCACGAGCTCCTCTTTTTCCGAATACTCCACAAGCGAAATATCTTCCCACGGCTTCATATCACCCGACTCCTTTCATTAACAATAATTTATCCGAATTAATTATAACACATTTTTCGCCTTGTTCCAATGCCAAAGTGTATCTTATATTCCCCGCTTTAATAAATAAAATTGTTGATATATGCAATTATATAGTGTATAATGGACAAGTAATAATATATTTTAGGATGATGTAATTTGAACATTGAAGAATTAAGAGCGCTGGGCGTTAACGTTGACGAGGGACTTGAAAGGTGTATGAATAACGAAGGGTTTTATCTCGGACTTGTTGAAAAGGCCCTCAAAAGCGACGACCTTGAAAAAATGAAAGCCGCTTTTGAAAACGGCGAAATTGAGGTTGCTTTCAGCAAAGCGCATGATTTAAAGGGTATGTTAGGTAATCTTTCAATAACACCGCTTTACGTTCCGGTTAGTGAATTTTGTGATTTGCTCAGAGGTAAAAACACGGTCGACGACGACGGCGGTTATCTGGATATTATTTTTTCAAGATTTGAAAAGTTTAAAGAACTGATTTAAATGAAAGGAATTTAAAGCTATGAAGAAAAACATTTTAATGATTGATGATAATATTATTAATTCCGAAATGATTGAGGTAATGCTTGGTGATTGCTATAATGTTAAATTTGCTGCCGACGGCGAAAAAGGACTGGCTTATCTTAATGAAAACAGCGATATATCCCTTATTCTTCTTGATTTAATTATGCCTAATATGGGTGGAATTGCTTTTCTTATGGAAGTCAAGAAAAACCCCGAATTAAAAGATATTCCCGTTATTGTTTTAACCTCTGACGAGGATAGCGAGGCTGAGTGTCTGAGCTTAGGCGCAGTTGATTTCATTAAAAAGCCCTTCCCTCCCCGCTCAGTTCTTCTTGCACGAATTGAAAACGCGCTCAATTCCTCAAAAAGCGTAAGCGGTCATGAGGTTGATTCTTATATCAACGCTCTTTTTGAGGATTATCAAACCGTATATCTTGTTGACGCGACTACCGGAAAATATGAGTTTATTTCAACCGACGACAATATTTTATCCCTCGGTATAGAAAAAAGCGGCGAAGGCTTCTTTGAAAAAATCAATGAAACGATAAATAAAAACGTTTGCGACGAGGACTTTGATAAAGTAGCCGCAGCGTTTGAAAAGGATAATCTTTTAGCGTCCCTGCGACTTCATCACGGTCTTACTCTTGATTACAAAATAAAAATTAACGGCTCGCTTGAGCATTATCATTTAAAAGCAATGATTATCCCCGAAGAGAGACCGCAAATCGTTATCGGAATTACAAACAACGAGCTTAAAGCTGCAGAGCTTGAAAAGCTGAAATCATTTTGTAACGACACAAGCATTTATTCCGACGTTGTCAGAGCGCTTACTGCAGATTATTTTTGCATTTACTTAGTTCATCTTGCAAGCGATTGCTTTGTAGAATACAGCGCTGACGATACTTATAAGCAGCTCGGCTTTACCAAAAGCGGAGAAAACTTCTTTGCAATGAGTCTTAAATACATTTTCAGCTTAGTTCACCCCGAGGATACCGAAGCCGTAATCCGTTCATTTACAAAGGAAAATATTTTAAAGGCGTTTGACAAGGGCAAATCCTATTTCCTTAATTTCCGTATGAATTTAAACGGCAATACCGAATGCGTTACGCTTAAAGCTTCAAAGCTGATTATGGACGGCGAGAAATATCTTGTTCTTGCTATAAACACAAACTGATTTTAAGCGCCGATTATTCGGCGCTTTTTTTTGCTTTTCGGAGGAATATATATGTGGCCAATGCTATACCCGATTATAATTATAGTTGTATCAAATATTCTTTATAATGTATGTACAAAATCAACGCCGAGCGAGGTTAACGCCTTCGGGGCGCTTACAATTACCTATCTTGTTGCGGCGGCAGTTTCGTTTATAACCTTTTTTATTACCTCAAAGGATAAAAATATCATAACGGAGTTTTCAAAAACGAACTGGACAAGCTTTGTTCTCGGAGTCGTTATTATAGGGCTTGAGCTCGGGTATATACTCGCCTACCGAAACGGCTGGGCAATGAATACCGTATCCGTTACCGCAAATATTACGCTTGCCGTCGCTCTGATTTTTGTTTCAATGCTTTTCTATAAAGAAAGTATTACCGTTAAACAGGTTGCGGGAATCGTACTTTGCGCAGGAGGGCTTGTGCTTATCAATATATAAGTATTACCCATTACCGCCGAAAGGCGGTTTTTTATTATCGTTTTTTGTAAATAAAGAATATTAAAAGCATTTCACCTTATATTTTATACCTCTTAGCGTTAATTTTTTACCTCTTAATTGAATTATTAATGCAATTAGTCTATAATGGGTTATAATGCAGTCATCAGGAGGTGATGTTTTGAAAATCAGTTTAGAAAACGAACAAAACACCGAGCTTGAGGTTATCATAAAAGGAGATATTGCAAGCAAGGAAGCGATGAATATAATCTCGCTTCTGAACTCCTCGGCGTTCGGAAAGCTTATGCTTCAGGGCGAAGACGAAAGCTTCCTTTACAACGCGGACGATATAGTCTATTTCGAGTCGGCTCTCGGCAAGACCTACGCCGTAACCGACAGCGGAAGGTACGAGGTAAAGGAAAAGCTTTACGAGCTTTGCGAAGCGCTGAGCTCAAAGGGCTTTGTTCAGATAAACAAAAGCACGGTTGTTAACATCAATTTTGTTAAATCCATTTCTGCCGAGTTCAGCGGAAACTATACCGCAAGGCTCAAAAACAAAAGCGAAACGCTTATTATTTCAAGAAAATATTTCAACCGATTTAAAGAATTTGTAAGGAGATAATAATATGAAAACATTACTTAATATACTGCATTTCGGAATTATCGGCGCCGGCATCGGCTTTATATTCACAACCCTTTCGCTTGTAATTATGAAAGCGGAAAACGCGTCTGTTAAAGAGCTTATCTGCTGGACGGTAACCTCGTTTTTAATCGGAATTATTACAAGAATTATGTATACCGAAAGGCTTAAGCTTCTTTTGGCAACGTTAATCCACTTTGTTTTAACCTTCGGCGTTGTTACCGTAACCTGCACGCTTTGCGGCTACGGAGAGAGCATAATTGAGGTTATTAAGAATATGCTTCCCGCTTTCTTAATTATTTACGTTATCGTTTACCTCGCCGTTTTCTTTATTTCAAAATCAAACGAAAAAGAAATTAACAAATTACTGAGTAAATAAAGAACAGCCCCGAGGGGCTGTTTTTTTATCGTTTCTTATACATTACAAGCTCGGGATTTTTGCCTTCGGCTTCATAGGTGCAGATTAGAATAAAATCCATATTTGCAATTATTCCGAAGCACCTGTCTCCGCCGAATTCACTTTCAAGCTGATTACCGAGATAGGTAGTCCCGTCGTCAAGGAATCTTACTTTTATTCCGCTGGGGAGCGGGTATTCAATATTAACGAATTTTCCGACAAGCGCGTTAAGATTTTCAAGCTTCGGCATACCCTCAACATTAAGCGCGTTAATCTCGTCAATCAGCTGCTTTTTAAAGAGGTCAAACTCTCCTCCGTCTCCGAGCTCCTCATACCTTTTCCAGTAATTAAGCTTCGGCAGCGACTCCTTTAAATACTTCCTTGCCTGCTCCGCGGTAAAGCCTTCGCCCGCCATATTCGACGCGCAGACCTCAATAAGCTCGTCCATATCGCTATAGGTATACGTTCCGTCGGCATAGCACCATTTACAGTATTCCTCGTTAAGCGAGCCGTCCTTATTTCGTCCGATAATCTCATCCTCAAGCGGCATTCCGCAGCACTGACAAATCAGCTTCTGCGGCGAGCCGAGAAGAGTGTTTATAGATACGTCAAAAACCTTTGACAGAAGCTTTAAGGTTTCGGTGTTCGGTACGGTTTCGCCGTTTTCCCAGCGTGATACCGCCTGGCGGGTAACAAAAACCTTTCGGGCAAGCTCGTCCTGTGAGAGCCCGTTTTCGGTTCTGAGTTTATAAAGTACATCTTTCGTATTCATAAAAGCACCTCCCTGTAATTATTCTAATACAGAAAAAGAATAATTACAAGCAACCCGCTGTTTACATTACAATAAACCGGATACTATATCACCGTGGCGGTGCTCGTCGTTCATAACGCTTTCAACCTCGGGGAACTTTTCGGCAACCGGCTTATACGTATCAACTGCGCCGTATTCGCTCTTTGCAATAATAGGATAAAGTCGTTTTTTGCCTATAAGCTTATAAAGAAGCGGAACGACTGTCGCAAGAGTTTTCTTCGGCTTTAAAACCTGATTTGTAAGATTTTTAAATACGGACGCATGGTGTCCCTCCTCGCCCGCAAGAGTGCGAAACGTCTCGGCGTCCTTTTCGTCCTTAACAACCTCGGCAAGCTTGTTATACATTAAAACTGCGTCAAGCTCGCCCTGCTGCGCTTTTAAAAGGATTTTCATATCCTCGTTTGAAATGCTCATAGTGCCCTCCTTTTTATTTCTGCTCCTTTAAATAATCAAGAAGCTGTTTTTCCATTTCTGCTCCCCACCAGTCGCGATAGCCCGCCTTAGTGGGATGAATATTGTCGCTCATATAGAGCTTTCTCTTTTCTTCACCAATAGAGTTAAACGCTTTGTCGGAATATAAATCAATTACCCCTATACCGTATTTTTTCTTAAGCTCGCCGAGTCGGGTAACCATCGCGGCATACTCCTTACTTTCATAATACGAACCCGTAAAGAATACAACGGGACAATCCCATGTAATCCTTGCGTAATTAATAATATATTCCATTGCACCCGTTACCGTAGAGGTGTCAAAATTACCGTCGGTGCTAATCTCGCCGAGGGGCTTTTTCTTTGTTGCGTCATTGGTCGAAAGCTGACAGATAAAAAGGTCGTAGTGAGTGTTTTTATCAAGCTCCCTGAGCCTGCTGACATAGGAGAGCTTACCCGTATCAACAAGGGTCGTACCGCTTACGGCTTCCTTGGTATAATTACAACCGAAGCGCGCGCCGAAATATTCGGCAACGGAGCATTCCTGAGAAGCATATCCGTATACAACCGAGGAACCGAGAACACAGATATTCTTGCCCTTAAGCGGCGAGCTTATCTCTTCAATTTTATCAAAGCTGTATTCCTCGCCGTTTCCCTCATACGAAGCGGTAAGCGAATTTCTGACAGCGTGAAACGGACCGTATCCCATAAACGCACCTACACATATTAAGCCAAGCACCGCCACGGTGCAGATTATAATCGGAATAATTATTAACAGTCTTTTTTTCATTGTATTTCTCCTGACAAAGTAAGAGTATTATATCACAGAATAAAAGAAATGTACAGTAAAACCGACTGTATCGTTATGTTTATATTTCATTTTTCGGTTAATAATATTAGCGAGGTGATAATATGAATAATAAAACAGGAAAAGACGGCGATACCGTTAAGCTTCTTCGCGAATGCGACGCGGGAGTTAAAATGGGGATAAAGTCAATTGACGATGTACTGGATAAAATCAAAAATCCCGATTTAAGAAACATTCTCTCGTCAAGCAAGCAGGAGCATAAATCAATCGGAAAGGAGCTCGGAGAACAGCTTGAAAAGCACTTTGACGACGGCAAGATGCCTAACCCGATTGCAACGGGTATGAGCTGGGTTAAAACTAACGCGATGTATCTTGCCGACCCGACGGACGCAACGGTTGCCGACCTTATGACCGACGGCAGTAATATGGGCGTAAAGTCGCTTTCAAGGTATATCAATCAATATAAAAACGCCGACGAAAAGTCGACGAATTTAGCCGAAAGACTCGTCAACGCCGAGCTTCGCTTAACCGAAGATTTAAGAAGATTTTTATAATAAACAAAACAAAAAGCACCCCTTGGGGCGCCCGTCGTAAAGAATGTCAGCCCAAAAATGGCATCTTTTACGCCATAACTTCATTAAAAATCACCATAAGGCGGCAAGACTAATGGTGATTTTGTGCTTTGTTCTGACAAAAAATATGCTCTTTTTTGGGTGCGAAGCAGTTTTGGCAAAATCATTTTAGGTCATAACGGCATAATAAAACCGTCTTCATACTTGCGTATTCAGACGGTTTTTTATGTTGTTAGGGGCAAAAGGATAAAGCCAAAACCTAACCTTCTTTATGA
>JAFSZK010000089.1 GCA_017458975.1 Eubacterium sp. | reverse complement strand
TGCGAGCAGTCATAAATTTTCGCTTTGCTCAATGAATTGAATTGCGAATAAAATAATGCCCTCGGGCAATTCATGCACATAGTACAATTCGTGCCGAAGGCAATTCATGCGTTTTCGCAATTCATTGAAAAATCCCCGCAAACAAGTTGCGAGGATTTTTTATTATCCGTTAATCTGCTTTGCGATTTCTTCTGCGAAATTCTCTTCTCTCTTTTCAAGGCCTTCGCCCTTCATCATTCTGATGTAGCCGTTAACCTTAATCTCTGTACCGAGCTCTTTAGCTACCGAATCAACGTAGCCCTTAACAGAGCCCTGGAAGAGGTCGCCTCTTACGAATTCCTGCTCTACAAGGCAGTTTTCCTTATAATACTTGCCCATCTTACCTGCGGCAATCTTTTCAAGAACCTGAGCCGGCTTTGAAGCCATCTTCGGGTCTTCCTTCATCTGAGCGGCAAGAATACCCTTTTCATGGTTAATTACGTCCTCGGGTACGGAAGCCTCGTCAAGATAAGCGGGATTCATAGCTGCAATCTGCATTGCAACGTTTTTACCCATTGCTTCGAAATCAGCTGTTTCTGCCTTTGACTCGTCAGCAACGTCAAAACCAACCATAACGCCTACGGAACCGCCTGCGTGGATATAGGTTGATACAACGCCTTCCATTCTTTCAAAACGGCGAATCTTCATATTCTCACCGATTGAAAGTACAAGGTCGTTAAGTGTTTCGGTTACTGTTCTGTCAGAACCGTCAAAGTTCATTTCCTTAAGAGCCTCAACGTCAGCGGGGTCGTTAGCAAGAATAGTCTTTGCAACGCCTTCAACGAAGCTCATAAATTTCTCATTTTTAGCAACGAAGTCAGTTTCGGAGTTAACCTCAACAACTACGCCCTTCTTAGTTGCCTTATCATAATACGGAAGAACAACGCCCTCTGCGGCAATTCTTGAAGCCTTCTTCTGAGCTGCTGCAAGACCTCTTTCACGAAGAAAGTCGATAGCCTTTTCCATATCGCCGTCAGCCTCAACGAGAGCCTTTTTACATTCCATCATACCTACGCCCGTCTTTTCACGGAGCGCCTTTACATCCTGAGCTGTAAATGCCATAATTTTTTCCTCCTAAAAATAATTACAATATGGGAGGGTTTCCCCTCCCTTAAAATTTTTATTATTCAGCCTCTGCCTCAGCGTCTTCCTCAGCTTCAGCCTCAGCCTTTTCCTCGATTGCTTCCTCTTCTCTCTGGATAGCGTCAGCGCCGTCTCTTCCCTCGATTACAGCGTCAGCCATTGCGCCTGCAATAAGCTTTACTGCGCGGATAGCGTCGTCATTACCGGGGATAATATAGTCAATCTCATCAGGGTCGCAGTTTGTATCAACAATAGCAACAATCGGGAGACCGAGCTTCATAGCCTCGGATACCGCAATTCTCTCTTTGCGGGGGTCAACGATAAACATTGCGTCGGGGATTTTCTTCATCTCGGTAATACCGCCGAGATACTTCTCAAGCTTTTCAATTTCAAGCTCAAGACCTGCTACTTCCTTCTTGGGAAGAAGGTCAAAGGTTCCGTCCTCCTGCATCTTCTTAAGCTGTGCAAGACGGGCAACTCTGCCTCTGATAGTCTTGAAGTTTGTAAGCATACCGCCGAGCCATCTTGCGTTTACATAAGGCATACCGCAGCGAGCTGCTTCTTCCTTAACGGAATCCTGAGCCTGCTTCTTTGTACCTACGAAGATAATGCTTCCGCCGTCTGCTGCGAGGTCATGAACAAAGTTATAAGCCTCGTCAAGCTTCTTAACTGTCTTCTGAAGGTCAATGATATAAATACCATTTCTCTCAGTGAAGATGTACTCAGCCATTTTGGGGTTCCATCTTCTTGTCTGGTGTCCGAAGTGAACACCTGCTTCTAAAAGCTGTTTCATAGAAACTACATTTGCCATTATTATTTCCTCCTTTAAGGTTAATTCCTCCATACGCCCAATGGCAAAGACCCGAAAATAACACCTAAGGTCTTAAGACATATGTGAGTTTTTGCGCAAAAATGACGGTATTCGCCCTTTTCGTGCTGTAATATATTAACACAATGCAAATTAAAATGCAAGTATTATTTTATAATAATACAAAAAAGTTCGGGAGGCTTCCCTCCCGAAACTATTATTTTGTCTTAACGGTCTTAACAGTATTCCATTTTGAATAGTATTTTTTGCCGCTGTACGTTTTGTACGTACGCAACCTTACATAGTATTTTTTCTTGGGTTTAAGATTACTAACGCTTCTTGATGTTTTTTTCGCACCCTTAATCATTACGCTTTTCTTATTCTTTTTGAACTTCTTGTCAGTTGCATACTGAAGCTGATAACCGCTTACACCTTTTACTTTTTTCCACTTTACTTTAAAGCCTTTCCTTTTTCTGCTGATATTTGAAACCGCAGGCTTTTTGCCTTTGTAAGACGGTGTACCGCCCTTAATCACTAAATCTTCACGGCAATTAAAGAAAGAGTTTTTATAGTAAACGCAAGATGGGTTTTCAATTATAGCTTTTTTAAGTTTAACACAACTTGCAAAAGCATACTCGTCAATTGTTTTAACGGATGAAGGAATTGTCACCGTTTCAATGGAACTATTATAATAAGCATATTCTTTTATACGGGTAACAGGCAAATTAAGAACTTCATCTTTGATTTTTTTTGTGCCGTTACTTTTTTCAAGATATGCTTCGCTTTTAGAAAGATTAAAATAGTATCCAGCGTGTGAAAAACTGTCATCAAATTTAGTTATTTTTAATGAATATGCCGGTACACCTTCTGGGTATTCAGGTTCACCATTAAAACTAAAGTCACATCTCTCATTTTTTTGAAGATAATATACACAGCAATCATAATTATTGTTTAATAAATATATGTTATGTGCACTTTTAAAACTTCCGCTACAACAACCTAAATAACTGCCATCCGCGTTAAAAGTATAATATCCCGTTTCGGGTGCAATGAAATAATATGGTGCTGCTCTGTAAAAAGTATATTGATGTTGAAATTCTCCGCCTTCTGTATATATATAAGGGTTATTTTTACAATTGGTTTTACCAAGAAAAACCTGAGTGGGTACATCTTCAGCATGTACTACAATACCCATAGACAAAGACATACATAAGCATAGTACAAAACTTAAAGATTTTTTAAAGAGTTTCTTCATATTTAAACACTTCTTTCTATATAATATAGATTATTATAGCACAAAAAGTTGATAAAGTAAATATATCAGAGTTTGAAAACACTATAAATATCGCAGAGTTTAGTTATCTGATAATCGATTTTAAGGTCGGTTTGAACGGGTTCGGAAGCGGGATTATATAAGCAGCATTTTATACCGATATTATTTCCGCCCTGCATATCGCTTGTAAGAGAATCACCGATAATAAGAATTTCATCCTTTTCACACTTTTCAATATGGTTTAAAACATAATCAAAGAATTCCTTTTTCGGCTTTTCGTAACCTACCTCGTCGGAGATAAAGGCGCCGTTAAAAAGCTTATCAAAGCCCGAATTTTTCAGTCTGTTTTTCTGAACGTCATAGGTTCCGTTTGTTACCAGATACTGGCTGTATTTATCCTTAAGCGACTTGATTATATCATAGGAATTCTCAATAAATATAACGGTTTCGCCGAGCCTTCTTTCATACTCCTTAACGAATTCTAAGATATTTACTCCGCTTATATTAAGCGTTGAAAAGAGCTCCTCATAGCGGCCTCTTTTAACCTGTTCTTTTGTAATAATCCCCTGCTCCAGAAGCTTCCAGTGTTTAAGATTTATTTTTGAATAAAGGGCTGCAATTTCATCGCTGCACTCCCCGAGTCCGAAAGCCCCAAAAGTGTCCTTGAAAGCACGCTTTTCGGTTTCATTGAAATTGAGCAGGGTATTATCCAAATCCCATAAAAGTACTTTAAACATATATTACTCCAAGTTTTTTCTTGTATTTTATCATATAATATTTTTCGTGTAAAGAAAAAACGCCGTCAGGCGTTTTTAATTCGGTCTATAACGTTCTTTTCAAGGCGGCTTACCTGCGCCTGAGAGATACCGATTTCCCTTGCGGTTTCCATTTGGGTTTTGCCCTGCATAAAGCGCATATAAAGTATTCTGTTTTCTCTTTCACTGAGATTCTTCAGCTGTTCCTTAATCATCATTTCGTCTATCCAGTCGCTGTCGGAGGAGCTGTCGCCGACCTGGTCCATAACGTAAATCGTATCGCCTGCGTCGCTGTAAACGGGCTCATAGAGAGACACGGGGTCAACAATCGCTTCAAGCGCAATAACGACTTCGCTTTTTTTCATTTTAAGCTTCTTGGCTATCTCCTCAACCGAGGGCTCTCTTCCGTTTTCGTTCGTAAGCTTTTCCTTAACCTGCATTGCCTTATAGGCGGTGTCGCGAAGAGAACGGCTTACCCTTACGGGATTATCGTCGCGAAGGTATCGCCTTATTTCGCCGATACACATAGGAACAGCATAGGTTGAAAACCTCACGTTTAAATCAAGATTAAAATTGTCAATCGCCTTAATAAGCCCGATTACGCCTACCTGGAACAAATCGTCCATTGAGTCGCTTCGGTTTGCAAAACGCTGAACGACGGATAATACAAGTTTTAAATTTCCCTCAACGAGCTTATCACGCGCCTTCATATCGCCCGACTGAGCAAGGCGCAGCAGCTCGGTTTTTTCTTTTTCGGTAAGCACTTTCAGTTCGGAGGTATTTATTCCGCAGATTTCGACCTTGTTATAGTATTGCACATAATCATTCCTCTGTTTTTATGTACAAAAATGCTCCCTGCTTATTATGTGCAGGGAGCGTAGATTTTAAACCGCTATTTCATTTTTGTTCTGTAAACAAGTCTGTCGCCGATTCTGCCATCGGGATAATGGAAATCGCCGGGCACGTCAAAATAGAATTCAAGACCGCTTTTTTCCATTACCTTCTGTGAGGCTACGTTCTCTCTGTCACAGGAGGCGTAAAGGTATTCGGCGTCTTCGCCTTTCATATATTCAATAATCTTTTTAACGCCTTCGGTTGTATATCCCTTTGAGGAAAACTCTTCTGACACGGTATAGTAAAAGGAATAATAATTCTCTTTTTTCATATTGATAAAGCCGATAAATCCAATTGGTTTGCCGTCTAATGACATACACCAGAAATAGAAATTATCATTTTTAATATAGCGGTAAATTCTTGAGAGTATAAACTTAATCAAATCTTTCTTTGTCTTTTGGGTTGCAACCTGAGAATAACGGCAGACATAGGGCGAAAGATACCATTTTTTCATATAAAAATAGTCGGTCACTCTGAATTTTCTTAAAACAAGTCTTTCGGTTTCAAGTTTTTTAGTTCTGTTATTAAACATAGTATCCTCTTATTTAAAATACATATAATAATTACACTTTATCATACCGTTATAGAGTTTGCGGCGCTTGTCCGCCTTTCTGCCGAAGCATTTTTCAAAATTCTCGTCGGGAGATATAATTCCGTAAGACCAGCCTTTTTTAGCGATAAAACGCTCGCCCATTGCGCGGTAAAGCTTTTCCGCTTCTCTGATACTGAGCATTCTTTCACCGTAAGGAGGATTTGTTACAAGGGTTCCCTTTTCACTTATAGGATTAAAGCGGGTAACGTCCGCAATTGAGGTTTTTATAAAGCCTTCTACACCGGCTCTTCGGGCATTCATTTCGGTAAGCTCAAGAGCACGCGGGTCAATATCGCTTCCGAAGGCGATAAAATCAGTGTCCTTCTTTTCAAGCTCCCTTGCGCGCTCCCTTTCATTTTTGCCCGTTTCCGGGGAAATAAAGCCCCAGCGCTCTATTTCAAAGCCTCTGCCCAGACCGGGAGCAATATTATTCGCAAGCAGCGCGCCCTCAATAAGAACCGTACCGCTTCCGCAACAGGGGTCATACATAGTGTGATAATGGCGCAGCCTTGATAAAGAACACATTGCAGCAGCAAGGGTTTCCCTTATAGGCGCATCGTTTCCCGCAGGACGGTAGCCCCTTTTATGAAGCGAAGAGCCCGAGGTATCAAGCATCAGAGTTACCTCGTCCTTCATAATTGAAAACTGAACCTGATGAACGGGTCCCGTTTCTTCAAACCATGATATATTATAATCCTCTTCAAGCGATTCGACTATTGCTTTTTTAATAATCTTCTGGCAGTCGGGTACCGAGTGAAGAGCGCTGTTCATCGAAAAGCCTTTAACGGGAAAGGTATCAAGGCTTCCTATATATTCGCTCCACGGGAGAGCTTTTGTACCCTGAAAAAGCTCCTCAAAGGTTTCGGCAAAAAACCTGTCAAGAACAATAAGGATTCTTTCGGCAAAGCGCGAACAGAGGTTTGCCCTTAAAAGTATTTCTTCATTACCTTCAAAGAACACCCTTGCGTTTTCAGCCTTTACGTTTTCGGCGCCCATATTTTTCAGCTCGTCGGATACAAGTCCTTCAACACCGAGTAGACAGGGCGCAACCATTAACATATGCATATCTTTCTCCATAAAAAAAGGGCGTCATACGCCCTCTTGAAATTTTATTTAGTTGAGGATATATCGTAGAATACGATTTCGCCTTCTTTTACATATCCCTTTTCTCTTGCCTTTTGTTCAATATAGGCGTCCTTATCCTTTGAGTTAAGAATTGCTTTTATCTTATCATTATCTTCAACCTGCTGAGCATACTCTTTATCGTATTTAACCGACTGCGCTTTAAGGCGGCTGATATCGGCAGCATTATTAATTAAAGAAAATGACGAATATATTGCAAGCAGACAAATGCCTGCAATAATTGCAAGCTTAATGTATGCTTTTTTATTCATCTGCTTAACCTTTGATTTCAAGATATACGCACTTCCTACTCATCAGTATACTATATATTATAATATACTTACTTATTGAAATGCAATACCTTTTTGCAACTTTTTTTACTTTTTTTTAACTTTTTTGAGAGAAAATTTAACATTTTCCCGACAGGACGGAACACAAAGTGGAAAACTTTTCCTGTTTTCGGGTGAATTATTAAAAAATATGACAAAAACGAGAAAAAGCACAAAGTAAGGTTTATGCCCCTTATTGTACCGCCTGAAAAAGCAATGAGCACGCACTCAAAAAGAAAGCCGCAAAAAAGGGTCATAAGCACGTCAAGGATAAACCTCAGACAATTACTTTTATACAGTTCCGTCATACCTTCAAAAAAGTCGTAAATTATTCCGAATACAATTCCGAGCAAAACATAGGCAGCAACGCTTATTGTAAAAACGCCCTTTTGAACAGACCCTTTTTATCCCTTGACGCGCTGTAAATTACGGCGTCAATTTTTCCGCTTAAGGTAAGCGTACCGCTTTCAAGTTCAAGCACCTCTATATGAAGTCCTCCTCCCCTGACGGTTATATTACCGAGGCTGCTCTTCGCCGTTATCTCCTCCTCGTTAAACGCTTCTACGTCGATTATGCCGTCCATATCAAGTCTTTCTCTGTTTTCAAGATTTAAGCTATGCTTTTTAATTTCTTCGTTATCTGTCATAAAAATACCCCCGATAATGAGTATTCACTATCGGGAGTAATTATTCATTTATTTGCATTAATGGAATTAACTATAGAGTCGATATCCTTTTTAAGTCCCTGAAGGACCTCAATATTTTTTTCGAGCTCGCGGTTTGATTCTTCAAGCTGGATTTCAAGATTAGAATTAACAATCTCAAGCCGCTGACACTGAAACTCCGCTTCGCTCAGCGCCGCCTTAAGGCGTGCGTTTTCTTTTTTAAGCTGTTCAACCTCTTTAATTTTTGATACTGCCATATTTAGTTAGAAATATCTGTATCTACCTCAAAGTAGCAGGAGCCCGGCCAAGACTTCTTGATTTTGATTGATTTCTCAAACTTATCAACGGTCTTTTCGCCATCCTCGGAAGCAAGAGCCTGCTGAGCGGTATACTTCCATGCTTCTATTTTGCCTGCGCTTACAAAGTACATAACGTGATAACCGTACTCAGTTTTAACTATAGCCGTATCGCCCGCTTTTCTTGCGGAATCGAAGCACCATGCGTTAAAGGTCGGTACCATCTGGTTGGGAGTAATATTCTCATAGAGTCCGCCGTCTGAAGCGTTGCTGTCGTCGGAATACTTCTTAGCAAGCTCACCGAAAGCCTCTTCGCTTTCCTTATTGCTCTTGAACTCTTTTAATACCTTTTCAGCGCCTTTTTTTGCTGCATCCCACTGAGCGTCGGTTGCATCCTCAGCAGAGATATCGCCTGCTTCCTCCTCATCCTCTTTCTTGGATTCATCCTTAAGCTTGATAAGGATATGGCGTACGTTTACGGTTTTAATATCCGAAAGGTATACAGGCTTTAATACATATACTACTGAGGTTGAATAAGCCTTCTTGTCGCCTGCTTTTCTGTCTTTTGAATAGAGCCAGTCAAGACCCGAATACTTTTCTTCTTGCTCTTTTTCGCCGTCCTCGTGCTCGTGCTCATCGGCAGTACCGATAGCGGCGCCGACGCCCTGGAACATAGCTCTTGTTGCACTTTTATATGTTGTTTCAACAGCGTCCTTATTAGCCTTTTTCTCATAAGCGGTTTCGGAATACTTTGAAGCGAGAGCAGCAAAGTTAGAGCCGTCGTCCTTAAGAGCTTTAACCATTGCCTTTGCTTCGTCTTCATTTGAGCACTCAAAGTACTTAACATCTACGCTTACAAGCTCGTCCTTATGCTCTTTTAAGTACTTCTGATAATCAGCGTCCTTATATGCCTTTGCAGCAAGCTCATCCTGATAATCATCTTTATAATTCTGAGAAATATAGGAAACGGTTGCTTCGTGTCTGAAGGTGGCTTCGTCAACGCCGTGACCTAGAGCAGCTTCAAGATAAGCGCTTAAGGTATAACCGTACTTCTTAGCTTCATCCTTATACTCCTTAAGAGTATCCTTAAGCTCTTTTTTCTGGTCATCCTTAATCTCGGGCTCTTTGCCGTTATTCTTCTTAACAGCCGCATAATAGTAGGTATATACGCTCTTGATATTATCAATAACCTCATTTTCAGCGTGCTGCGACCAGGTCATCTTTTCCTTTGAATCGGGGTCGGTATAGGTCTGCTCTTTAAATGCCTTTTCAAAGTCAACATCCGAGCTTCCGCTTTCACCGCCTAAGCCGCCGAGCTGTGACATATACTGCTGCTGTTGCTGCTGCTGATTATAGAAATTAGCAAAGTAATAGTTATAGGTTGAAACCTTAATACCGTGCTTTTCGCCGTCAGCATCGGTAAGTACAAGACCGGTAAACGCCTTCTGAGGCCAGCCGAGAGTACTGATAAAGCCGTGCTTCGCCCAGCCCGTTGCAACATATGTTACAAGAAGAGCAACTACAAGAACAATTGCAATACAGGATTTAATAGCGGTTTTTGTACCCTTTGCAAGCGGAATCTTTACCTTTTCGTCGGTAATAACAAACGCTTCCTTCTGTTCAATAAGCTCGTCCCTTTGTTTACGGAGCTTTGCTTTTTCCTTTTCGTCGGTTTCCTCGGAAATCTTAGATTTAATTTCCTCGATTTGTTTAACTATTTCTTCTTTTTTAGCTTCAGCCTGTTCGCGCTTTGCGTCAAGTCTTGAAAGCTTTGTTTCCTTTTCGTTATCTTTTTCCTTAGCCATAGTTCTCATTCCTTTAATGTATTTTTATTATTCGTTACCTGTGCCCTGACCGCTGATTGCGGTAGCGCCGTTATTCTTATCCGGCTTTGCCTCGGTTGTATTCTTCATTGCGTGTTTATGCTCTCTGACCTCATATTTCTTAATGAAGCTGTCCGTCATTTCGGTTGCAACAAAGTTTTTCTTAGCCTCGGCAAGATACTTCGGCTCGTTAGAGATGAAGTACATAATGTGATAACCGTAATCGGTTTTAATAATATCAATGTCTCCGTACTTTCTGTTCTTATCGGTTGACCAGCCTTCAAATTCCTTAACCATCTGACCTTGAGGAACATTTTCGTAAAGTCCGCCGAAGTTTCCGCCCTGGTCCGAAACGGAGCCCGGGTCCTCGGAATACTTTTCTGCAAGCAATGCAAAAGCGTACTCGTTCTTTTCACCCTTTTTATATTCGTTAAGAACCTTCTTTGCCTTTTCATCGGCCTTCTTCCATGCTTCGGGAGTTGCTTCCTTTTGCTGTCCCGTTGCATCGTCGGTTTCTTTTTCGGGCTGGATAAGGATATGTCTAACGGAGTATACCATTGACTCGTCAAATTTCGGCTCGCTCTCTTTAATAAGAATATAAGCAATCTTCTGTTTTTCGTCATTAAAGAGTTTAACGGAGCCAACCTTTACGGTATCGTCACCGAGCCATTTATTAGCTTCGTCGGTTAAAAAGGTATTGCTTCTCGGAACGTCGGTTGTTATTTCCTCTTCAAGCTTTGAGATAATAGCTTCTTCGGTTGCCTGTCCGCTTTGAACATATTGGTTAATTAATTCCTTATATACCTTAGGAATAAGCTTTTTCATATCGTCAGCGGTCTTAACCTTTGCGGCAGTTTCCTGAGCAAGCTTAAGCTGAGCGTCCTTATTATTATCGTCATACTGGAAGAAAAGCAAGCTGATTTTAGTATTAAGATAATCGTTCTTATGCTCATCAAGGTATTTATCAAGCTGCTTCTTGGCAGGTTTTGTCTCTACGTTATATTTCTGAAGATAAAGACTTGCCATATAATTATAATTAAGCATTTTCTTAATAGTTGCAAGTCCGCAGTAGTTACCGTAGTTGGTGCTTATATACTCGTCCACGGTCATTTCCTGCTCTTTAGCCTGCTTCTTAATTGAGCTTATCGTTTCCTTAATCTCTTTTTCCTGATTCTTCGTAAGCTCCATACCGTTTTCAACGCCTGAGTTATAGTATGCTATAAGCTGTTGAAGCTGGAAAAGCGTTTCATCCTTGAAGCGAGCGGACCAGGTAGTTGTCTTACCGTTTTCATCCTTGGTCTTTTGGGTTTTATATGACTTGGTTGTATCAAGACCTACGTTTTCCGCATTTTGAATATAGGTATCAACAACAGAGTTGTAATAGTAGTTATAAAGACCTACAGAGATTTTAGTACCGTCAACCGTAAGAGCAACGTTACCGGGGTTCATCGTTTCATCGAGATTTGCGTTATTGTAATAACGGAATCCGAAAAATCCGAGAACGCCAGCCATTAAAATCATAAGGATTGATACGGAAATGAAAAGCATTGAATTCCTGCTGTCCTTTTTAGGCTTGCTTTGGGTTTCCTTTTTTTCCTTATTTTCGGCTTTGGGTCTCTGCCTTGTTTCATCGGAAGGCTTTTCCTTGGGAAGCTCTATTTCAATTTCGTCGTTTTCGATTAATGTATCCTCAAGGGTATGCGCAGTAGCCTCAAATTCCCAGTTGTCGTTTTCTTCAAGCTTAACTTCGTCGGGATTATAGCCCTGCTCCTCAGAGGCTTTTTCTTCATTTAAAAGAGCCTCGTTTTCATTCAAGTTTTCATTAAGTTTATCACTCATAGCCTTGAACTCCTTATAAATTATTATATAACAATTTAAGATTATACTATATTAGTTTAAATAATGCAACAAATATTTTTAGTAATTTACAATTTTTTGCAAAAAACAAAAATCTTGCATAAATCGTGGAATTGTGATATTATCAAAATTGAATTAATCTATCAAGGAAGTGAAGCAATGTCAGAGCTTATCGGTTCAAAAACCGACAGTAAGCTTTTTTCGGGACTTGTGTTTATCCTCGGCTTTTCAATGCTGTTTCCCGAATACATAGCTCCCCTGTTTGTTTTTGCTCTGTATATCTATTTCATTGTTCATTTTAAGAAAACCGGGCGTAACGCAAAGCTCGGCGATATAGGAAAGGTCTTTTTTACCTATACCGTATATATGCTTGTTTCTTCAATCTGGAGCGACTCGCATTTATCCTCGGTGTTAGTTGCCCTGTTGTGGATGGGCTGTATGCTGACTTACATCTTGGTAGCAAATGTTGTTAACACTAAGGATAAGCTTAAAATGGCAATCACCGCAATAAATATCTCCGCCGGAGTTATCGGACTTATTGCGATAGCTGAGATAGTTTCCTTTAATTTACACCGTAAATATGAATTTTTACCAATTATTCCTAACCCGCTGTTCTACGGCTTTAACGGAAAGGTTTTTGAATTAATACCGGTTGAAATTATTAATAAGCAGTATGCTTCAAGAGCTTCGGCTACATTTGATAATCCGCTTATTCTTGCAACCTATCTTGTTATTTCAATTCCGTTTTGCGCTTACGGCTCGGTATATTTCAGACACTCCGCAAGCCGAAAAATAAGCCGCGTATGTCTCGTTTTTTCAATAGGCGGAGTAATTTGCACCTTCTCAAGAGGAGCTTATATAGCGGTTGCGCTTTCAATAATTATGATGCTCATCAGCAATAAACGGATTTTTAAAAAGCTTTTCCCGTTTGTAATCGTTTTGGCAATAGCTATTCCGATTGCGCTGTCGCTGAGATATCAGAACTCAAACGTCGATTATCTTTCGTCAAATAACAACCGTCTTGATATATGGAAATACAGTATAAAGATGTTTATTCACAACCCGATTTACGGACTCGGCGCGGGTACGGATAATATTCATACAATACTGAGGGACGAATACGGACTTGACCGCTCGCACACTCACAATTTATTCCTTCAGGTTATTGTTGAGGGCGGAGTCATCGGATTTGTTTTCCTTGTTTTGATAATCAGAACGATTATTCACAAGCTTGTGCGACTCTATACTCTCAAAGAGGAAAGATACCGTCCCTACGCGGTTGTTTATACGGCTTCGTTTATAGCTTTTATAACGATTTCAATGTTTGAATTTACGCTTCAGAGCGCTAAGGAAATGATGATTTTCTTCATTGTTTTAGGTCTTATTGAAGCAACGTCGAGGATGGAAACCGACCAGCTTCAGCTTGCGGACGACGACCTCTTTGAATATGAGGAAATAAGCGAAGAGGACTTCGAGGAAGCTCAGAAAAGAAGCCTTTTAAAGTTTTAAAAGCCTGAGATAATCTCAGGCTTTTATATTTGTTTGTACATTTTCAGCGCGTCCTGTTTAAGCGCATGCTCGTTAATTTCGAGAACCTCATAGGTACGTGAGTTCTGACCTAAATTTACGGTTATTTTATCCCCTATTTTTACATTATACGAGGCTCTGGCAATCTTGCCGTTGACCTCAATTCTTCCCGAATCGCAGGCTTCGTTTGCCACGGTTCGTCTTTTTATTATTCGGGATACCTTTAAGTATTTATCAAGTCTCATAACGTCTCCGAAAAACAGCCCCTGTCTCAAGGACAAGGGCTGAGAAAAGATTTAATTATTTGTTAACAGCGTCCTTAAGAGCCTTACCAGCCTTAAATGCAGGAGCCTTAGATGCGGGGATGTTAATCTTTTCCTTAGTTCTCGGATTGAGACCTGTACGAGCTGCACGAGTCTTTACATCAAATGTGCCAAAACCAACAAGAGAAACCTTGTCGCCATCAGCGAGAGCGCCGGTGATTGCGTCAACAACAGCTGTTACTGCTGCTTCTGCGTCTTTCTTTGAGAGTTCTGCCTTTGCAGCTACTGCTGCTACAAGATCAGTTTTGTTCATAGTTTTTCCTCCATTTTTACGATTTACTCGCATTTATTTTTCTTGGCAATTTCCCACAGCTTATCAAGCTCTTCAATAGAAGAATCCTTCATATTAATACCCTTTTCTCCGGCAAGCCTTTCAACCTCTGAAAACCGACTCAGAAACTTATCGGAAGCGTTTGTCAACGCCTCTTCGCTGTCAATTTTCAGAAACCTTGAAATATTTACACAGGAGAAAAGAACATCGCCGAATTCATCCTCAATCTCGGCTTTTTCGCCGCGTTCAATCGCCGTTTTTAACTCATTGATTTCCTCATAAAGCTTATCAATTGCGCCGTCTTTACTGTCCCAGTCAAAGCCGACCTTGGAGGCTTTATGCTGAATTTTCTGAGCTCTCATTAATGCGGGGAGCTCACGGGGAATACTCTGCATTGAGTCACTTTGCTTCTTAATTCCCTTTGATTTCTGTTTTGCATTATCCCAGCTCTCAAGCGCTTCGCTTTCGCTTTTTGCTACAACGTCTCCGAAAACGTGTGGATGGCGGATAACTAACTTTTTAACCACGTCGTTTGCAACGTCGTCAAAGTCAAAATTACCCTTTTCACGCTCCATTTCGCAGTGAAGTGCAATTTGCATAAGAACATCGCCGAGCTCCTCTTTTAAACCCTCGGTATCGCGTTTATTAATCGCTTCAACTACCTCATAGGTTTCCTCAATAAAATTCTTTTTTATCGAGTCGTGAGTCTGCTCTCTGTCCCACGGACAGCCGCCGGGAGCACGAAGCACGGTTATAATTGAAATCAAATCCTCGACGTTATATTTATCTTTAAATTCAAACTCAACTGACATAACCGTAAATGCCTCAGAAATTTTTTATTAAGGTGCTGAACACTAATTTCAGCACCATAGAAATAATACTATATTTTACCCGAAATTTCAAGTATTTAAGCCATTTTTTTTACTTTTTTAATCAAAATGTATGTATCAAATTTAAAGATTCCCGTAATCAAACACAATATATAGTAAATAAGACTGAATAGGGCAAACTCAATCAATAAATTGACAAGAAAAAAATTATTGTAATTTACCGTCGAATACAGCAAATTGCACAAAAAAACGGCTAAAACTGCTATTCCCGCGGGTTTTACAAGGACGCTTTTTATATCTGCTTTCACTCCCGAAGCGCGCTTTATTACAGACAAATTCATAATAAAAAGCACAAAGTAACCGAGTGCGCCCGCTATGACTGCACCGTTGAGAAAAAAGTATTTAATTAATACAATATTGAGCATTATTCTTACAGTTCCCGATACGATATACGACTTTATACTCCTTTCGGGAACTCCGAGCGCCTGAACAACAAAGACAGCGGTAGAGGCAAGCGAATAAAAAACCGAGCTTAACGCAAAGTACCCCGTAAGCTTATCGGAGAGGTTCACTATGTCCGAAGCCGTCTTTGAATAAAAGAGGGTTAATATATCTTTACTGCAAAGAAAAATAAAGCCGCCCGCATATAATGACAGGACACAGGTGTATTTAAAAACACGGTTAGTAAGCATATTCAAATAATCGTAATTCTTTTCTTCATACACGCGGCATATTGCCGGTACGGCGGTTACTCCGAGCGCCATTGTAACGCCTGTAATAAGATTTTTAAAATCAAGAGCGGTATTGAATACCCCGTAAGCGTATGAGCATATATCGTCGGTTTTAATACCCATAAGCTTATTGAGCTGCGTTTCGCCGAGTTCGGAGATTGAATACTGAATACTCGCCGTATCAAGAAACTGAAAAACGCTTTGAATTGCACAGCTTATCATTATCGGAAAAGAGAATTTCAGAAGCTCGCGCCTCCCCTTTTCGGCGTTGCCCTTCGGGAGAGTTTTATCGCGGTTTATACGATAACAGATAAATAGATATAAAAGGGACATAAAGCTTCCGAGCGTTACTCCGAGCATTGCGGCTGCGGAGGTTTGGGGATAAACGTTATCAATGCCCTGCGCTTTAAGCCTCAGCATTGTGTATTTGGCAAAAAGTAAACCGAGTACAAGCTTGAATACCGCTTCAAGAGTTTGGGAAACGGCAGTCGGCTTCATATTCATAAGTCCTTCAAAATACCCCCTGTAAGACCCGGAAAGACACGAAAAGAGCAGGCTGAAAGCAAGGACTGCCGAGGTATAAAAGCTGTTTTCACTATGTGCTATAAAAACACAGTAGGGCTTTGCGCAAAGAACAATAAGAACGCTCGATACAGCTCCGGTTATAAGAAAGACTCCGTCCCCTCCCTTTTTGATTGAGGAGAGCATTTCTTTATTACCGAGAGCGTTATACTTACTAATCAGCCTTGACACGGCAATAGGCAGGGCTCCCATTACCACCGCATGAACGGGTATATAGAGATTATAGGCGGTAGCAAAATATCCGCGTCCCTGTGCGCCGATATATGCGGTAAGCGGTATTTTAAAAAAGGCTCCTATTATCTTTACGAGCGCAGAGCTTACTATCAGCCAGAAAGCGGAGGTAAGATATTTTGATTTCATATTATCACCAAATAAAAAATAAGGCAGTAAATACTGCCTTAAATCATATTCTTTATTCTTATTAATTATTCGTCGTTTTCAACCTCTACGATTTCAACGTCAACCTTTTCGGGCTCGGTAGCGGGCTTTGACATAGGCTCGCTGAACATCCTTTTAAGCTCCTTAAGCTCCTCGTCAAGAAGCTCGGCTCTTGTTTTCTGAAGCTGAATTTCGGCAAGGCGTGAGTCAATTTCATTTTCATTAACCTCTTCGCCGCAATGAACAGCATACATAAGCTTCCCGTACTTTTCATAAGCCTTTGAAAGCTTTGTTTTAGAGTCCAGAAGCTCAATCTTCTTTTTAGATACCTCAAGCTTTTCGGCTCCCTTTTTTGTTGCCTTTTCGGCATACAGCTTCGTCTTTTCAACTATAGCGTCAAAATCGCCGTTTTTAGCATTAGAAATAATATCGTCAAATGTTCCCATAAGTAATGCTCCTTTTTTATTTTAATACATTATATATTAACGATATGAGTTTTTCAATAGAGAAATCATAAATTATTGTAAAAATCGTAAATACCGTTTTTTCTTTTTAAAACCTCATCAAAACCGTCAATATATTCATATGGATATTTATAATTATATATACGCTCAATATGACCGCTTTTCGGGTTTTTAAGCTTTGTTACGGCACCCGCTCCCGCGGCAAGCACGGTATGGGTTTCGTCCATCATAAAGACGTTATAAAGACCTTCTTTTCCCCGCTTTGCCCAGCCACAGTTTTCAAGATTGCCGAGGGACTTGCTCTGGCGGTACATATAGTACGGAATATAATTATTATCGCTCAGTTTATTATATGAATAATTCATCATTTTGTCTGTAAGCTCACGCTTTGACAAGTCAAAAAGCAACTTTTCGGTCACAAGATAGGAAGAACTTTTAAGCGCAAGGTTATGCACGGTTATACTGTCCGCGCCGAGAGCGACAGCCGAGTCAACGCTGTTTTTAAAGCTTTCGAGGGTATCGCCCGAAAGTCCCGCAATTAAATCAGTATTTATATTATCAAAGCCCGATTTTCGCGCAAGCTCAAATGCATCATAAACCTGTTTTACCGTATGGCGTCTGCCGATTTTTTCGAGCACGCCGTCGTTAAAGGTCTGGGGATTAATACTTATTCTCGTTACGTTATGAGATGAAAGCGTAATAAGCTTTTTTCGATTTACGGTATCGGGTCTGCCCGCTTCGACGGTGTATTCGCGAATACTCGATAAGTCGAAATTATTTTCAATTACCGTAAGGATTCTATCGAGCTGAGTCGGGCTCAGCGTTGTAGGAGTTCCACCGCCGAAATATACGGTTTCAAGGTTCAGCTTTAAATCCTTTGCGACCTTTGAAATACTCAAAAGTTCTTTACAAAGCAGCTCAACATAGGGCTCGATAAGGTCGCGGGCGTTATTAATACTGTGCGAAACGAAGGAGCAGTACGAGCACCTTGAAGGACAAAAAGGAATACTGACATATAGCGAAAAGGAATTATCCGCCGATAGCGGAATAATCCTGTTTTCGCTTTCCATAACGCGCAAAGCAAGCTCGAGCTTTTTATCACTTACAAGACTCTTTTTAAAATACTCCTTTGCACCCTCCGTACCGAGAGCCTCGCATTTTGAGTGGAGAAGTCTTGCGGGTCTTACTCCGTAGAGTATTCCCCATTGCGGGGTAAAGCCCGTAATTTCCTCAAGCACGTTAAAAAGCAATACCGAAAGCGTAAACGCTTCGTCATCGCCGCCGATATTACAGCTTTTTTCAAGGCGCTTTGAAAACACCCTTGCATTTACACAAAAGGTGTTTTCTCTTTTTTCGGTAATTATTATTATATCGCTTTCCTCATTATTTCTGATTTTTTCAAGAGGAAAAAACATAAGCGCAATTTTTTCCGTATGATAAGAAAAGCCGTGGTTAATGTTCTTTAAAATCATTTTTGTACTTTTCCGCCTGGAGATTGAACATATAGGCATATGTTCCGTTTTTCTGCATAAGCTCGTTGTGGCTTCCCTCTTCAATTATTCTTCCGTTTTCCATAACGTAAATCTTGTCGGCGTTAACGGTAGTTGAGAGTCTGTGAGAAATAAACACGACGGTTTTATCCTCAGCCGCTTCAAGCATTGACTGGTTAAGATTATATTCGGCAATCGGGTCGAGATTCGCGGAGGGCTCGTCAAGAATTACATAGGGACAGTTTTTATAAAACGCCCTTGCAATCGCAACCTTCTGGCTTTCGCCGCCGCTCATCATAACGCCGCTGTTATCAAATTCACGAAGAAGCGGTGTTTCAAGTCCGTTTTTAACCTTCTTTGAAAAGCCGCTGTGGTTAAGAGCCCTGATTGCTCTTTCGCTGTCATACTCTGTATCAAGCGAAACGTTTTCTCCGAGAGTTGCCGAAAAGAGAGTAAAGTCCTGGAATACCGCAGCAAAACGGTTTCTGTGTGATTCCACGGTTACTTCTCTTATATCCTCCCCGTCAATCAGTATATTCCCCTCGCTTACGTCATAAAGACGCAAAAGAAGGTTTGTAAGAGTGGTTTTGCCCGCGCCGTTATAACCGACAAGCGCAATTTTTTCCTTTGGCTTAATCTTAATATTAATATCCCTTAGGGAGGGCTCGTCATTTCCGGGGTATGTAAAGCTTACGTTTTTAAGCTCAATCTCCTTTGGCTCGCCGAGCTTCGCAAGTCCTTTTCCGTCCTTGATTTTTACATCGCGGTTAAGAAATTCCCTGTATTTTTCAATAAGCTTTGAGCTTTCCGAAAACATACGCACAACTCTTACGGTAAGAAAAGAAAACGAGGTTGCAATTGACAGCGCGCCGTTAAAGGTTGCTACAAAATCGCCCGCCGAAAGTGTTTTTGTTTTTAATACGCAGTAACCGAGATAAAGCGGAAGCAGGAACATAAAGCCGAAAATCTGAACTCCGAATTCCTGGAAGAAATAGATTGTATCAATCTTCCTTACATACTTAATCTGGTTATTAATAACATCGTCTGCGGCTTCGTTATAACGCTGAATAAGAAGGGGCTTAATATCGTTTGTTCTGACCTCTTTTGCGTAATCGTAAAGATAAAATACTCTTGCAAAATAGTCGGCTCTCCTGTGGAGTCGGTTATTGTCAATCTGTCTTTTTGCCTGAAGATTACCGATAACGCGGCTTACGGGAGTAAACACGGCAACAACACCGAGAACGATTAAAAGGCAAATCGGGTCGATAGCGAGAATAATCGAGGAAATAGTAATAAGGGATATAACCTCTCCTATGTACTGTTTTACAAGCATTAATACGCCCGTTACTCTTTCGCCCGAGCCCTGAATTACAAGAATAAAATTATTGTAAAAATCGGGGTCGTCGTACGACTCGAGGTCAAGCTCTTTTGCTTTTTTATAGAGCATTGTTGAAATGCCCTTTGTCATTTTCTCACGTTCAACGCCGCTTATAACCTCACGGTAAAAGGCGTTAATAAGCTCGGTTGCAATAAGTATTACCGCAATAAGAATTACCGCGGCAACAACCTTTTTAGTGTCGTCGCCCTTCTGGATAACGTCAATCACATATTTTACGCCTATAACCGAAATAACACGGGTTGGCAGCAGCATTAAAATACTTCCGAGGCACTCGCCGATAACAAGCACCGGAGAGTATTTAAACATCAGCCTCAAAAAGAAGAATACGTTTGAAAAAACGGAGTGATTAGGCTTATCGGCTCTGAAATCATGCATAGCTTTCCACCTCCTCACCGTTATAGCGGGACGCCTGAAGCTCAAACATTTCAGCGTACCTTCCGCCTTTTTTAATAAGCTCCTCGTGTTTTCCGCTTTCAATAATTCTTCCTTTGTCAAGCACAAGGATATTATCGCTTAAAACAGCGGAGCTCAGGCGATGGGAAATATATATTACGGTTTTATTCTTTGTTGCCTGAATAAGGTTTTCATACATTTTATATTCGGCTATCGGGTCAAGAGCCGAGGACGGCTCGTCAAGAATTGCAACGTCAAAATCCTTGGCAAACATTCTTGCAACGGCGGTCTTTTGCTCCTCGCCGCCCGAGAGTCCCGCGCCTCTTTCATCAAATTCTCTTGTTAACACAGTATCGGCGCCGTTTGGAAGCATACTGATTTTATCCCAGACGCCCGCCTGAATAAGCGCGGTTTTGGCGCGCTCCTTTTCATCCTCCCCGGGAATATGACACAGCACGTTTTCGTTAACCGAAAGCGCAAAGGTTTTATAATCCTGAAAAACGCTTGCAAAACGGAAACGAAGCGAGGGAAGATTATATTCCTTTATATTAATTCCGTTATAAAGGATTTCACCCTCGGTTACGTCATAAAAGCGGAAAATGAGCTTAACAAGAGTGGTCTTACCCGCGCCGTTAATTCCGACAAGCGCAATTGTTTCGCCCTTATTAATCTTAAAGCTTACGTTATTTATTGAGTTAGCTTCCGCGCTCGGATATCTGAAGGAAACGTTTTTAAATTCAAGGCTTTCAAATTCTCCGGCTTCCCTTTCGCCCGATACAATCTTTGACTCGTAGCTGAAAAAGTCGTGAAGATTCTGGAAATAAAGCGCCATATTAGTAAGCTCGGAGAGAGAGTCGGCTATTCCCGTAGTTGTCTGACGCACCGAGTTAATGGAGGACAGGACAACCGAGAAGCCCGATATATTAAGTCCGCTCTCGTTTATAAAGCGATAGGATGCATAGGCGTAGGTACCGACAATCGGGATAAACTCTCCGAAAACCGAGCCTAAAAGGCTGTAAATAAACAGCTTTATTCCATAGGATTTAATTATGCGGATATTGTCCTTTACCGCCTTTTTGTAGTTATTCATAATAACCGAAAAGATATTTGAGGTTCGCATATCCTTTGAAAAATCCTTAAGGAATACCGTTCTCATCGAATACGCCTTAATTCGGTTATTAGTTGTCATTTTTAAATCGCGCTTATAAAGCAGCTTACTCCTTACAATCTGTACCGCAAAAACAATTATTATAGGAGAAAGAAAGACAAGATATGCGGGGTCGATTGCACTTACAACGCCGACTACAAGTATCAGCGATATTGCATTACCTATCAGCATAGAAAAATCCATAAGAAAGGCAAGGTATACACCGCCCGTGAGAATATCGGTTGCTCTTTGGTAAGCGTCGTAAAACTCAGGGTCCTCATAGCAGCTGACGTCAACCTCAGCAGCCTTTTTGAATATCATATTATTAAGTCCTTTAAATACTCTTTTAAAGGAAATATTCTGGATATAATCGGATACAATTATAATTATTTCATATATCAAGCCGCATACCAAAAACATCAAAAGCACTTTAAAATAGTATTCAAAGCTGCTTTTTCCCTCAATAATACCGAGAAGTATTTTAAGAAAAAGTATTCCCTGTATAAAAAGAGTAAAGACCTGGGTTGAAACCTGGGAAACAATAACGGAAGGAATAATGGCCTTATCCGCTTTACTAAGCATTTTAACCGCATACATTACGTTTTTAAAAACCGGCACGTCCACCTTTTCGTGAACAGGTATCCAGCGTGGCATATTATCCCTCCTTTTTAATAATTTTAGACATTATATCATATTATAAATAAAAAATAAAGCACTTGTATGATGATTTTATATATGATAAAATAAGTTAGACATAAATAAAACGCAGAGGTTAAAAATGAAAACAAAAATTAAAAAGGAAACGATAGTTTTTATGATTTCAATTATAATAAGACTTCTTCTTATAGTCGCAGCGGTAGCCCTTTTTATGCTCTACTCGCCGCCTCTTCTGACGCTCGGCGTAATAAACGCGGGCAATCTTTTCGGGCTCGGTATCTCGGGCTTGCTCGTTATATATTCCCTTTTGTTTACAAGGATAAACAAGTTTATTTCGGGTATCCTGGGCAACACGTCGGGAAAGATTATCCTGTCTTTTATCGCACTTGCCGTTATAATATTCTTTACGGCGTTTTTCATAACTCTCACAAATATAATAAGTCACTCCCATTATACAGCCGATAATCAGACAACGGTTATCGTTCTCGGATGTCAGATAAGGGGCGACAAGCCGAGCTATTCGCTTAAAAAGAGATGCGACGCTGCGTCCGAATATATGAAAAATCACCCCGACGCCGTTGCAATTGCCTCGGGCGGTCAGGGATATGACGAGAATTTAAGCGAGGGACAATGTATTTACAATCTTATGACCGAAAGCGGTATTGACGGCAATAGGATTATCATTGAGGATAAATCAACAAGCACGGATACAAACGTTAAAAATTCGCTTAAGATTATTGAAGATAATAATATGTCAAAGGAAGTAGCGGTTGCTACTACGGATTATCACCAGTACAGAGCGTCAATGATTTGTAGAAAGAACGGACTTTCTCCGTCGTCGCTCCCCTCAAATTCAACAAAGCCCTCAAAGCCGACCTTCTTTACAAGAGAGGTATTCGGAGTATGGATACAGAGATTGCAGGGTGTCAGAAATTAAAAATCAATTATAAATAAACTATACCCCGCTCGTTTGAGCGGGGTTTGTTTTATTGGCTCAGAGAGCCTTATTTTTTTGTGTTAAAGGCTTTTGAGGAGGAAAGCTGACCTAAGTATTCATTCTTTCCTTTTTTCTTGATAGGTCTTACCTTAACATAGTATTTGGTGTTTTTCTTTAGTCCCTTTATTCTGGCTCTGCTCGTTTTTGAGCCCTTGACCTTAAGAGATTTAACCTTCTTTGTGCAGGCTTTGTCGGAGTATACGATAATCTGGGAAGCGTTTGCTTTTTTATCGTTCTTCCAGCTTACTCTTACCATAGTTTTGTAAAGCTGAAGCTTTGTAATCTTTACGGTTTTGATATATCTTCGGTTAACCTTACACCACTCGGAACGCTGCCAGCCCTTTGAGGTCTTTTTAAGCGCTCTTATCTGAACGTCGTAGAGCTCGCCCACTTTAAGCTTTTTAATCAAATAGTTCGTTTTATTATTAGTGTACTTATATTTCCACTTTTTTGCACCCGCCTTGCGGTATCTTATCTGGTAATTGCTTGCGCCCTTTACCTTTTTCCATTTTGCTTTAATGGCTTTCTTTGATACCTTGGCATTGGTCGAAATCTTTGACTCTTTAAGATTGAGCTTTTTGTTGAGCTTAGCCTTTTTGAGCTGACTTGCAGTCGGCGTGGGTGCCTGTTCTTCTTCATCGCCCCAGTCAATATTCCAGTCGCCCCAGTCATCTTCCTCTTCTTCATTGTCTTCCTTTTCAGGCGGGAAGAATTTTTCGTTACTTACGGGAATGCTGTGGGGAGTGCCCGGCGAGCTGAGCAGGGTTGTAATAAGCTTTTCAAGAGTATTCGTTGTATCGTCGGCAAAAATACCGAAGGAGCCGAAAATATCAAAGCTTACGCTTTCCTCAAAGCCGATAAAGCAGCCCGGAAGGGTTGTGCCCACAAGTCTTTCCTGCGTTAAATCGTTTCTTGAGGAATATTTTGAATCAACGACCTTCTTTGTTTTCATATTGAATACGAAGGTATCGCCGACTCCGTAAAGATACGAGCCGTTACAGAACACGCCGTTGTTTTCGGTACCGAGATTACCGAAGTACATATTATATTTAGTTTTATTATAATCTACGGTATTATAATCCTCGCTCTCATAGCCGAGCGGAGCTTTGGTCCACGCGCTGCCGTTAAACATACGAACGTCGGGAAGCGTTCCCGCCTCGTTAATACCGTAAACGCCAACAAGCGTATTTTCAAACTGAAGGAATTTTGCGCCCGCTCTTCCTTCGGGAAGAGTGCCTGACGCTTCAAAGGCTTTCTTGCTCTTGTTATATTTATATACCTTATTGCTCAAGCCGCTGTCGGTTATACCGCCGATAAGAAGGATATTACCCTTATATGCGCCGAGAGAAGCAAAGGCGTCCGCGTCGTCGGGTAAATCGCAAAGCAGAGCGGTCGTTTCGTTATTAAGGTCAAAGCTTCCGAACGCGCAGTCGCAACCGATAGCAACGCCCGTTGAGGTTACGGTTTTGGTAAGGGCGGTGAAATATATAAATCCGTCGGAATATACCGCGCTTGTGATTTCCTTTGTATTATTCTTACTGTAATTCTTAAACAGCTTTGTAAAATCAATATCGTTGTCGGCTTCCTCATAGGTATATACTTCGTCGTCCTTGTCGTACTCCAAAGTACCTACCGAGCCGCCGTCGGATACGAAATATGCAACGCTTTCGTTTTGAAGCATAACGCTTGAGGAGCTGCCCGAGGGCGAGCCAATAACGTTTTTAACTTCGGGATAAAGGGTTTTCTTTGAAAGAAGAGTTGTATAGGTATCCTGTCCGTATTCGTTAGTTACACTAACGGTTGCCTTTTTAGTATTATAATTATCGTCTTTTAAAACGATTGTTTCGCCGTCGTTGGATTCGGGAGTAACCTCGGCTGAATTAACGTTAACGCTTCCAACGCTCATAAACGAGCCCTTAACGCTTACCTTTCCGTCCTTATTATAAGCAACGCTTGAAATAAGCGGAGGACATTTTTCGGCGTTTTCAAGGGAGAGAATTCTTGAGTTTTGAGTCTTTCCCTCAAGAGCCGCGGAATATCTTCCCGTGTTCTTAATCATATTAATAATATCGTTTATTCTTGCCTTCGGATATGCGTTTTCAAGAAGCGCAACCGCGCCCGAAACGTAAGGAGTTGCCATTGAGGTACCGCTGTGAAAATCGTACCTTTCAAATAAGGAGGCGTCTATTCCCTGTTTACTGATTGCCAAATCGTCAAGAATAACCGAGGTGTTTTCACCGTTGGCAACGCTGTCAATTAAGAATACGAGCTTTCTGTCATTTGCCTTTTCATAGGTTTCGTCATTACTCGGCGACGAGGTAAAGAAGATATGGTCCCATCCGTTCATACCGTCCTCGCCGATACAGTTAGCGCTGTATTCAATGTTTTCAAGTTCCTCATAATCAAAATCCGCAGGAACATCGTAAACAATAATATCGGAATAGCCCAAGCCCTTAAACATAAAGCTTACCGAATAGTCGGCGTCTTTATCCGCTACCGTAAACGGAACGGTAAATAGATAGGAATAGTTCTTATTTGTATTAGGAGCTTCGTTTGTTTTTACGCAAACCGCATTACCACCGCTGCCGAAGGAATCATCGCTCCTTGATACGACAAGCTTATCGGAAAGCGGATATGAGGCATAGCTGTTTTTGCCCGTTGTTGTATCAACAATGGGATAACCGAAGGAAGCGCTTGTAAATTCGCCGTTATAATCCTGAATTACATTTACCGTTTCAGTCCTCTTGGCGTCGGTATAAATAGAGGGATTAAAGCAATCGTAGCTTACGGTTGAAAGAATTGTTGAGCCGGGAGCCGCAATATCAACGTACTTTTCGGAATAGCTTGAAAATGAAGCAAGCTCGTCCTTATTATTTGTTGCGGCAACGGTTAAAGCGTATTTGCTTGACGATGCGGCGGGTACGTTATAAATATCGTCCTCTTCTTCAGCATTTATCGCTTCCCCGTCGTTACCTGCGGCAATTACCGAAATTGCGCCCATTTCGCCGAATTTATCAAATATTTCGTCATATATGCTTTGCTCGTCAAGGTCGCCTAAACCGCCCCAGGAGTTATTGATTGCAACAACGTTTGTGCCGAGCTGCATAGCTCTTTCAATGTAATCGTAAGCGGCAAGAACGCCTTCGGTTGTTCCGCTGCCCTCGCTGTCAAGCCATTTAATTGCCATTATCTTTACGTTGGTCTTGTTTATACCGCTTATACCTGCCTGATTATCGGCGTTTGCGGCAATAATACCCGCGCAGTGAGTTCCGTGGCCGTTATTGTCAAGAGGAGTTGCGTCCTCGTTATCACCCGAAAAATCATAGCCGTATTTTCCTACAAGCTTTTTTCCGTAGGGATTTTCCCAAAGCTTGCCCGCAAATTCGGGATTGTTATAATCAATACCCGTATCAACAACGGCAATAACCTTTTCCTTTTCCGCCTGAGCGGCACTGTCCCAAAGTCCTTCGGGGTTAGTATCGGCATTTACGGTTCCGCCGCTCATACCCGTATTGTCAAGCGCCCACTGGAAGGAGGAATAAGAATCATCTGTTACGGAGGTGATATGCTTTTTATAATTGGGGATAACCGATTTTACGTTATCGCTGTCTTTAAGCTTATTTATAAGCCGCTTGGTTGAAAGCGTGTTTGATTTTAAAACGGCAATATTAAGCTCCTCGCCTTTACTGTCAAAAGAAAAGCTCTTCTTAAGCTTAACCGAACCGCCTGTTAAATCGCTGCTTTTAACTCCGTCCTTTAAAACGGCAACAGCCTCGCCCTCAACGTAACGCTTGCTGCTTGACGCAAAGGCGCTCATACCGAAGGGTGAAACCCATACTGTTACAGCTAAAATAACGCTGAGCGTTACTGCAGTTAATTTCTTAAAAACCATTTTCATAAAATCACTGTCCTTTTTTAAAATTAAGAGAAAAATATCTCTATATATAAGTCCTATTTATTATAGCATCTATCACATTATTTTTTATATAAACTTAAAAACTTTTAATATTTTTTTACAATTATTTTTACATATGACATATTTGTATAAAAACACCCCTTGCACTTAAGCACAAGGGGGTTAAACGTTTAATTAAAGCTCGTTAATCTGTTTTACAATTTCGTCCATATTTTCGTCTAAAACACGGGCGACTTCGTTTCAAGCCTCCTCCTGAGCGTTAATCTCAGCGGGAGCTTCAGAGGCGTTTTGCTGTCTTCTTTCAATAAGAGCGGCAAGCATATCGTTATGTTCAGCGTCGGTCATAGCGTACTTTCTCATCGGAAGATATGAAAGAAGCATACCGACAGCAACCGGAATTGAGATAAGGAAGAACATTGCGGCTGCGTATTTACCGCCGTCAAGCTCAAAGAAGTGCTTTCCGTTTGCAAGCTGATAGTTAATATCGTCAAGGTTCTTACCCGAGAAACCTACTACTGTATAAACAAGACCCTGGATAAGAGCGGCAATACCGCCGGAAAGCTTTGTAAGGAAGGATTGACCCGAGAAAAATACGCCGTCGGGACGGTAGCCCTTATGGAATTCCTCATAGTCAACGCAGTCGGCAATCATAATTGATTGCATTACGTTAATACCGCCCATTGAAGCCGAAGCAAGTCCGATACATACGGCTGTAATTACAATTCCTATCCAGCTTAAAAGGTCGCCCTTAAAGATAAGATATGCAACAAAGATAAGCGCGTATGGAATTGCACCGAGTACGGTAAACGCATTATATATTGCTTTGTTTTCAAACTTTTTAACAAGGTTCGGAGTAACCGCCATTGCAGCAAACTGCGGAATAAATACCGCAAGTCCGATTACGGCAATCTTAATAAGTCGCTGACCTCCGTCAAGCTCGCCTACTTTATCAAACGCGTTATCGGTGTAGTAGTAAAGCATAAGCGGCATAGCAAGAATCATAAGAAGCTGAAGCGGGCTTCTTAATACGCCTGAAATAAGAATCTGTCTGAACGGTAAGCAGCCCCACATAATCTTAAAGTTATCAATAATTCCTCTCTTGTCCTCAGCGTCGCCGGGAACTCTTTCACGGGTTACAAGACCTGCGATTTCAAAAAGGATTGTAGCTACTACGGTAAGAATAACAACGGTTGCAATCCAAGCGGCTTTTTTAGTATCGTTATTAGCCATCTGCTGGGTGTACTTAACGCCGTCAACCATTGCGTTATATTTACCTTCAAAATTGCCTTTAAGGAAATCGGGAATAAAGCTTACAACTGTACCTATACCGCCGATACCTGCTGCCATACGGGCAAGACCGATAATCTTTGCGCGGTCATTTTCGTCCTCGGTCATAAGCGAGGTGATTCCCCAAAGAGGAATATCACAAACAGTAAACAGCATACCCCAGATTATGTAAGAAGCGGCAGCCCATGTTACTATAAGCGCTTTACTTGCTCCGGGATTTGTATAAATACCGTTCATAAAGCAAAGTATTGTAAACACGCCTATAATTGCAGGGAAGAAGATAAGATAAGGTCTGCACTTACCCCATTTTGTGTGCGTTCTGTCAACAATTGTACCCATCATCGGGTCGTTAATAGCGTCCCAGATTCTTGCCGCAAAGATAATTGCAGATACTGCGGCAGCGGGGATATAAAGAACAGTTCCGAGATATACGCTTACAAGACCTGCGGCAATGACCTGATAAATAAGGTTCTGACCGAACATACCCGTTAAGTAGCCGAACAGCTCTTTTCCCGTATATGTATTAACACTTTTCTTTTCGCCCATACTGAATTAACTCCTTTTCCGAATAATCGCACTATAAGCAAACAAATTTCTCATAGTGCGATTACTATCACATAATATACTTATTTTAACAGATTATCTAATAATTATCAAGCGATTTTAATTATTTTGTTTTAACTGTTTTAACAGATGACCAATCGGAGTAATAATTCTTACTTCCAATCTTGGTATAAGCTCTTACGCGTACATAGTATTTCTTTTTAGACTTAAGCTTCTTAACTGTCTTTGCACCCTTTGTTGAGGTTGTAACCGTTACGGTTTTGGCTTTTTTAAATTTCGAGTTAGTTGAATAAGAAATCTTATATCCGCTTACGTGAGCTTGCTTTTTCCACGCAGCCTTAAACGCCTTTTTAGCAGGCTTAACCTTATTTAAGGTACATTCTTTTTTAGTAAGCTTAACCTTAAAATCAATCCACTTGGGGTTTGTTTTAAGCTCGGGCTTTGCGCCGATAAAAGCTTTAGCGGCTGTTTGGTTATTATTAAGTCTGAAAAGTATCCATGCAACCATATAGGGGTAGGTCTTTTGCATACTCTCGGCATGCTCCACTCCGTCTAATCTTGCCATATATACGTCGCTTTTGATATTGCTGAAATTAGGTCTTAAGCTCTTTTCAATAGGACATATAAAGCCCTGGTCGGTAAAGCCGCTTCCCGCAGTAAGCAGGGTTGGCACCTTAACCTTGGTTGAGTCATAGGGACAGTTTTGCGCAGGCGACGCGGCAAGCGCGTTAGTCGGAAGTGAACAGGCGTAAATTGCCTTATAGTATTTAGCGTTTGAATACTGCGCGGGGTCGGATAAATTCATAGTACAGGTTGCTCCCTGCGAGTGTCCCGCAAGGGCTACCTTTGAAGCGTCAACCTTTTTATAAAAAGGACTTGATTTAGTATTATTAAATTCTAAAAGCTTCGTCATAGCCGCGTCCATACTTTTACCCGTTCCGCAATTCTCATCGGAATTTGTAACGCAGATAAAGCCGTAAGAAGCGGCAACGGTTAAGAACTTACCCGTAATAGGGTCTTTAAGATAGCTTGAGCCGGTACCGTTACAATAAAGCAGCACAGGACATTTTGAAAGCTTTTTAATATCCTTGGGATACCACGCTTTATAAGTAAAATTAAAGCCGTTAATTTTGAATTCCGCAGTCGCTACGGCGTGGGAGCCGTTTTTGGAATACTTATCCCAAACGGGAGTCTTGCTTGCAGCCGAAGCCGAAAAGCAGATTGTTAAAATCTGGATTAAAAGAACGAAAGCCAGGACTAATGATAATACCCTCTTTTTCATAGTCTTTTCCCTTCATTTAATTATTGTTTCCGAAATTATTAAAATCGTCAGCCGCGCTGTCGTTGTCGTTATTGTTATCGTTACCGTTATTACCGCCGTTTTGGTCCTCGTATTGCTCAAAGAAATCCTCAAAATCCTTAAAATCTCCGTAAGGACTTGAGCTTGAGTTTCCTGAGGTAGCCTTTCTGAGGTCCTCGGCAAATTTTGTCTGATAAGAAGCGTTTACCATATGTGAGGCTATAAAACAGCAAATTGCAACAATCATAAAGGTTTTGGCGTTGCTTTTAAGCTTATTTGCATTATGAACCTCATAGCTTACAAGATAGGGCGAGTTGCAGTTCGGACAGAAATTGAAATCCGGCTGAACGGTGGTACCGCAGCTCGTACAAAGCTTCGGCGCGCTCGTTTTTGCATTATTTCTTGAGCAAAGATAGATGATTCCCGTAATCAGCGGGAATAAAAAGGTAAACACCGTATACGCGGTTTTTGAAACAAGGGCTCTCGCCTTGGAATCGTTATAAACGGCAACGGTAAGAAAAATCCTCCAGCCGAGCGACATAAAGCCCGAAAAAAGCATATACGGAAGATATTTCAGAAACACCTTCAATACTTCATTATAATCCATATTTATCTCCTTAATACTTATTATGAACTTCCTCGGCAAAGCAAAGGAAATCCTTAATCTCAATTACCGTTCCATCGTCAAGAACAGCCTTACCGCTCATTTTTCCGAATACCTGATGCTGGTCGGTAATAATTGCCTTAAGGTCAATCTTAGCCGCTCTGTCAATAATCGGAACAAAGTCCATTTCAAAGCGTCCGTCGCTCGAGGTAAACGTCCACGGGTCGGTATAGTTTTCGCTTATATTAAACTTAACGTCGTCAAATTTATGAGCCTTTCCGTTATAGAAAATTACGTTTTCGCTTGCTGCCTTGGTATTGCCAAAGCCGTAGCCGATATTAAAGCCGAAGGGTACTCCGTCAACCTGACCCGAGCCCGAGCCCCAATACCAGTAATTATCGTAAGTCCAAACGCCGCGTCCCCAGTCAAGTCCGCCGAAGTCGGTTTCGGGATTGAGTTCATAGGTCTTGCCGTCGTACTCAACCTTACCCGAAGCGCGCATGGGATTAATCTTCTGATTATAATAGAAAGCGTGTTCATCCTCGTCCCACGGAGTCGCTATAACCATACTCTCCTTTGGCTCGTCGGTTAAAACGATATTACAGCGAATGCCCTTTCCTCCGTTGAAAGAGGGATAACTCATACGAAGAACTCTCTTTTCCCCGTCGTTTAAAAACTCGATTGCAAGCTTCTTGTTCTTAAATTTTACGTCACCCTTTTCGGTAGTTGAGGGCATATTAGTTTTACCGAGCGGGAAAGGGATAATAATGCTTTCCGTTTTTTCGGTAGCGTTTTCAAGATTTATAAAGCTTACCGAGTGCAAACCGAGATATCCCAAATCGGATACGGTCATACAGATACAGAATTTGTGTTCATTACTCATTACATAGTAATAATCCCACTCTTTAATTCTCGTTTTACGCTTTTTAATGTCGTTTCTGTCATAAATCTGAACCTGACTCCTGCTCCAGCCGGGCTCAACGAGCTTTCCGTCTTCAAGCAGCTTATGTCTTGTAGTTACCTCATGACTTCTCATAATGACACTTCCTTTAATTAAAATAATACAATTAAATAATAACACTATATTAATTCTAATGCAAGTAAATATATTAAAAAAGGGAGAGACGCACTCTCCCCTTTCTTTAACAGTTATTTGGTTTTTGCGGATTTAGCCGAAGACCATTTTGAGTAATATGTTTTAGTCTTACCCTTATAGTAGGTACGGACTCTGACGTAATACTTTTTCTTTCTTTTAAGATTTTTAATAGTAATAGTTCTTGTATTAGCGCCTTTAAAGGTATAGGTCTTCGCGCCTTTAAAGTTTTTCTTAAGGCTGTACTGAATCTGATAACCCGTAATATTTCCGCCCGGTTTGGAATACTTAAGCGTAAGCTGCTTTTTCTTTTTAGACTTAAGATAAGTAATCTTCGGGATTTTCATTACTATTTTAACTACGATATTATTAGTTACGGTTGTAATGGTGGTTGTTCCCGAACTTCCCGAGGAACCGCCCGAGGTTCCGCCGCCCGTTCCCGAAGTACTTACTCTTAAATCAACGTTAGAGGTACCCGAGTAATTTCCGATACCCTTAAATACAAGCTTATAGCCCGTGCTCGTTTTAGTCTGGGTAAATGTGAAATCAGTACCCTTAACAAGAGTTTTTGAGCCGTTAGTCATTGTATAAAGGACGTTACCGTTTTGAATGCCCTTATATGCAAAGGAGCAATCGGTAATGCTTACGGTATTAATACGGTAATAAAGGGTTGCAGTACCTGTTGTACCGTTTTCGGGAATACCCGCAATATGAACCTTTGCAACCCCTGCATCGGTACAGTCAGAATAACCCGTAATCTTATACTCGGTACCCTTAATAAGAGTTTCGTCAAGGTTATCAAAATGATTCGGTTTCTGCGCCGTGCCGTTATAATAATATTTGTTAACGGTGTTCGAGTCGGCATAGGTTCCGTTAAGACGGGATACGTCATAACGCTTTGATACCTTATAGTTAAGATTAACCGAATCGCCTGCTACAAGGTTTACGCTTCCCTGTTTACCCGTAATTCTGACATAACCGGTATCGTTATAATTAATGTTTCCTCCGTAGCCGGTAATTGTATAATCCACATTATTATAAATCGGAATTCCGTTTGCGGTAAGCTGAACTCCTCCGTATTTAAGACCTACTTCAAAAATTGTCTTAGGATTGTCAAGATTGCCTACCGAAACGCTTTGACCCTGATACTGAATACTTGAATTCTGACGAAGCTGACGCGGGATATATTCATATTCCTCAACGTTGAACATAGCCCTTGAAAGCAGCGCCTTATCAATAAGGAAATCAAAATCGTAAACGCCACTGTAATTTCCTTTAAAGTATATTGATACCTTATAAAGACCTATTTCTTTTATTGAATTACCCTCAACGGGAACAAGAGCCGCATCGGTATATTTTTCGTATTTAATATCGAAATCCCTGTCTTTTTCAAGGGCGTGCTTATGCGTATCAATAATCAAAACCTGAGGCGTTACAGGCTCGTTATTGAAATAGGTTTTATCCTGAATTCTGGTTTCGTCGGGGTCGTAATGGGAATTAAATTCGTCCTTACTCATATCGAGTGGAATAACGTTAAACGGAATAGTACATTCGGAATTATCGCCGATAACGATTGCGTAATAATCCCCGTTTGTATTAGCGTCCGCGCCGGACACGACCTGATAGGAGTATTGTTCGTCAACAAGATACGGAGCAGTAAAGGTATAATCGGCGTTAACTCCGTTATACTCAAAACCTTCACACGGAATATCAACCGGATTGCCCTGCTCGTCCAAGGTCTTGGAAACACAGCCGTTTGAGTCAATATACAGATACGCAGCCTTCGGTACGCCGTCTCCGTAATCGGTAAGTCTTGTAAGAACTACGCCGTAAGAGAGCAGCTCGTCTTTTTCAACAACCGCTTTACCGAAACGGTAATCAATTTCGGATACCGGAGAATTACCGTACCATGGTTCGTTATACCAGTCGTAAAGCTGTACCTTTTCGTTTTCGCCGACGCCCTTATTATGATAGGGCTGGGGATGTACGTTAATTGCAAAGTACGGATTATGCGTTCCGCGAAGGAAGAAATTGTAATTATTACAATCAATAAATTTTTGAGTATGCTGACCCGAATAGGTTGAATCAACATAGAACCATTTATAGCCGTCGCCCTGACCGTCGTCAAGTCTTACGTAATTCCACTCATGGGGGTCAGTTATTCCGATAGAAGCGTCATAATCGCCGTCGACAATATGACAGTCAATTCCGTTATCCTTACAAAGATAGTAGAACAGCTTTGAGAAGCCTTCGCAGACTGCAAGGCCCTGGGACTTCTTTTTAATTACCGATTCGCCGCCGATAACCTCTTCGACACTGTCATCAAATAAGCCGGCTGCGTAGGATTCGGGAGTTACCGTGAGCGCGCTTGAGAGCATTCCCCCGTCGTTGTAGGTTAAAAGTCTTCCGTAAATCGCGCCGAAAGCAGAGTGAGAAAGCTTAAAGCGGTCGGTTGAATAAGCCTTGCTGAAAGCGCCCGCTCTTACCTCGTCGTCGTAATCGGTATTTCTTACGATAAAATCGTAAATCGTTTTAACCTTCATATATTCGCTTGCGTTAGCGAGATTGAATTTTCTTTTAAACATAGCAGAAAATTCAGAAACTCTCTGTTCCTGTTCGCCCGTTGAATAGTAGCTGAAAACGAAAGAATAATTAAAACGGTAGCCGACCTGCTGAGAGTAAGTTGCGTCGGCATAGGTCTTTGAGTGGGTAATACCGCCCGTTTCATATCCCGTTATCGAGTTATAGAGGTAATCGCCGAGAGCAGGGTCGTCGGTATTAGTCTTATAAATATCCTCAAGAATATAAGTATAAAAATCGTTTACGCCGTAAATTTCCTCAGCCTCATCTTCGGTATAATTAATATTATCGTCCGCAAAGGATAAATCAAAGGATACTTTAATTTCGCTTCCTCTGTTTTTCATCTGAGTCTGAATTGAAGAAATCATATCGTAATACGACTGTGAAAAAACAATATTATCGCGGCTGTCTGCAAAAACGAACGGAGCCGACATTAAAGAAGAACAAGCTAAAACAAACGCTAAAAGCGCACAGATAAGCTTTTTATATGCTTTCATAATATCAACTCCTTTCATAAAATATTTTAAATCAAACTATCACACATATATTTTATCACAATAATACTTAAAAATCAATAAAAATATGAATATTTTGTTAACAGAATATTTAAGTTGTAATGAAAAATTCAGTACACCCTTTCTGCTTATCGAGCGAGCGCCGAAAAAAGGGAGAGCATAAAGCCCTCCCCCTGTATAACTATTATTTAACTTTGTATGTTCCTTTTTTGATTTTGTATTTTGCTGTTTTTGCGGGACCTTTGCCGAGGGGCGATTTGCCGTTGGTATTGCTTGAATAAGCGAACTTAGCGGTCATTTTCTTGCCCTTAATCTTTTTATGGTCCTGATAGGTCAGGTTAAAGGTATAGCTCTTTTTGTTTCCCTTTGCATAATAGGAAGTGCCTCCTATTGTCATAACAAGACCCTTTGCTTTTTTAGGAACGCTCTTTACCTTAACGGTAACCTTATAATTTGCAGTATTGAGCTTTTCGGTTTTACGCCATACGCTTGGCTGATTAGCGTGGTCCTCCCAGTGAGCGGGAATTGTTTTCTTACCGTATTTAATGCCTGTTACCTTAATCGAGGTTACTTTGGGCTTTACGGTTAAAGAGGTCGTTAAAGTAATTGTTTTACAAACCGCGTCAATAACATACATTCTCTGATTAGTTTCAATGTCGGTATAGTACATCTTACAAAGAGGAAGAACCTCATAAGTCGTTCCTGCTTTAAGACCGCCTAAATACATCTTACTGTTTTTGGCAAAAGCCTTTTTACTCCATGCGCTTGTGCCTTTTACTCTGTACTGAACAATTGATTCAAAGGCATAAGTACCGAGAGTAAACGAATTCTTGGTTACAACAAGGGAATTGGAATTAATTCTGTATGTGGGACTGATATAATAAGTAAGTCCGTAAGTATCCTCGTTTGTGCCGTTAATAACAACAAGCTTAACAAACTGACTTCCGCAAACTGACGATGTGGAAAGGATATCGGGCTTTGTTGTATCAACCGTAAAGTTTATTGCTTCGGTTGAGTCGCAGGTATCAAAATTATCGTTGGCAACGTATTTAATCTCGTATGTTTTCGCAGCCTTGTTCTTGAAACCTACGTTAAAAGTCGCCTTGCTTCCCGAAACAGCAGTAACAGTAGCCGTAAGAGTATAGTCGCTGCAATCCCATACTGCCTTTGTTCCCTTAACAAAACGATAGCCGTCATAGTTTTCGGTGGTCTTGGTATACGCTAAGCCCGTAGCGTTTGTGCCGGTGGTGGTTTTAGCAGTTGCAGCGAACGCCGTTGACGGAGCAATACTAAGAAGCATTATTACCGCTAAAAATAATGATAAAGCTTTTTTCATAAATTTACCTCCTTTAAGAATTATGGGAGGGCGCAAAGACCCTCCCATAATATAATTACTTCTTTTTAATATTCTTCAGATTCTGGTCCGCGTCAGCCTTAATAAACTGGGTGCGCTTATAATTCTTCTTAACAGCCTTAAGGTTGAGCTTTGACTTTCCGCAGGCAAGCTTTGCAATAAACTTAGTTGCCTGAGTATCCGAACGGAACTGCATATGCTGAAGATTTTTTATAAACCAGGTGTTTTCGGGAAGAACGCAGGTTTTAGCGTTAATAATCTTATCGCCCGAAACATACTTGCCCTTTGCCTTCTTGCCCTTGAGCTTTTTGCCGAAAGCAGCAACGGTTGCACCGCCGGACGCATACTTAGTATCAATAAGTCCGTCGATATGATTATTAGCCTTTGACGTTACGGGAATACCGGGTTCGCCGTAATTTGCAATAATAGCAACCTCCGCGCCGTTCTTTTTAACCGCTTTGATATTCTTTCTGAAGCGACCCTGAACGCCGTGGTAATGCGTAATCTTTTTATAAACGCCGCTGCTCTTATCAAGCACGCCGATTGCGCTCATTTCCTTTACAGCCTTATTAAAACTGTTATACGGAATACACTCCCAAAGCGCAACTATATTTCCGAGCCAAGGTTTAATAACCTCTGTAAAAAGACGCTGAACGTTCTTCTTGCTTTTTGCAAACTGCGCAAGATTATCCGCCGCAATCGCAACTCGCTTATCGCCGAGTGCCTTTACAGCTTTGAAGATAGTAACCTGAGAGGTTCCGGGGTTTGCGTTTTGCATACCGTTAAGATATTTAAGAACCTGCTTTTTGTCAATCTTAAGGTCAAGCGCATATGCTCTTGCAACGTCTACGCCGCCGATTGCAGGATTAACAAAGATAAACCTTTTAACGTCCTTTTTAGCCTTATACGAATCAATATAAGCCGAAAGAACCGCGCCGCCGAGTGAACATCCGACAAGCGTTACCTTTTTAACCTTTTTCTTTTTCTTAACGTTAATTACGAACTTACGCAGCTTTTTAGCGGTTTCGCAAACGTCGCAACGCCAATCGTAATTAAACGCATAAACGTTCTTTGCGCCAACCGTTTTACAAAGCTGTCTTGCAAGCGCAAACTCGGAATTTTCTGCATTCTGCCAATAGTCCTTATGATGCGCAAGCGAATCGGTCCAGTAATTGTTTATGCCCTGTCCCTGCTGGGGATTGCCGTTTTTATCAAGGTTAAATTTATTATCCTTGAAATAGCTTCCGAGCGCACCGAGGAATTCGTCCTCGTCAAGCTCAACCTCGGAGGAGAGAAGCCTCATTGCTTCGCCGAGGAGACCCTTTTGAGTTAAAAGTCCCGTAACCTCGCCTATTCCGAGATTTTTAATTTCAGTTTCATCCTTTGTTCCTACGTTTTCAAATACGGGGCTTCCGCCTACACCGTGAACAAGTATAATCGGAGTTACCTTTTCCTTTGCAAACGCGATGCTTGCGCTTGAAAATACCATAATGAAGGTAAGAACAAAGCAAAGAACTTTAGTCAGTGTTTTTTTCATTGTATTCACCCTGAATTGAGAAATTAGATGGATTTAAGAAGCTTCGGAAGTCTGCAGATTGTTCCGCCGAGACGCCAGAATATTGCGTTAAAGCCTACGAAGGTTGACTTTCTGTCGTCAAGAATCATCATAAGACCGTTAGCCTGCTTCTCTGAGAAAGCGCCCATTGACATTGCAATGAAGTTTCTGATAGGAATCTGGGTTGCCATAGCGGCAAGCATTTTTCCGTCGCCGTTTTCAGCCGAGCCCATCTTGCTCATTATCTTTTCAATAAGTCTGCAGATTCTTCCGCCCCACTTTGTATGTCTTGCGTCGTTAAGACAGCAATACTTATCAATTTCCTTTTCGGTATCAATTTCGGGGTTAGGAAGCTCGCCGTTTGCGCTCTTATAAACTGCTGCAAAATCGTCGCGGGTAATGCCTTTAACGTTATTGTAGTAATTTGGAGCAGTTGCTTTATAATCGGGAATTTCGCCTTCAACTGTTCCCTCAACTGTAACTGTTTCGCAAAGCTTAATATCTCTTGAGGAGGAGCCTACAAGAATATCGAAGTCGCCGCTTTCAACAAACCAGTCGTTAGTATTTACGTTAAAGAAAGCAAACGCTCTCTTATCAAGCTCTATTGTTATCTCAGCCTCTCCGCCTGCGGGGATAAATACCTTTTTGAAGCCGCGAAGCTCCTTAACGGGACGGTAGATAGTCGACTCTTTGTCGGCAACATAAAGCTGAGCAACCTCTGCGCCGTCTCCTTCGCCCACGTTCTTAATCTTGAAGGTAGCGGTAAGAGTATCGGTATCCTTAATGCTCTTTGAGGAAAGCTTAAGGTCTGAGTACTCAAACTTGGTATAGGAAAGACCGTAACCGAACGGGAATACAACGTCAAGATTTGCAGCATCATAATATCTGTAACCGATAAATACGCTCTCTCTGTGCTCGCTTGTAACGGGTCCGCCGGGATAGTTTCCGAAGGTCGGATTAATCTCAAATGCAGTCGGATAGGTTTCGCTTGTTTTGCCCGAGGGATTAACCTCGCCGGTTAAAATTTTAGCAACAGCTACGCCCGTAGCCTGTCCGCCGAGACCTGAATTAAGGAGACCCTTAACGTTATCAAGCCAAGGCATAAGAACAACTGAGCCGCCCGCAAGAACAACAACCGTATTCGGATTAACGCCTGCAATTGCGTTAACAAGCTCGTTGTGGCTTGAGGGCATATTGATATCAAGTCTGTCGTAGCCCTCGCCCTCAAATTCTTCGGTAAGACCAACGAATACAAGAGCAACATCAGCAGCCTCGGCAGCAGCCTTAGCAGCGTCAAAGAGCTCGGGATTAACCTCGTTTTTGCTCTTTTCATAGCCCTGTGCGTATGTAACGTCTACGCCGAGAGCCTTTAAGTTATCAAGCGCGTTGTCAAGCTTAGTCGGGTTAATTACCGAGGAGCCTGCGCCCTGGAAACGCGGAGAAGCGGCAAGCTCACCGATAACGGCAACCTTCTGTCCTGCTTTAAGCGGAAGGATATCGTCATCATTTTTAAGAAGCTGCATTGAGCCTTGAGCGATTTCAGCCGCGATAGCGTGGTGCGCTTCGGGGTCAAAGGTATATGTACCCTCAAGAGCGGGCTTTGACTTAAGAATAAGGTCAACAACCGCGTCAATTCTTTCATCAAGTACTTTTTCATCAAGAGTGCCGTCTTTAACGGACTTTATGATAAGCTTTGTATTAAGGTCGCCCGAGGACGGCATTTCAAGGTCGGTACCGTTTTCAAGTCCGGGAATTCTGTCAACAGATGAGCCCCAGTCGGTAACAAAAAGACCCTTAAAGCCCCATTCGCCTCTTGCAATTTCCTGTTGGGTATGTCCGTTTTCGGAAGCGAATACGCCGTTAATCTGATTATATGCGTTCATAACCGTCCACGGCTGAGCCTCTTTAATGGCAATCTCAAAAGCGGGAAGATATATCTCACGCAGAGTTCTCTCATCAATTACTTCGTTAAGTACCATTCTGAACGCTTCCTGGGAGTTAGCGCAGAAATGCTTAAGGGAAGTACCTACGCCCTTGGACTGAACGCCGTTAATAATTGCGGCTGAGCATTTACCTGCAAGAAGCGGGTCCTCGGAGAAGTACTCAAAGTTTCTTCCGCAAACGGGAGAACGTTTAATATTTGTACCGGGACCTAAAATAGTCGATACCTTTTCTTTAAGACATTCCTGACCCATAGCCTCGCCCGCCTTAACAAGAAGGTCGGGGTCCCATGAGCATGAGGAGGTAGCTGCCGGCGGGAAGCAGGTTGCGGGAACAGAATTTCCGAGTCCGATACCGTCGGAGGTTTTCTTATCGGTGTTCTGTTTACGCAGACCGTGAGGGCCGTCGGTAATCATAATTTTCGGTAGTCCGAGCTCAGGAGCTTCCTCAAGGTGCCAATAATCATAACCCGAGGCAAAAGCAGCCTTTTGCTCTAAAGTCATTTTCTCAATGATTTCAGGATGTTTCATAAATTTACTCCTTTCATACTTAATGAAATACCTAATCGAAAATATTATACTATAAATCTGTAAGAATTACAATAGCTTTATTTTGAAAATAAAAAGCAAATCTCTTAATTAAAGAGAAATGCTTACAATTCCGCCCCGTCTTTCATATCCGCTGTTCCACAGCTCGCTCAGGCTCAGCCACTCGAAGGTGCTGTAGTTTACAGCCTTTACAAGCAAGTCGTTATCGGTCTTATTATAACCGTTGATTATAAACCAGTGCCAGAAATAATCCTTGTATTTCCTGTTTTTGTTATTCAGCATCAAAAACGCAACCGGCAGAGCGTTATCAATGCTTTTAATTATCATTTTTTCCGCCTTTGAATAGTCCTCGGTACCCTCAACAGTATCGAATTTTACACTTCCTTTAACGTCCCTCAGATATTTTCCAAAGCCCTCGGTATAAATACTAAGCGTATCTATTCCCTGAAAGCGAGGGTGAAGATAGGGCTTCATAATATCGCCGAAGCGTATATAGTCTTTCTTTGTAATATTATCGGCGTCAAACGGACAAAGCTTGGTATTTCGGTATTTATCAAGATAAATGCAAAGCTCAATTGCGGTTTCTGCGGCGCATCCGCCAATTTTCATAAAAAATGTATTAAACCACTCCTGATTCCCGCCGTAGGAATAACCGATATTAAAATAATCAAGTTCCTTTTTCATTTTAATTCTCCGCTGTTTTTTACCATTTTAACACTTTTAAGATTTTGTTACAACAATTAATTAAAACTAAGAGTTATATCCGCGTCGGGTATTTCAATATTCACGGGAAGACCGTTTTCACTTTTGAGCGTAAAAGAGCCTACGGATGTATTCCCCGACGACGCTCCGCTGAAAAAGACCTCGTAAAGAATAATTGCGGGGTTGGTTTTGTCAAGCTTATTAATATCGCTTATCTTCTTAAAATCTCCGTAGGTAAACTCAACCGTTTTTCCGTTACAGTATATTCTCATACCGGCGGCATTGGTTGAGGTAGGAGTTATACTTACTCCGTTTTTATCCTTAACTATTTTACAAGCATAAGAATAATCCCCCGATTTATAAACGGCGTTAACATTAAAGCTTTCGTTTAAATCGGGGGCTTTAACCCTTTGAGCGCAGGAACTCAGAGTTAAGAGCGCTAAAAGGACTGGTATTATTTTTTTCATATGTATCACCGAATTATTCAAATTCGGACATTAAGACGCCGAGCTGTTCTGTCATATCAGAAACAAGCATTCCTCTCTGGCTGAGCTTTTCACGCGAAATATCACCGCATAGACCGTGGATATATACAGCTGCTCTTGCGGCGTCAAACGGAGCTAATCCCTGCGCAATAAACGCGCCGATGATTCCGCTCAGCATATCTCCGCTTCCGCCCATTGCCATACCGGAATTGCCGGAAGTATTTACAAACACGCGCTTTCCGTCTGTAACTACGGTATTCGCGCCTTTTAATACAAGTATTACTTTGCTCTCCGTTGCAAACGCTTTAGCATATTCAATTCGATTTTCCTGTATCTCGGCAACCTGCTTTGATATGAGCCTTGCCATCTCGCCGGGATGGGGCGTGAGAACAATCGGCACCTTAATCTCCTCAAATATAGATATGCGCTCTTTTATGCAATTTATACCGTCCGCGTCAAGAATTACGGGACATTCTGCATTTAATAATACATTTTCGCAAAGCTCCTTCGTATCGTCGTTTACTCCGATTCCGCATCCGAGCACGATACTGTCAGCCCATTTCAGGTCGTTTAAGATTTCGGGAATTGCGTATTTTGAGAAAGTGCCTTCCTCGGTATCCCATACCGGATTAAAAATCGGCTGGGTTAAATGAGCGGCAGATAAAGGATATGCTGATTTCGGGGTTGTGAGCTTAACGAGTCCCGCGCCGCTTCTGAGCGCAGCCTCGGTTGCAATAACCGAAGCGCCGAACATTTTATAGCTTCCGCAGATATTCAGCTGATGACCGAAATCGCCCTTATTTGAATTCAGCCTTCTCGCCCTGAAAAGCGATTTAACCTCTTCAGCTTCAATAGTATCAGCGTATTCACCGGTATAGCAGTCTTCGGGAATACCGATATTTACAACGGTATTTTCTCCGCAGTATTCGTTAGCGGGAGGCAGAATATGGCAGTATTTAAGCGTTGAAATTGCAATGGTGTAATCGGCTTTAACACAGTCCTTACAGACCTCTCCCGTCGTTGCGTTGGTGCCGCTCGGGGTATCTACGCAGATAACGGTCGCACCGCTTGCATTAACCCACTCAAACGCCTTGTCAAAGGGTGCTCTTGCCTCTCCGTGAAAGCCTATTCCGAATATTGTATCGACAATATAATCGGGTGCCGCAAGCTTACTTGTAAGGCTATTTACCTTTACACCGCTTGATACAGCTTCTTTATAGTATTTAAGCGGTTCGGCAATTGCAGGCTCCTTATCGCAAAGCACAATTTCGGCATTAGCTCCATAGCAATAAAGCAGCCTTGCAATAACAAAGCCGTCGCCCGCGTTCTTTCCGTTTCCGCAAAAAACAAGAACGCTCTTATTCTTCATATCATACTTTTCGGTCATTGCTTTAAAGCAGGCTGTGCCCGCTTTAAGCATAAGCTCGGCTTCGGATGAATAATCACGAAAGCAAAGTTCCTCGACCTTTCGTATTTCATTTGCAGTTAAAACTCTCATATTGCTTTCACCGTGATTGATAAATTAAGTCCTTTTATTGTATTACGTCGGTATTCCTTTGTCGGCGGAGGTCCGCACGCAGCCGAGCCCGCGCCGAGCTGATACGCGTCAAAATGGAGATAGGTAAAGTCTTTAAGCTCTAACTCCTCCTGATGCATAGCCTTTGCACAGTCCTGAGACGTGAAATTATCAGCCGAGAAAATAAAGGGCTGAACGTTCATTTCAAAGCGCAGTCCCCTGCCGCTTTCGTCGGTGAGCTCGGCATATCTTACACCGCATCTCATTGAGCTTTCCTGCGGCATTATGTACTTTTCCCTCATTTCGTCAACCTTACAGGTATACTCGCCGAGCAGGGCGTGCTCCATAAAATCGGGAAGGTTAACCTTGTCGCCGAAGCCGAAATATTTAACGTTATCATACGCCTTATCAAGCTTAAAGGTCAAGCCGAAACGCGGAACAAAAGGAATAATCTTTGAAGAATCACAATGAAGATTTATTTTGAGTCCTTCATCACTCTTTGTATAACTAATCGTGATTTTTGCAAGAGAATTATTACTGTTTGTAATAATTTTGTATTTTGCCGAGTTATATCCGTTTGAAATAAGTTCAAGCTTTTCTTCGGACAGCTTACGCTTTTCCCATACTTTATTAAGATACCTGTCGTTATCAAGCGGAGCGCGGTAAAGGCTTGCGCCTATTTCGGCGGTTATACCGTCAAGCTCGGCGGAAATTCCGTTTTTATTAAAGGTTATATCCCCCGTCGGTCTTTCGCTCTTAGTATGCACAAACGGAAAACTGAAGGAGCCGATATGCTCGCTTGCGACCTCAAAATCTCCGTCGAAATATCTGAAATTAAAATATTCGCTATTGAGGTTTTCGTTAAGGGAAATTGCTTTTTCCTCGCGAGGCTCAAGACAGAGCTCAAATTCTCCGTCTTCAAGCTTTTGGGCTCCGTCAAAGCCTTCCCATCTGACGGTAAGCTTTTCTCTCTTAAAGTAATTAAGGTTTTTGAACACAAAGCTTTCGCCGTTGTATTGAGCTCTTACGGGACGGTAGCAGTTTTTCATCTGATACGCGCCCGAGTGGGGCGTTCTGTCGGGGAAGAAAAGTCCGTCAACACAAAAGTTTTTATCATGCTTTTCTTCGCCGTGGTCGCCGCCGTAGGTATATTCAAGCTCGCCGTTTTCGTGATAAACAGCGTGGTCGGCAAATTCCCAGATACAGCCGCCCATAAGGTTGTCGGCTCTGAGAAAACACTCCACATAGGTTTCAAGCTCGCCTGCGCCGACTCCCATTGCGTGGGCATATTCACAAAGATAATAGGGCTTACTGTACCATTTTTTTGCAAGTCCTTTTCCGTCGGCAAGCTTTTTCATTTTGCCCTGCCAGGGGTACATCTGCGATATCACGTCATACGCAAAACGTCTTGTATGAACAACGTGCTCATAGTGAATCGGAATATCACTCAGAGGCTTTAAATTATCGTAGCAATAGTCCTGATTTTTGTATCCCCATGCTTCGTTGCCGAGCGACCACATAGTAATTGACGGGTGGTTTTTATCGCGTTCAAACATACGGTAAACCCTGTCCCAATAACGGTTTTGCCATTTGGGGTTATGCGAGCACGCACCGGGTTTATGAAGCTCTGACGAGCAGCCGTGTGTTTCTATGTCCGCCTCGTCAACTACGTATATTCCGTACTCGTCGCAGAGGTCAAGGAAAATCGGGTCAGGCGGATAATGGGACGTTCTGATGCAGTTAACGTTAAACTGTTTACATATTGCTACGTCCCTTTCCATATCCGAAACGCTCATAACGTAGCCCTTTTTCATATCTGTATCGTGATGATTTACGCCGAGAAGCTTTATTTTTTGATTGTTGAAATAAAAAACGTTGCCTTTTATTTCAATATGCTTAAAGCCGTAATTTTTCCTTACAGCCTCGATTATTTTTCCGTTTTTTGAAAGGGTGATAATAACGTCGTATATATACGGAATTTCAGCTGACCATTCCCGGACTTCAAGCTCAAAGAAGGTAATCTTATCAACGCTCTTTGAATCAACGTTTACCGAGCTTGAAGCGACAAGCCTTCCGTCGTCATAAAGACTTACGCAAAGCTCGCAGGAATCTTTGAGCTTAAGCGACGGAATTAAGGTAAAATCATATCTTCCGCCCTTACAGGCGCTTTTTATATCAAAATCATATATGCTGTTGTCAAGGGTTTTATAAAGCAGAACGTCGCGGAAAATTCCGTTATTTCTGAACATATCCTGACACTCAAGATACGTACCGTTTGAAAACTTATGAACAACCGCAAGAAGCTCGTTTTCGCCCTCGGTAATATAATCGTTTATTTCAAATTCACTTGTATTATGACTGCCCTCGCTGTAGCCGACAAACTGTCCGTTTATATACACGTCAAGCGCGCCTGCAACGCCGAGAAATGAGAGAGTATAATTATATCCGCCCTCGGTCTTAAACAGCTTTCTGTATACGCCCGCGGAACAGTTTTCGGGGATGTGCGGCGGGTTTGGAGTAAACTGATAACGGGTATTAAGATAATACGGCTTTTCGTATCCCGTAAACTGCCAGCAGGACGGTACGCTTACTTTATCAAAGCTTACCTTTTCGGTATCAAGCTCGCTTTCAAGCAGGGTTGAATCGGGATAGTATTTAAAATCCCATTCGCCTGATAAAACTTCGACTCTTGACGAATTATAACGCTCGCTCCTTATATCGTTTTCAAGTGCTTTTTCGACGGATTCAAACGGAATAAAATAAGCGCGCGGCTTCATAACCTCAAGCTTGAATACATCGAAATCCTTATAATTGGATTTATTAATACTGTATTTCATATTATCACCGCGTTTATTATAACACAGATTTATACATATAACAACAAAAAACGGGAGGGTTAATTCCCTCCCGAAATTTATAATCTTTTATGCCATAAACTGACGGATAACTCCTTCACAGTCAGCCGCGTTCATAATCTTGGGTACGGGATAACCCGGATTACCCTCTTTAAGAGCGCGGGAAACAAGAGTATTCATATCCTCTTCCTTAATGAAATCAAACTTATCCGGAATATTCATAGCCGCGTTCATTCTTCTTACTTCGGCAATGAAAGCCTTGCCCTTTTCGTCAACCGACATTGACGGAGTTGTAATTCCGATAATGTCAGCTAATTTGGCAAGCTGAGGATAAGCGCTTTCACCGTACCAGTCAAGCACATACGGAAGAATAACCGCATTAGCAAGACCGTGGGGCGTTCCGTAAAGACCGCCGAGGTTATGCGCAATAGCGTGAACATATCCGACGAAAGCCTGTGTAAAAGCACAGCCCGCAAGATATGAGCCCTTAAGCATATTGCCCCTTGCTTCTAAATCCTTTCCGTCTGCGTAAGCCTTCTCCAAATTCTCGTGAATTAAGAGAGTAGCCTCTTCCGCATACATAATAGTTGATTTGGTGTTGCTCTTGCCGATATACGCCTCTACTGCGTGAGTGAGCGCATCCATACCTGTAGTTGATGTAATATGCGGCGGCAAACCTACGGTCAAAGCCGGGTCAAGCACTGCATACTTTGGACGAAGACAGATATCGTTGATGGCGTTCTTCTCATGAGTTTCGGGGTCGGTTACAACAGCAGCTACCGTAGTTTCAGAGCCCGTACCGGCTGTTGTGGGAACAGCGAAGAACGGAGGAAGCTTTTTAAGTACTTTAAGATAACCGCGCATCTTGCGAACGGGCTGATTAGGCTTAACTACTCTTGCAGCGCAAGCCTTAGCACAGTCCATCGGAGAACCGCCGCCGAAGGCGATAATTCCCTGACAGCCGTTATCAAGATACATCTTTCTTGCTTCTTCGATATTCGGAATAGTCGGGTTTGGCTGTACTCCGTCATATACAACGTAGTCAATGCCTACTGCCTTGAGCTTTTCAAACATCGGGTCAAGAAGATGAAGTCCCATAAGTCCCTTATCGGTTACAACAAGAACCTTGTTTAAACCCTTGCCCTTGATAAACTCGGGCAGTCTTAAAACTGCGTCAGCGCCTTCAAGAAGCTCGGGCTCGGACCAATCCATAAAGCACATAGCAACCTTAAAAACTCTTTGGTAAAGTCTGTACCAACACTTTTTTAAAGTCCAGAGCATCGTTTTACCTCCTTATTTTATTTCCTTTTTATTGTACTATTATTCTTTAAAATTTGCAATAGTTTTTAGCGTCTAAAAAATTTTTATTGTATTTTTCCCCTTATTTGTTATAATTTATGTAGGAGTTGATATAATGGTAAAATTCACTAACGATATTTATAACCTTTATTCCCCCGCTTTTCTTAACGCTAACGGAAGGCTTATTTCCGTTATGTGCAGAGCTGCGGCAGGTCACGACTGGGGATACATTGAGCTTGTGTCATCAATTTCGGGTGACGAGGGTAAAAGCTGGAGCAAGCTTAAGCCTATTGCGGTCCCTCCTGCGCGCCACGTTAACGACGACATAAACAATACCCGAACCGCGTTTTTCCTTCAGCCGAGTCTTGTACAGGCGGAAAACGGCGATATTATTCTTATTACCGCCTTTCTCCCCGAATCAAGGGGTAAGGGTGATATGAGCTTCCTTGAAAAGAAAAAGGCGGCGTTTGCGCTTTTTGATTCACAGCAATGCCAGGTTATATACGACAAGGACGGAAACTATTTTCTTGTTTTAAACGACGGTAAGGTAATTGACGCCCACAAGAGGCTTACCCCCTACCGCGTAAAGCAGCTCGGCGAACTGTATAAGGACAAGGAATACGTAGGTAATATTTTTCTCAACGGCGCTAAGGGTAAGGAAGGACGCGTAAGCACAACCTTCGGCGCTCCGCTTAAAGCTCCTAAAAGAAGCTATATCTACGTTATGATATCAAAGGATTCAGGCGAAACCTGGAGCGAGCCAAAGGATATCAGCGCAAGCGTTCTTACCGAAAAGGACGGTCCCTACGTTATTACCGCTTCGGGAAATTCACTTATAACCCATACGGGACGTATTATAGTTCCTCTTTACTCCCCCGAAGGAACAATCTGTATTTACAGCGACGACAACGGCGAGAGCTGGGGACGAAACAGAAGAGCGCCCTATACCGAATGCGGCGATTTCTGGAGCATTGCAAACGTCGGAAGCAGACAGCTTTATGCAGTAGGTAATAACGGAAACAAAACTCCCTCCGCTTTATCAAACGATAACGGAATTACATGGTACAAGGCTGATAAGGTTGGCTTCAAGGCGTTCACTTCAAAGAAAAGCATTATCAGCGCAAACAACAAGCTTTACGTATCACACGCTTGCCGTAAGGACCTGAGCGGTCAGGTTTCCGTAGGTATGCTTGATTTTGACAGGCACGGAAAAATAAGCAGGATTAACTGGAAGGACGACTCAATTAAATTCTGCAGCGGCGAAATCGGCGAAAGCTGTCTTGCGCTTATCAACCGTTCAACTCTCGGAATTATGTATGAAAACGATAAAACCGTAGTCTTTGACAAAATAAATCTGAGCGAAGATTAATTTAAATAAAAGTCTTGCATTTTATAATATAGTTTGTTATACTCGTTTTGTAGGATTTTAGTAATATCTTATAATAAATCAGGAGGTATTGTAATGGCTTACACAATTAACGATGATTGCATTTCTTGTGGTGCTTGCGCAGGCGAATGCCCTGTAGGCGCTATCGCAGAAGGCGACGACAAGTATGTTATTGACGCTGATGCTTGCATCGAGTGCGGTGCTTGCGAAGGTGTATGTCCTGTTGGCGCTCCTCAGGCATAATAAAATAAAAATGAGCCCCTTGGGGGGCTCTTTTTATTTTGTTCAAAGCTTTAGTCATACTGCTATTTTACAATTCTGACTTCCTCGCGATTCACTACTATCGGCGCGCCCTCGGGCATATTGTCAAGCTGAACTTTAAGCTTGCCGGTTAATACGGCGCACTCAATAACCGTTCCGCGTCCGTCGCGACAGTCAACCCTCTGACCCTTCTGGGGAGTAATCTTATTAAGATACTCATAAGAATTCTGTTCATATTTAAGACAGCACATAAGTCTTCCGCAGGTTCCGCTGATTTTACCGGGAGAAAGCGAAAGTCCCTGCTCCTTAGCCATTTTAATCGAAACGGAATGAAAGTCGTTAAGGAAGGTCGAGCAACAAAACGGACGTCCGCAGATACCTAGCCCGCCGAGCATTTTTGCTTCGTCCCTTACGCCAATCTGTCTTAATTCAATTCGGGTATGAAATTCTGCGGCAAGGTCTTTAACGAGCTCACGGAAATCAACTCTTCCGTCAGCAGTAAAATAGAATATAATTTTTGTTCTGTCAAAGGTGTACTCAACCTCGGTCAAATCCATTTCAAGACCGTGCTTTGCAATCTTTTCGTTGCAAATAGCGTACGCCTCTTTTTCTTTTATTTTGTTTTCCTCAACCGTTTTTAAATCATGCTCGGTTGCAACACGGATTACCCGCTTAAGAGAGGAAACGACCTCGCTCTCCTCAATTTCCTGCACTCCGCTTGTAGCAGTACCGCATTCGGTACCTCTTACGGTTTCAACAATTACCTTGTCGCCTTTTTTTACGTCAACCCTGCAGGGGTCGAAATAATACATTTTACCTGTGTCCTTAAAGCGGACGCCAACAACCTTTACCATCGGTTTATCCTCCGTTTATCTACCGAGCGCTCTTTTAAGCTCGTAGGATAGTTTTGTTATAAGAATTGCGTTATTTCCGTTTTTAAGCGCAAGAATTCTCATTCTCTCGCAAGCTTCAATAAGCTTTAATATTTTACCCTTACTGAATCGGGACGAAATAAGCTTTGCAGCCTCTTCGTTTCCGCTCATAAGGTCGCTTTCGCCGTAAACGAGCGCGTCTCTGAAAACAGCTTTAAGCATCGAAAGCGGCAGAACGAGAGTCTCTCTGTCGCCCGCAAAAACAGAACACGCCTTAATTAAATCGTATTCGTTTTCGCTTAAAAGGCTCTTTGTAATATCGGAGGAAAGCGAGCTGATTTCGGATAGCTTTCCGTCGTTCAGGCTCTCGAGCGCCTTTCCGATATTTCCGTTCCACGCTTCAAGCGCGTTTCTCACATCAGAAGAATCAAGCTCCCCGTTAACGGACAGAATATATTCCTCCGCCGTCGGTTCGTCAACACCTTCAAGCGTAAAGACAACCGCTCTTGACAGTACTGTTTCAAGCATTGCGGCTTTATTAGTTACCGTAAGAATAAATATTGCGTATTCGGGCGGCTCCTCAAGTATCTTTAAAAGCGCGTTCTGGGCGCTTTCGTTCATACTTTGGGCGTTACCGAGAATATAGACCTTATAATCAGCCTCGTTAGGGCGCATAAAAGCGTCCTCTCTGATATCCCTTACAGTATCTACGTGAAAGGCTCTCGCTCTGTCAGGCGCGGTATATTCGTATATATCGGGGTGTATTCCCTTTGTCACCTTTGAGCATTGCGCACATTTAAGACAGGGCTTTTCGCCCTCTCCGCGACAAAAAAGATTAAGCGCAATTTCCCTTGCAAGAGTGCGCTTTCCGAGTCCCGCCTCGCCTTCAAGTATAATCGCGTGAGGGAGTCTTTTTGCTTCGGCAAGAAAGGAGAGCTGTTCTTTTATTTTTTCATTACCTTTAAAATTTATAAACTTCATAGCTTAAAACTTTTGAAAATCCTCAACGTCAAGCGTAAAAGCAACTCCGCCGTATTCCTCAACGTCAACAGCCTGGTTCAAAAACGAGCCCGAAAGAGTGCTTGTTACTCCGGGAGTCTTAACAATACGCTTTGTAAGGTTTTTCTTTAATATTTCAAAAAGCTTTTCAACCTTATCGTCGTCACAGCCGACCATAATCGTAGTATGGCCGTCGGTTAAAAACTGACCCGCGGACGAAATCTTGGTTACCGAATAACCGTTTTGAGTAATTGCCTCGGTAACGTTATTCGTATCCTTATTTGAAATAATCGCAATTATTAGTTTCATTTAATCACCTTTATATAATACTTGAAAGCGCCACAATTACGGGCATTGTAATAATTGAAAACAAACTCGTTTGTCCTACAAGCTCGCTTGAAAGCGCGGTATCGTTATCGTACTTTGCGCTGTACATTGCAGTATTTGTTGCAACGGGCGCCGAAGCGGATATTACAAGCGCCGTTCTCATACTGTTATCCGCTCCTATAAGCTTGAGAGCAAACATCATTATAATCGGAATTACTACCAGTCTCAAAAACGAAACATAGTAGATTTCTTTTTTTGCAAAAATGTTTTTGAAATTGCAGTTTGCAAAAAACGTACCGAAAACAATCATTGCCATCGGTGAGTTGCAAGCGGCAATCTTGGACATTGTTGAAGCAATAATATCGGGAAAATGCACGCCGAGCAAAAACAGCGGAAGTCCGATTATTACGCTTGTTGAGCCGGGATTCAAAAAAAGATTTTTTACGTTAATCTTAGCCTTCTTTCCCGATATTTCGTTAATGCCGTATGTAAAAGCAAAAACATTAAAAACGGCAACGTAACACGAGGAATAAAACACTCCCTCTTTTCCTACAACGCTTTCGGCAAGCGGAAGCGCAAGGAACGCCGCATTTGAAAATGTTATTGCATAATGATATATTCCCTTTGTCATTACATCCTTTTTTCTGAAGGAAAGAGTCGATAGAAGTATTCCGACAACGTGGGTCAGCGCAGCAAGAACAAATGCAATGCCGAGCCCTCGGATATGCTCCCTGGTTCTTTCCATGGACACAAAGGTATTTATTATTGTAATCGGCAGAATAAGGTTAAAAAGCAAATCTACAAGCCTTTTACCGTCAGCCTTTGTAAAAATCTTTGTTTTATCGGCAACAAAGCCGACTCCGGCTATCAGATATAAAACAAGAACCTGAAGCGCGACAGTAGTTAAATTACTTAAAAAATCGTTAAACAATTTCTATTCTCCGTTTTCCTTTTCGGATATATAATCCCTTTTAAAAACCAGCGCAAAGGGACAAATCAGAAGCGACGAAGCAGCGAGAATAACATTTGAATCAAGCAATTCGCATTTTCCCTCGGCAATAAATATTACGCTTTGTATAAAATACATCAGCGATATTCCCGTTAGTATAAACGAGCAGATTTCATTTATTCTTTCGCTCTTTTTAACGTCAAGAATTCGGCTTACATAAAAGTAGAAGTAAATAAGCATTACCGAAAGAAGCGCATATTTAAGAGCAAGCTGACGGTTGCCAACGGGCGATTCTCCCTCATAAATGAGATACACTACTCTCGCCCCTGCCCAGAGTATCGGCAGAAAATGAAGCGCTCCGAGCTGTTTTAAATCGTAGCTCGTTTTACCGAACGAAAACGTAAAAAAGGCAAAATAGAAGCATGCGCCGAGCGAAAATAAGCTAATCAGAACAAGCAAGACGAAAAACGCCGTACTGTTATTCGAGGGCTCGGTAATTGCTTTTGCAAGTCTTGAAACCTGTCTTATAAATTCAAGGAGCATTGAAGCCGACGCCAAAAACGAGGTAATTGCGAACGCTTTGGAGTTTCCTGCGCCCGGCACTTTAAGCCTCTCTTTCGGCAATAGGAGTAAAGGGTCTTCTCTTTGACACGCTCTTATAAGCGGGACGCATTATCTTTCCGTTAGAGGTAATCTCCTCAAGACGGTGAGCCGACCAGCCCGCAATTCTCGCGCTTGCAAAAAGAGGAGTAAACAAGTCGTCGGGTATACCGAGAACGCGATATACGAGTCCCGAATATAAATCCACATTTGCGCACATCGTTTTATCTTCGCCCCTCACCTCGGCAAATACCTCGGGAGTGAGCTTTTCAATAAGCTCAAGCGTTGTAAACTCTTTTTCAAAGCCGTGGTCGATAGCAAGCTTTCTTGCGTTATCTCTTAAAATTTCAGCTCTCGGGTCGCTCTTTGTATAGACCGCATGACCCATTCCGTAGATAAGTCCCGAGCCGTCGCCCGCTTTTTTATTAAGGATTTTCACGAGCATATCCTTAACCTGAGCCTCGTTGGTTGAGTCCTCAAGATTATTGATAAGGTAATCCATCTGGTTAGTTACCTTGATATTTGCGCCGCCGTGACGCGGACCCTTAAGGGCACCTATTCCCGCGGCGATTGCCGAGTATGTATCGGTACCGCTTGAGGTAAGAACTCTTGTTGAGAACGTAGAGTTATTACCTCCGCCGTGGTCGGCGTGAAGCATTAAGCATATATCAAGCAGCCTTGCTTCCTCCTGGGTATATTCCTTATTGGCTCTGATTTGGCGAAGGATGTATTCCGCGGTTGAAATATCCTTTTTTACCGGATGGATATACATCGACTTATTGTAAAAAGCCCTTCTCTTTACCTGATAGGCGGTATTCATAATTGACGGGAACTGAGCGATAAGCTGTAAGCACTGACGCAGAACGTTAGGAATACTTGTATCGTCGGGGTTTTCGTCAAAGGAATAAAGCGCCATAACGCAGCGAGCCATTTTATTCATAATATCCTTTGAGGGATGCTTCATAATAATATCCTCAACAAATTCGTCGGGAAGCTTTCTGCACTCGCCGATTAATTCCCTGAACGCTCCGAGCTGCTCGAGGGTCGGAAGATTTCCGAAAACAAGAAGCCATGCAACCTCTTCAAAGCCGTATCTGTTTTCATTAATACAGCCGCCGATGATGTCTCTTATATCATATCCCCTGTATGAAAGCTTACCGTCCTTGGGAAGTCTTTCACCGTCAAGGATGTAATAGCCCTCAACAGAGCAAATTCTTGTAAGTCCTGCCATAACGCCCGTACCGTCGGGATTACGAAGTCCTCTTTTAACCTCGTACTTTTCATAATTCTCGGGCTTTATCTGGTTATTGTTTCCGAGCTCGTCACAGTATTTTGAAAGAGCCTCCATTGATATAGGAGAAATATAACTTGATGGCATATGCCTCTCTCCTTCCTAATAAATATTTATATAGAAAACATATTAATCCACTTTAAGAAAATATATTATACTAAAAAAATTATTAAATGTCAATTTTAAGGGTGAAGAAATTATGAAAAGAGCTTTAATACTGTTTATAATTCTGTTTATTTCAACGGTTATTATACCGTTTTGCGCAGTTGTCGAAAAAAATAAAACTGACAAAACTAACGAGGTTGTAACAATATTTAACGCCGAAGCACACGGCAGTATTCCTTTTTCGCTTCAATAACGGGAAGGGGCGGCTTTTTATTCTGTGATACGGTATTGATATAATCGTTTACCGTAAAAACACGGCAGTAATTCTTCTTTTCGGAAATAAGAAGCTGTCGGCATACCGACTCGGCGGGAACCCTGTCGCCCCTTTCGGGATTTTCGATAATACTTTTTGCGCTTTTACTTCCGGTACATATTAACGCGTTTTCTCTTATTTCCCTGTTTTCAAGAAGGAAGGTGCATAGCTCCTCCCTTTTGTTTTCAAGTAAAGAGGAATTAATCACAATCAACTTAATCTGACCTAAAAACAGTCTGTCAAAGACCACTCTTTCAGCCTCCGAGAAGGCTTTTTTTATTGTATTTCCCCGCGCATTTGCCGTTTTGGTAAGTACTCCCGACGCGCCTTCGCTCTTGCTTGCAGCTCTTGTTAAATCAAGATACTGAAGCGTAAGGAGATACTTTCCGTTTTCATAATCGAGCCCTGCAGCCTGAACTATCACATTATGCATTATTTTATTGCTTTCAATACCCGTACATGAACTGAATGACAGCATAATTAATAATACAAAAGCTAACGCGCTAAATCTTTTTTGCATTAAGTTTTCTCCTTTCAAAAGAGGCGCTTATAAATGTGCTGATTTCAAGAAACATAACCGTTATCCAAAGCGCAATATAATAAGCGTCAAGCCTTGTAAAGCTTCCGTTTTTACCGAGCTGAAACAGCTTTTCAACCGAGTAGTTGTAGCGTCTTGCCGCCATACCCATAACCCCGAAGCATTCAAGATAAATAACAGCGCAAAAAAGATATGAAATTATAATTGTAATTACAGCCCCGCTACGATTATTTATATCCGTTTTATCTCTCAAAAGAAGAAAAATTACCGGCGCGTCAAAACACAAAAGCAAATCCGATATACCGTATGGAGATATAGTAGCTTTAATGTTTGATAGCAAAAGGTTTTCGGCGGTTATTTCGCACAGGTTAATTGATATAACCGCCGCTGCACTTACAAGTATCAGTACGAGACAAATCAGTGAAAACCTCGAAAGCGCACTTATACCGAGTCGCGAAGCGTAAATAACCGCCGCAAACAAAAGAACGGTAATCAAAAGCGGCGACAAATCAGAGTCCTTTTCATATTTCAAAAAGTTATAAAAGCGTGCCGTTTCAATGCCTGAAATCAGTATTGCGCCGCCGTAAAGGAAAGAGTTGCAAACTTTTTTAACACTCACAGCGACCATACTCAAAGCAAAGGAAAAAGCGAATAAAAATAAAAGGTTAAAAAACGACAGCTCTCCTCTTGCGGAAAGCAGGGATAAGACCCTGAATAAAAACATCATCGTATAAAGCTGAAGCCTTGATACAGCAGGGGTTTCAGTCTTCATTATTTCCACCTCGCAGGCTCGATATATTAAACGGCTTTGAGTTGCTCTTCTTCCTTTTTGAGCGGATTATCGTATCCTTTAAGGAGGATATGAAAAGCGGAGAAATCGGCGCAAAAAACGGCACTCCGAAAGAGCTTAAGGCGCATATATTAACAAGAAGCACGCAAACAAAAAGCATAAGTCCGTAAAGTCCCGTAAAGCCCGCAACAAGAATAAAAACTATTCTCAAAACGGCGACGCTTTCATAAAGGGGATAAACGGCGTATGAGGCAATCGCGGTAAGAGCTACTACTACGAGCATCGGCTCTCCGATTATTCCCGCGCTGACCATCGCTTCGCCGATTACGATTGCGCCGATAATTGACACCGCGTGACCTACGGTTTTCGGGAGACGCAGCCCCGCCTCCCGCATAATCTCATAAAGAAGATGAATTATAATTCCCTCTGCCATAAGCGAAAACGGGGTTGCTTCCTCGCTTGTTGCAATTATATAAAGTAAGTTAGTAGGTATCATTTCACGGTGAAACGAGCTTATTGCAACATAAAGCGCCGGAAGTAAAAGAGAAATAATAAAGCTGAAATACTTTAAAAGTCTTATAAACGATGAGAAAAAAGCGGGATTGTTATAATCGTCAAGCGAGGAAAAATTATCGGTAAAAAGATACGGAACGTAAAGTGCAAACGGAGTCGAGTCAATAAGTATGGCTACCCGTCCCTCAAGCAGCTTTGAGGATAAAACGTCGGGACGCTCGGTATTTCCGATTACGGAAAAGGGTGATTTTATGCCGCCCTCAAGCAGCTCCGCCACCGCACCGTAGTCAATAAGCGCGTTTATATCCATAGCCTTAAGGCGTCTTTCAATTTCGCTTACAAGCTCCTTTTCTGCTTCGTTTTTCATATATGCTATTACCACGCCGGTGTCGGTGCTTTTGCCTATTTTAAGCTGTTTGAGCTTAAGCTCGTTTGTTTTAAGACGGCGTCGTAAAAGAGCTTTATTGTCATTAAGCGTTTCGACAAAGCACTCCTTTGCGCCCTTTACCATTGCTTCATTTGTCGGCTCGTCGGTTGTTCTTTTATTCCAGCCCTGAACCCCGAAGCAAAGCCCCCTTTTAGCTCCCTCTACTATCAAAACCGCAAAGCCGCTCATAAGGTAATAATACAGCTCATCAAAGGTATTCGCCTCATTTATTTCAAGACCGGTTGAAATAAGCTTTTTTACTTTTTCAAGATATTCTTCGCCGCTTTCGGCTTTTGTTTTACTTTTAAGAATCGGCTCGGTTACGGTAACGTTAAGCATAACGGTATCGGCAAGTCCGTCCATAACGCAGAAAAAGCCCCTTAGATTATTCAGCGCAACCTCGCGCAGAATAAAATCGGAGCAATCGGCAAAATCAAGCTCAAAGAGCTTTTTATTCATTTCAAAGCTGTCGGTTAAATATTACACCCAATCACCTGTATTATTATTGAAAATCCTGCAAAAAATATACACGGGTGATTTGATGACGATAACCATAATACGCTCAATTATTATTTATATTTCGGTAATCCTTGCGGTAAGAATACTCGGAAAAAGACAGATAGGAGAGCTTTCGCCTCACGAATTTGTAATAACAATGCTGATAAGCGCGGTTGCAACCGTTCCGCTTGAGGAAAACTCAATACCTCTTACTAATTCGCTTTTTCCTATTCTTGTTTTCGTAAGTCTTGAAATAATCGAAAGTCTTGCCTCAATGAAATCAAAAGCTTTCAGAACTCTTATTCAGGGAAGACCCATTTACATTATTAAAAACGGAAAGCTTATGAAAAAGGAAATGGAGAAGCTGAGGCTGAACTATGACGACCTTAAAGAGGGCTTACGCGAGCAGGGCGCTTTTGACGTAAGCGAGGTTGAAAACGCAATAGTAGAAACTAACGGTACGCTTTCGGTTCAGAAAAAGGAGGAAAAATGAAAAAGCTTTGGTTTGCGGGAGTATTTCTGATAATTGTTATTTCGCTATGTACGACTCAGCAAATATATGTAAAGGATTTTTATGCAGATATGACGGGAGAGCTTGAAATCGCCGAAAACCTTTATAATAAAGGAGACCTCGAGGAACTTTCAAAGCAGGTAAAAAAGATTCAGAAGCTATGGGAAAACAATAACGAGCTGCTTTTTACAATCGCTAATCACAGCGCCTTAAACGAGCTCGGTCAGCGTATACGCGCAATGAATGATTACAGTACAAACAAACAGGAATTAATAGCCGAGGCAAAGGCGTGGACGCTGATTTTTTATGAAAACGAAAAAATCAGCTTTGCCAATATATTTTAATATTGAAAGATTTAATAATAAATGATATTATTAAGCTATGGAAACAGAAGTTTGTAAAAACCGCAAAAGGTGCGGAGGCTGTCAGCTTCAGGGCTTAAGCTATGAGGAACAGTTAAAATTCAAGCAAAAGGAATTAAATACCCTGCTCGGTGAATTCGGCAGGGTTAAAAGTATTATTCCGATGGAAAATCCGCTTCATTACAGAAACAAGGTGCAATCCGCTTTTTACTATGATTACAGACGAAAAAAGGCGGTTTCGGGCGTTTTTCAGAGCACGTCAAAGAAAATCGTTCCAATGTCATCTTGTATGATTGAGGACGAAAAATGCAGCGAGATTGTCAATACGATAAGAAAGCTTTGCGACAGCTTTAAAATTCAGCCCTTTGACAGAAGGAGCGGACGCGGCTTTATTCGCCACACTCTTATCAGACGCGGTTTTAAAAGCGGAGAAATAATGGTTGTTATCGTATCGGCTACCCCCGTTTTTCCGTCAAGAAACAACTTCATTAAAGCTCTTTTAAAAGAGCACGCGGATATAACAACGATAGTACATAATATCAATCCCTATCAGACCGAGCTCATTCTCGGAGAGCGAAGCAATATTCTCTACGGCAAGGGGTATATTGAGGACGAGCTCTGCGGTATGAGATTCAGAATTTCGCCCGATTCGTTTTATCAGGTCAATCCCGTTCAATGTGAAAAGCTTTATAATAAAGCCATTGAGCTTGCAGGACTTACGGGAAACGAAAAAGTCTTTGACTCCTACTGCGGAACGGGTACAATAGGTCTTATTGCTTCAAAAAGCGCAAAAGAAATACTCGGCGTTGAGCTAAACAAATCGGCTGTAAAAGACGCGATTGCTAACGCGAAGCTTAACGGAGTAAAGAACATATATTTCGAGTGCGGCGACGCGGGAAAATACCTGATACACAGTAATTACAGACCCGACGTGCTTATTATGGACCCGCACAGAGCAGGCTCAACCGAGGAATTCTTAAGGGCGGTTCTTAAAAAGAGTCCAAAGAAGGTTATATATATTTCCTGCAACCCGAAAACTCTTCAAAGAGATTTAAAAACGCTGACTAAAAAATACAGCGTTAAGGAAATTCAGGGGGTGGATATGTTCCCCTTTACCAAGCATTGTGAGGTCGTAGTCTCGATGTCTCGAGGCGGGTCGAGACTATAGAACTATTGTATAGAAAACGAATTCTGGGTAAATGTTGGAGGATTTAATCATGGACATTAGATACATCGAATTAAAAACCGGGTATAACGATAATGGTCCTGCCTGGATAGGAAATGTTAAAGAATCGAAATCCGGAAAGACAATCTATTTTAATGACCATGCATTCCAGAAGTATCATGGAGTATACAGTAATTATATCGACATAGAAACAGGTGATGAATATTGGATTTCAAGAGTAAAAAAGAACGGAGAAGATAGACACTGGGCTGGAAGTGGAAAAATTACAATAGATCGGAAGGTTATTGATGAGTATTTAGCAATAGTCAATGTGGATAAACTTGATGATTCAAAGTACCTAATTGCTGATATTGAAGATGTATTTCCAATTGAAAGAATAAACAGTTATTTAAATGAGAGCATTAGATAACAGTATGCTATATTGACTTGTTTAGTCAGATCCGCTCACCTGGATACATTTCCTCTTACTGATGACATTAATATCATTGTCTCCAGGCATATTGAAACGGTAGTGGCTTTGCACATTAAAAAATCATAATTAACAGTTATTATACAATCAGTAATATTTCAATATACAATTTGCAATAAACCAAAAAGCAGGACGCAGAGAAGCGTCCTGCTTTTTAATATTCGTCTAAAAAGGAGTGGTATTCCCCTTTTGTTTTATAGCCCGGCATTGTATCAAGACAGACCGAATGAATACTCTTAAAGATATTATGCTCAATATCGGGGTTTGTTTTTTTGAGCTTTTTAATAAGCTCTTTTATCTCCTGCCTTTTCGACGCGCCGATTCCGTCCTCGCTGTTGGTATAGTTATCAACAAAGCGACACGCGCACTGAATAAACTCAAGGTCGTTACACCTGCACCAGGCAAGAATTGCGCTTTCGTTAATACAGTACATCGGACGGATAAGCTCCATACCCTCAAAGTTTGTTGAGTGCAGTTT
>JAFSZK010000088.1 GCA_017458975.1 Eubacterium sp. | reverse complement strand
TCGTCGCCGATTTCGGTTGTTTCACCCACAACTATTCCGGCACCGTGGTCAATGCATACTCTTTTGCCGATAGTAGCGCCGGGATGTATTTCAATACCGGTTTTATGAGCAGCTCTCTGGCTTATAGCTCTAGCAATAAATGACATATTATGCTTTAAAAACCAATTAGCTCTCCTGTGAGCTCTGAGCGCTTTGAAGCCCGGATAAAGAAATACTATTTCAAGAGCGCTGTGTGCTGCCGGGTCATGCTCTATAAAAGCGTTTATGCTTTCTTTATATTCGCTGAAAAATCCTATTATAATCACCTCGTAAAGATAAAAAGCCTCCGTCGCATTGCGACAGAGGCAGAAATAACTGCGGTTCCACTCCGTTTTATACTTTAGCTGCGAATACAGCCTGTGCCTTTAACGGAGCAACCCGATACAGAATACTTAAAATTCCTCTGTATAGCTCATAGGTGCATTTCGTAAGCAAAGCGCTTCGGACATTTCAGCTGAGAGTCCGCTCTCTTTGAACGCTTATATCAAACTACTTCTCCTAATCAAAGCATTTGTTTATATATTCATTATATACAATTTAAAATAAATTGCAAGAATTATTTTGTTTTAATAAGATGCCAGCCGTCCTTTAAATACTTAAGTCCTGAAATAAATGTTACTATTCCGGTAATCCAGAACGCTATTGTACAGTATATTTCAAGAAACTGCGGAGCGTTAAAACCCTTTGCGCCGATATTGATTTCAAGCTTTCTTTCCATAAAAGCAAGAATAAAAAAGGCGACTCCCGCGGCAATCATCTGTAATAAAGTTTTAAGCTTACCGAAAATATTTGCGGGTATAGTTTCACCCTCAACGGAAGCAGCCATTCTGACTCCCGCAACAAGAAATTCCCTTATCATCATAAGGATAATAACAAGCTCGGTATGCCAGCCGAGATTTATTAAAACAAGAAAAGCAGAAAGCATAAACGCTTTATCTGCAAGCGGGTCAAACAGCTTGCCGAAATCGGTAATAAGATTTCTTCTTCTTGCAATTTCGCCGTCGAGCTTATCACTAATACAGCCGATTAAATATATAACAAACGTAACAGTCCAGTGATATTCAAAATTAATTAGCGCCGCTGCAAGCATAAACGGAATACATATAAACCTGAATACCGTAATTTTATTGGGTAAATTCATATAACCGCCTCCCCTATTAAATCATATCCGTTATAATCTGTTATTTTAACATTAACAAATTCGCCGATTTTAAGCTCTTTATTTGAAGTAAAAATAATACCACTGTCTATTTCGGGCGAATCAAGATATGACCTTCCTATATACTTACCCTCAGAAAAATCATCAATAATAACCTTATTGGTCATACCTATGCGTTTTTTATTAGCGTTTTCGGTAATAGTATACTGAATGTCCATTAGGATTTCTTCTCTGCGCTTCTTAACATCTTCATCAATCTGATTTTTCATATCAAACGCAGGGGTGTCCTCTTCGGGAGAAAAGGTAAAGCAACCCATCTTTTCAAATTTTACATCTTTGACAAAATCACAAAGGTTTTCAAATTGTTCCTCGCTCTCGCCCGGGAAGCCCACCATAAAGGTAGTACGAAGCGACAGCCCCTCAATTCTATCCCTCATTTTGCTCAGAAGGGATTTGTAGCTTTCGGAGTCACCCGTTCTGTTCATAGAGCGTAAAACGTCCTTATCGGCGTGCTGAAGAGGTATATCTATATAATTACAAATCTTATCCTCAGTAGAAATAACGTCAATAAGCGAATCGGTAATTCTTTGGGGATAACAGTAGAAAAGCCTGAACCACTCGATTTTATCTATCTTTACAAGCTCTTTCAAAAGCACATCAAGAGAATACTTACCGTAAATGTCCTCGCCGTATTTTGTAGTATCCTGCGCAACAAGAATAACCTCTTTTACGCCAATATCGGCTAAATGCTCGGCTTCATTAACTATATCCTCAATTCTTCTGCTTCGGAAAGAACCGCGGATAGAAGGTATAGCGCAGTAAGAGCATTTATTGTCACAACCCTCTGCAATCTTAAGATATGCCCAATGAGAAGGCGTTGAAAGGAGTCTTTCACAGTTTAAAGGAAGATTGCACTTATTAGGATAAAAGCTTGTATTTATCCCGCACAGAGCCTTTTGACAAACCTTTACTATATCACCGTTTGCACCGATACCGATTACGGCATCCACTTCGGGAATTTCTTTTATTATTTCGTCCTGATATCTTTCAGCAAGACAGCCTGTTACAACAATACATGAAATTAAGCCTGCTTTTTTATAATCGGCAACCTCTAAAATTGCTTCGATTGCCTCAGCCTTTGCAGGCTCAATAAAACCGCAGGTATTAATAATCATTATGTCGCTGTCTTCAATATTGCTCACAATATCAAAGCCGCTTTTGCTTAGTTTTGAAAGCATCGCCTCACCGTCCACCTGGTTTTTGGGGCAGCCAAGCGATATCATTCCGACTTTATTCATAATCGTACTCAATTTCGTCAAACGCCTTACGGATATCATAATAGCCGAAGCCCTTTCTTTGGAGAGCGGCAATAACCTTTTCCTTTCCGTTTTCGGCGCTTAATTTAGATACATATTTTGTTAAAATCAAATCTTTAATCGTAGATACATTATCAATTTCTGTATCCTCTAAAAGATTATTAACTATTTCACCCGAAATACCTCTTTTAAACATTTCCTTTTTAATAAAAGAGGAGGACATCTTCTTATTAACGGTAAGATGCCGTAAAAGGTTTTCGGCATATTTTTCATCGTCAAGGTAATCAAGTTCAAGCATTCTCTCAATTGCCTTTTGGGCTGAATTTTCATCAACGGTTTTAAGGAGCTTTATTTTAAGCTCCTTAACCGAGTGGTCACGCCTTGAAAGTAAATCAAAGGCTTTATTAAGCGCTTTGCGATAATTAATCTTATCAACAAGCTCTTCCCACTCCTGCTCGCTGATTTCGGTTTCATTTTTAATATAATTATCAGCCCAAAAGTCAATATCGGTAGATATCATATATTCATCGTCGATATAGATATGAAGCTTTTTACCTCTTCCCTGTTTATATGAAAGTAACATTAATCCTCGTCGTCAATAGCTATATCGAGCTTTGCTTTAGCAGCCTCTCTTGTTCTTGACATTGGCTTAGTATCGGGATTGGCAACAGAAGCCTCCTCAGCCATTTTTTCAGCCTTTTTAGCTTCCTCCTCATCAGTTTTAGCCTTCATTGAGTCAAGAACTGCCTTTTCAATCTCGGAAGCAAATTCGGGATTACCCTTAACAAGCTCCTTAAGCTTATCCCTGCCCTGAAATCTCTCTTCACCGTATGAGAACCAGGAGCCGCTCTTTTTAATAATTCCGAGTGATACCGCTAAATCACAGAGCTCGCCGTCCCTGTCGATACCTGTTCCGTACATAATGTCAAATTCAGCCTGCTTAACGGAGGAGCAACCTTGTTTTTAACAATCTTTGCTCTTGTTCTTGAGCCGACAAACTCGTTACCGGGCGCCTTAATCTGTTCAATTCTTCTTACGTCGATACGCATTGAGGAATAAAACTTAAGCGCACGACCGCCGGTTGTAACCTCAGGATTGCCGTAAATAACGCCAACCTTTTCACGAAGCTGGTTAATGAAAATGATAATACAGTTTGACTTATTAATTGCTCCGGCAAGCTTTCTTAACGCCTGAGACATAAGTCTTGCGTGACGTCCAACCTGTGAGTCACCCATTTCGCCTTCAATCTCAGCTCTCGGAACAAGCGCCGCAACCGAGTCAACTACAACGATGTCAACAGCGCCTGAGCGTACAATTTGCTCAGTAATTTCAAGAGCCTGTTCACCGTCGTCGGGCTGGGATACAAGAAGCGAATCAACATCTACTCCGAGATTTTCGGCATATACCGGGTCAAGCGCATGCTCGGCGTCAATAAACGCAGCCTCGCCGCCGGCTTTCTGAGCCTCAGCTACGCAATGAAGCGCAAGTGTAGTTTTACCCGAGGACTCGGGACCGTAAATCTCAATAATTCTTCCCTTCGGAAGACCGCCTATTCCGGTTGCAATATCAAGGGTTAAAGAGCCGGTTGAAATTGCATCTACCTTAAGGTGAGTATTTTCGCCGAGACGCATAATTGCGCCCGCGCCGAACTTCTTTTCAATTTGTTTAATAGCAGATTCCAAAGCTGCTTTTTTCTCATTGCTTACGTTTTTTGAAGTTGCCATTTTAAATCCTCCGTATTATTTTAAAATTCCTGCATTATTATAATATATATAGTATATAAAATCAAGTTAAAACACTAAATATAAAATATTTAGAACAAAATAAAGGACTATTTTAAAATAAATTAAAAAAAGTCTTGCATTTTGTCAAAGTTTATGTTAATATTTATCTGCTTCAAATTTTTAAGGAGGTGTACTCTAATGGCAAAATGTGAATACTGTGGCAAGGATGTATCCTTCGGTATTAAGGTATCGCACTCACACAGACGTTCCAACAGAACTTGGAAACCGAACATTAAAAGAGTTAAGGCTATTGTTAATGGCTCACCAAAAAGAGTTTATGTTTGCACAAGATGCCTTCGTTCAGGCAAGGTAGAAAGAGCTTAATAAAAAATAAAACCGTCCGATTATGGACGGTTATTTTTTTATGTATTCGGTATTCCCTACTTAGATTTTACTACCTTTGTTTTTGACCATTTGGAATAATCCTTGCCGACTGTTCTTTGGACAGTTTTGCCGTATTTTGCTCCGACAGTTTTTCCCACTGATTTTCCGACGGTTTTGCCGTTTACCTTACCAACGGTACGGTAAGCACGAACGCGAACATAATACTTCTTATTATTCTTAAGCTTTTTAATCTGCTTTTTAGAAGCTTTTGAGCCCTTTACGTTAACAGTCTTAGCCTTTTTAAACTTCTTGTTGGTAGAATACTGAATCTGATAACCCGAAGCGTCGGCAACCTTTTTCCATTTTACAGTCATCTTCTTGCCTTTTCTTGACACAGTCGGGGTCTTGGGCTTTCTCTTGGTGAGTCTTTCGGAAGCGGCAACCTCTTTTGCGTCAGCTTCGGTTACATAGTAATTACCGAAGGCTACAACTTTTACGGCGTTACATTTTTGGCAGGTATATTTCTTAATATTCCTTGCTACAGTAACGGGTTCGCCCCAAATATGCTCAATAACAAACTCAGGAGACCTTATAATAAGAATATCGTCACCGAGTTCTCCGATAATTCTCCAGTTCTTACCGTCTATTATGAACTCAGTATTGTCGTCAACATACGGAATATAAGGCGTTATCTCCGATGCGCTTACGGTTACTGTAGTTTCATAGCAATAGGTTCCTGCAGGAAGATTTGACGGATTGTCATAATCATTAAACCTGAGCTCTTTCTTGTTAGTGCTGTCCGCAAGCCTTACAAAAGTACCGTATTTTCCGTTATAGTTATTATCGCCTTCGGGATAACATTTAAAATCAACCTTTACTGCGCATCTCTTAAAATCGGTTGTTATGCTGCTGAAGCTGACTCCTCCAGAAGTACTGCAGCCCTCTGCATTAAACTTTTTAAGATTCGACGTTGCCTTTATTGTTTTTATTTCGGAAGCAGGGTCTCTTATTAAAACAGCGCGCGAACGTATTGTAACGCTGCTTTCACTAACGTTATAAACATCCCAGGGTATTCCGTCAACATAAACTACTAAATTATCGGCAAATTTAGCTTTAGATAAATAATCAGGGTTTACATTGAGTTCGGCAACTGCCTTGTAGTAATTATGAACAAATTCAGTTTCAGTAGAAATATTTGAGTAAGTATCTGTTTTACCTTGTCTTTTATGATATCTGATATTACTTACGCTGATTTTATTGTTATTTCCGGTAATACTAACAAGAGATGTATCAGTACTGTTTTTGAATTTCATAACGCTGCTTAGATTAGAAGTTAAGCTAACATTATCAATTATCGGAGTTAAGTTGAAATCAGGAGATTTAATCGCATACATATTGTCGCTTTCGCTAACAAATGTCCACTTATTGCCGTCAATAACAATCTCGGAATCAGCGTCAATAAAAGCGCCGCTGCCTTCAACTTCAACCGACATTATATAATAGTATTTACCCGCCTCGGGAGTACACAGATTCTGATTAGGTCCGAGATAGTAAGTTTTCTCAGTCTCGCCGGGTTCAGTAGCATATTTTACTAATCTTCCGCCTCTTAAATACTCGTCCGGACATGCATTAAAGTCAACGTTAACGTTTTTTCCGCCTTCGGTTTTAGCTTCTGTAAGAGTAAACGTAGGTGCGTCTCTGATTGTTTTATCTGCAACTAAGTAACTACTCATATTTGAAGTAGCGGTAAAGTTGGTTCTGTTATCGGGATTCCTTACATAATATTCGTGAGAAGTAATATTAACGGTATAGCAATCAACATATTCAACGCTCCAACTTTTTCCGTTTACGGTTAAGGAAGCGTCACGGGTGAATACCTTTTTCTTTTCACCGCCGGACGGTTCGGCAACAGTTAACGTCGCTGTAAATATATATGTACCGTATTCAAGAAATTTTCTTCCGCTTGTCGGACCATACTCCCAAGCGATTCTTTCAAGATATCTTTTATTACTTACTTCAAAAATATCGTTATCAAAGTTAAAGGTAACAAGCAAAGGACCGATTGGCGCATCATAAACTAATTTTTCATCAATATTGGAAGTAGCAGTAACATTAGAAATCAAATCATCTTCACTTAAAACATAATCAGGTGACGCTATTTTTAAAGTATATTCATTAACGACCTCTAAAACGCTCCACTCCTGGTTATCTATAAATACTTTCGTGCTGCTGTTAAACATTGCTTCGGGGTCGCCTGTTGACCAATAGTCAACAAATACGTATGTTACATAACGATATGTTCCGAGAATGAAATTATCATAAGACATTAACCGATTTACGCAATAATCAATAAAACTTTCATAAGTGTTATCACCGGTTTTAATCTGCCACTTGATATCTTTGTCGTCAAAACCTTCCGCAGAATATCCGATTGAAATATTCTGAGTAACGTCGTCGAACGAGACGTCAGAAACAGCGTTACCGTATTTACATATACTGTCGCAATTTGAAGTAGCCTCAACTTCATCGCATAAAGGCGGCTCCGAAAAAGCTGTAGTCGGCAAAGCTGCAAATGTACCGAAAATCATAAGAATTGATAAGAATAAAGATAATGCTTTTTTCATAGATATACCTCCAAAAGAATATATTTTCAAAATAATTATATCATATAAAACTATTACTGTATATAGTCACAAGTGACTAGACAAAATCATTTAACTAATAAATAAAGGACGGCATTGCCGTCCTTTGTCTATTTATTTTTGCCTTCGTTTCGCTCTCTAATTATAAATCTTACGGGTGTTCCCTCAAGACCGAATATAGAACGAAGCTGATTTTCAAGATATCTCTGATAAGAAAAATGGAACAGTTCCGCCTTGTTTACAAAGAAAACAAATGTTGGTGGTCTTGTTGACGCTTGAGTCATATAGAAAATCTTAAGTCTTTTGCCCTTATCCGTAGGAGGCTGAACTCGTGCCGTAGCCGTTGCAAGAACCTCGTTAAGCTTACCGGTTGAGATTCTCATTGAATTCTGAGAGTGAACAAAGGTAATCATTTCAAAGAGCTTGTCAAGTCTCTGACCCGTTTTTGCTGAAATAAATATAAAAGGAGCATAAGAAATAAACGAAAAGTCAACCATAAGCTTATCACGAAATTCCTTCATTGTATTTCCGTCTTTTTCAACTGCATCCCATTTATTAACGGCAATTATGCAAGCCTTTCCCTGCTCCATAGCTATTCCGGCTACCTTGCTGTCCTGCTCGGTAAAGCCTTCAGTGGCGTCAATCATAATCACACATACGTTAGAGCGGTCCACCGCCATTTTAGCCCTTATAATACTGTATTTTTCAATATTATCATATACGCGGCTCTTTCGTCTTAAACCCGCAGTATCAATAAAGTTAAACTTGCCGTATTCATTTTCAATAAATGTATCGGTTGTGTCCCTTGTAGTACCGGCGATATCGGATACAATAGCTCTTTCGCTTCCGCTTATTTTATTTATAAGCGAGGACTTACCCACGTTAGGTTTACCGATTACGGCAACGTTTATTATCTCTTCATCTTCCTCTTCTTCGCCGGTATCTTCGGGAAAATACTTGATTACCTCATCAAGCAAATCACCTGTACCGTGACCGTGAACCGAGGATACGGCAATCGGGTCTCCGATACCGAGATTATAAAACTCATAAAATTCGGGCTCGGGAGCGCCTATACTGTCACATTTATTAACGCAAAGAACAACGGGCTTTCCGCTTTTCATAAGCATTGAGGCAACCTCGCTGTCGCTTGCAACTACGCCGCTTTTTAAATCTGTAACAAGAATAATTACGTCAGCAGTGTCAATAGCCGTCTGTGCCTGAATTCTCATTTGAGAAAGAATAACATCGTCGCTTCTCGGTTCAATACCGCCGGTATCAATAAGCAGGAAGTTATGATTAAGCCACTCACAATCGCCGTAAATCCTGTCCCTTGTAACGCCGGGAGTATCGTCAACAATAGAAAGCCTTGAGCCTATTAACTTATTAAATAATGTAGATTTTCCTACATTAGGTCTGCCAACAATAGCAACCACAGGCTTTGCCATATTATCCCTCCTTACAAATAAGAATAAAAGCGGCTAAATCAGCCGCTTAGATGCTCTTAATTACTTAGTCTTCTTAATTACTACTTCTTCTCCCTTGTAGTAACCGCAGTTAGCGCATACCTTATGAGGAACGGTATAACCGCCGCAGTTAGTGCACTTTACGAGAGTAGGAGCGTCGAGCTTCCAAACGCTTGAGCGTCTCTTATTCTTTCTTGTCTTAGAAGTTCTTCTTGCAGGTACTGCCATTTTATTTTCCCCCTTAATAATTTAAAAAGAAAATTTATTAGTCATCAAGCAACTGCAAAAGCGCTTCCATTCGTGGGTCAACGTCCTGTTTGCAATCGCATTTTTCATAATTTAAGTTTGCGCCGCATTTTGTACAAAGTCCTTTGCAATCGTCATTACAAAGCATTTTATGCGGTAAAAAGAGTTGTATTTCCTGATAAAGATAATCGTCAAGATTAAGCTCGTTATTCTCTACGATAATATAGTTTTCGTCATCCTCTTCGTTTTCAAGATGGGATACAACGAGCTTTTCAATATCAAAGGAATAATTCTTTTTAAACTCATCGGCGCATCTGTCACAAATTCCGAAGAAGTCAAAGGAGATGTTTAATTCAAGATAAACAACATCCGCTTTTGAATATGCCCTTCCCTTTACCTTAACACCGTTTTTGAGTGGTTTATAGGTGCTGTACTCAAAGTCGTCAAGATTAATAACAGTATCAATATTAATAATCTCATTATCCGAATTAAAAAGATTAGTAAAGTCAATAAGCATATGACCACCTCTTTGTTGCGCCTTAATATTATATATATTAAGTAAGCATTTGTCAATAGATAATTTAAAATAAAACAAAAGAGCGGAGTTAATCCGCTCTTAATTCTATTATTGTCAGATTTCTTCGCAATAATCAAATACTTCAACAGGAAGGTCTTCCTTATCACAGCTGAGGGTGAAATAGAAATTAACGTCCGTAGCCTCGCTGAGATTTGAGAGCATATCAAAGAACTGAATAAGCTCGTCATATTCTCTTCCTACGATTTTGAAGGTTGCGTCTACAAGAATATCGGTAACATCATAGTTACCCGCACAAATACCGGCAAGATAACCGTAGAAAGCCTTGTGACCCTTGATAGCGTATGTATCGGTCTCTAAAAGTCTTGCTTTAGAGGATACGTCATAAGTGAGTTTCGGCTCTTTTTCAACGCAAACGATATTGCCGTCGGAAACCTCAACGCAGTTGTTTACAAGTTCAATAAGTCTTTTGGTCTTTCCGTGACCTTTATTACCGATAATTACTTTTATCATATTAATTCCTCCAATGGGTTTTTCTTTACAATATTATCTTATCATAATCCCAGTTCTTTTTCAAGACCTTCTTTTTCTTTTTCATATCCGGGCTTGCCGAGAAGAGCGAACATATTTTTCTTATAGCTCTCTACTCCGGGCTGATTAAACGGGTTTATTCCGAGAATATAACCCGATACGGCGCATGCCTTTTCAAAGAAATATATTAAATATCCGAGATTGTATTCATCAAGCTTTTCTGCTTCAATTACAAGGTTTGCAACTCCGCCCTCAGTATGAGCAAGAAGCGTGCCGAGTCTTGCTTTTTCATTAACCGTGCTCATTTTTTCGCCGGAAAGGAAGTTAAGTCCGTCGATATTTCCTTCCTCTTCCCTAATAATATAGTCATTATCAACGTTGTTAAATTTAACTACGGTTTCAAACATTAACGGCGCGCCGCATTCCTGAATAAACTGACCGAGTGAATGTAAATCGGTTGAGAAAATACAGGATACCGGGAACAGTCCTTTTCCGTCCTTGCCCTCGCTCTCGGCAAAAAGCTGCTTTAACCACTCGTTAAACATCGCCATGGAAGGCTCGTATGAAACAAAGCACTCAAGCTTCTTTCCACTGTTATAGAGAGCATTTCTGACAATTGCATAACGAAGCATATCATTGTCTTTTGAGGAATCGTCGCAAAGCTCTTTTCTTGCGTCGTCGGCGCCCTTCATAAGAGCGTCAATATTAATTCCCGCAACGGCAATCGGAAGAAGTCCGACCGCAGTTAAAACCGAGTATCTGCCTCCGACGTCGTCTGGTACTACAAAGGTTTTATATCCCTCTCTGAGCGAAAGCTCTTTGAGGGTTCCCTTATTCTTGTCGGTTGTACAGAAGATTCTTTTAGCGGCTTCCTCTTTGGAGTATTTCTTATTAACCAGCTCTCGGAAAACTCTGAACGCAATAGCGGGTTCGGTTGTAGTACCGCTCTTAGAAATAACGTTAACGCAAATATCCTTACCCTCGCAAAGCTCTACAATATCATTAAGCGATTCGGGGCTGATTGAATTACCGATAAAATAAATATTAGGAGTATCTTTTTTAAGAAGATTATAATTCTCGGATTTGATACCCTCAATAACGGCTCTTGCGCCGAGATAGGAACCGCCGATACCGATTACAATAAGTACGTCGGCATTATTTTTAATATATTCAGCGGCTTTTTTAATTTCATCAAACTCGGTTTTATCGAAGTTTTTCGGAAGCTCAAGCCAGCCGAGATAATCACTTCCCTCTCCGCTGCCGTTCACAAGAGTATTCATAGCCTCAATTGCTTTGGATTCAAGAGCCTCAATATCGTTTTGAGAAACATATTTCGCCGCAAATTTCTCACTAAATTTAATAGACATACTCTACCTCTTTTAAAATAAATTAATTATTTTGCAAGATTATACTACAAACCAACTAAAAAATCAATATTTATTTATATTTTTATTAATAAACCACTAAATATAGCTTTAAAAGTCTGTTTTTCCACATTAACGGGTGCGACAAGCGTAATTTTACCTATTGTTTTGTTTCCGCTTTTTAACTCGATATTACCGAGATTATCCCCCTTTTTTACGGGCGCTTTTATACTTTTTAAAGTGTTGTATTTAAGCTTAACATTTTCTGCGTCAATACTGATAATAAGTTTATTTGAGTTCAAAATAACGGGTTTAACTTCTTTTATACATCCGTTTTTTACTCTTACGCTTTTAATCCGTGATTTTCTTATATCGGGAGTATAAACCTTATAAGAAGCAAAACCCCAATCAAGAAGATAGGAGGCAGTATCAAACCTGTCCTCGCTTGTTTCGCTGCCTAAAACAACCGCAACAAGACCCATATTATCCCTTGTGGCAGTAGCAGATATGCAAAATCCCGCATTAGATGTTGTTCCCGTTTTAAGACCGGTTATTCCGTTATAGGTATTACAAAGCTTATTTGTGTTATTCAGAACCGTCTTTCCGCCCCTAAGAGAATCAAGCCATACCGTTGTATATTTCTTTACTAACGAATGCTTCATAACCTCTCTTGAAATAATCGCTAAATCGTAGGCGCAGGAATAATGATTTGTAACCGTATCGTCAAGGCCGTTTGAATTTTCAAAATGAGTATTTTCAAGACCTAATTCGCGAGTGCGTTTATTCATCATATTTACAAATGCCTGAGAAGAGCCGGCAACCTTCTCCGCAAGCGCAGTACAGGCGTCGTTAGCACTGACTATTATTACCGCCTTTAAAAGCTCCTCAACGCTCATTATTTCCCCCTTTTCAAGCCATATTTGAGAACCGCCCATAGAAACCGCATTTTCGGAAGCGCTTACTTTATCGCTTAACTTTATTTTTCCGTCTTCAAGGGCTTCAAGAACTAACAGAATAGTCATAATCTTAGTAACGGACGCAGGAGAAAGATGTTCATATTCATTTTTCTTATATAGTATCTCACCTGTATCAAGACTCATTAAAATTGCTGATTTTGCCTTAACCGACTTATTATCAGCTTGCGGCTTGGCAAAAGAAGTAAGCGGAATATTTAGAAGCAATATAAGAGTTAATAAAAAGATTAATGTTTTTTTCATAAAAATCACCATTTATTATTATTCCGTAAGTATTGTAATAATGATAATAATTTGTTATAATGTAAAAAATTTAACGGGAGGTAAATATGAGAGCTGCATTTTACACGCTTGGCTGCAAGGTCAATCAATACGAAACCGAATATATGAGCGAGCTTCTTAAAAAAGCAGGCTTTGATATAGTAAGCCCTTCCGAGGAAGCCGATTATTATATAATCAATTCCTGCACAGTTACGGCAACCGCAGACCAAAAGACAAGGCAGAACGTTAGAAAATTCAAAAGAAATCATCCCGACTCAACGGTTATTCTCACCGGCTGTATGCCGCAGGCATTTCCCGACGACGCAAAAGAGCTTGAACAAGCGGATATAGTACTAAGTAACAAAAGCGATTCGGACATTTTATCGCTGATTAACGAATACAATATTAACCGAAAAAGAATAGTAAAAATTGAAAAACACCAAAGCGACGACGACTTTAGAGGATGCTCAATCGAACGCTTTAGTGAAAGAATAAGAGCGTTTGTTAAAATACAGGACGGGTGCGACAGATTTTGTTCTTACTGTATTATTCCCATCGCAAGAGGGCGAGTTCGCTCAAAACCGCTGGATGAGCTAAAAACCGAAATCAAAGCACTCGGCGAAAACGGAATTAAGGAAATTGTACTCGTAGGAATTAACCTTTCCTCATACGGTAAAGGATATGATTACAATATAGCCGACGCTGTTCGCGTTTGTAACGAGGATAAAAATATTATTCGCGTACGTCTCGGCTCTCTTGAACCCGACCACATTACGGATGAAATAATTAACGAGCTTTCTAAATACGAAAAATTTTGTCCCCAGTTTCATATAAGTCTTCAAAGCGGGTGCGACAAAACGCTTAAAAATATGAACAGGCATTATACGACTGAAGAATACAGACAGCTCTGTGATATGCTCAGAAGCACGTTTAAAGACTGCACACTGACTACTGATTTAATGACAGGCTTTAATGAGGAAAGCGAAGTTGATTTTAACAAGTCCCTGAGCTTCGTTAAAGAAATAGGATTTGAAAAGGTTCACACCTTCCCCTATTCCGAAAGAAAAGGTACGCTTGCTTCTAAAAAGGGAGACAGCGTTAAGAGAGAAATTAAAGAGCAACGCGCAAGACTTGTTATAAAGGAAGCAGATAAAATCAGAAACAGTTTTATGAATTCTCTTATCGGTCAAAAGCTTAACGTTCTCTTTGAAAACGAAATCAAACCGGGCGAATATCAAGGCTTTACAAAAAACTATATCCCCGTAAGAATTAAGAGCGATAACGACATTATCGGAAACGAAATAATCGTTACCGTTAAAAGCGTTAACGAGGCTGAGGATTACTGCTTTGCAGAGCTTTAATCATATTTTCGACCTCATTTTGAATAGCTTTGTCTTTTAAGGAGCTATACGAAAATATGTAAATACCTTTTACCCCGTCGCATTTTAAAAGATATTTAATT
>JAFSZK010000087.1 GCA_017458975.1 Eubacterium sp. | reverse complement strand
TAAATACGATTATGAAATTATCACCGTTGTGGACGGTTCTCCCGATAATGTATTTGAAGTGCTTAACGAATATGCAAAAACAGATAAAAAAATCAAAGTCGTTAATCTTACAAAAAACTTTGGACAAGCTAACGCAAGAATGGCCACTCTTAAGTATGCAACCGGAGAATATGTGGTTTGTCTTGATGATGACGGGCAATGTCCGGTTAATGAAGTTGTAAGATTAGTAGAACCGCTTGAAAACGGTTATGATATTTCCATAGCCGATTATCCCCATAAAAAACAAAGCTTATTAAAGAATCTCGGAAGTTTCTTTAATAAGATAAGCACAAGAATTCTTCTTGATGTTCCGAAAGATTACAGGTCAACGAATTTCTTTGCAATGAAGAATTATCTGTGCAGGGAGATTCAAAGATATAAGAATCCTTATCCTTTCATTGACGGATTAGTTTCTCAAACAACAAATAAAATCGCATATGTTCCTATGGAGGAACGCGAAAGAATAAGCGGAAAAACGGGCTACAATTTAAGAAAGCTTATCTCCCTGTGGCTTAACGGGTTTACTGCTTTTTCGGTTGTACCCTTAAGAGTGTCGTCAATATTAGGAATTATTTGTGCTATAATCGGCTTTATTTTCGGAATAGTGACCATAATCAGAAAGCTTATTGTAACTGATATTCAGGTCGGCTGGAGCTCGACTGTTGCAATAATTCTTTTTATCGGCGGGCTTATTATGATGATGCTCGGTATGATAGGCGAGTATATCGGAAGAATATATATTTCAATTAATAATTCCCCTCAGTACGTTGTAAAGGAAACAATAAACATAGATGAAACTGACGAAGAGTAATGAAAAAGGTCTCCTTAAATACTTTATAGTATTGCACGTCGAGCTGTTTGTTTTATCCCTGAGCGGGGTGTGCTCTAAGCTTGCGGCGGGGTACGACTTTTTATCCTTTAAGTTTATATTCTGGTATGCTCTGGTTATTCTTAACCTCGGCGTTTATGCCATTGTCTGGCAACAGATTATTAAGCATTTGCCTTTAACTACCGCATATGCAAATAAGGCTGTCGGTATTGCCTGGGGTATAGTATGGGGAGTCTTTATATTTCATGAACAGATAAAATGGAATATGATTTTAGGCGCGGTAATTGTTATTATCGGCGTAGTATTGGTGGTGAGAGCCGATGAATGAAAAACTGCTTTTTATGTTTATTTTCGTATTCGGCGTTTTTATCTCATCCGTGTCCCAGATTGTACTTAAAAAAAGCGCTCAAAAGGAATATTCGAGCAGGATTAAGGAGTATCTTAATCCAAACGTGATTTGTGCGTACATTGTTTTTTTCGGCGCAACGCTTTGCTCAATTTTAGCGTATAAAAAAATACCGCTCTCGCTCGGCCCGATACTTGAATCAAGCGGCTACATATTTGTTGCGGTATTAAGCTATTTGTTTTTAAAGGAAAAGATTTCAAAAAAGAAATTTATTGGACTTGCGGTAATAATTATAGGAATAATAATATATTCGTTATAGCGAAAAGAGGTAAAATATGAAAGGTATTATTTTAGCAGGAGGAAGCGGAACGAGATTGTATCCGCTTACTATGATAACGTCAAAGCAGCTGCTTCCGATTTATGATAAGCCTATGATTTATTATCCTTTAAGCACGCTTATGCTCGCGGGAATAAAAGAAATATTAATCATATCAACTCCCGAGGATTTACCTAAGTTTATTGACCTGCTCGGCGACGGCTCGCAGTTCGGAATCAAGCTTTCATACAAGGAACAACCGTCACCCGACGGACTTGCGCAGGCGTTTACAATAGGTGAGGATTTTATAGGCGACGATTGCTGCGCAATGGTGCTCGGCGATAATATTTTCTACGGCGCAGGCTTATCGGGAATATTGTCCGAAGCCCGCAAAAATGCCGAGATTAACCACCGTGCAACTGTTTTCGGTTATCACGTTGAAGACCCGCAGCGCTTCGGTATAGTTAATTTTGATAAAAACGGAAAGGTACTCGACCTTGAAGAAAAGCCCGAAAAGCCGAAATCTCCGTGGGCTGTTACGGGTCTGTACTTTTACGATAACCGCTGCGTCGAATACGCAAAATCCTTAAAGCCCTCTGCAAGGGGAGAGCTTGAAATAACTGATTTAAATAAGAAATATCTTGAAACACAGGAGCTTGACGTTCGTCTTCTCGGACGCGGCTTTGCGTGGCTTGATACGGGTACTATGGAAAGCCTTATCGACGCGGGCGATTTTGTAAGAACAATTCAGTCCCAGCAGGGCATAAGAATTTCGGCGCCCGAGGAAATTGCCTACCGATTTAATATGATTACCAGGCAGCAGCTTCTTGAAGCGGCTGAAAAATACGGAAAGAGCGATTACGGAAAATATCTTAAATCCGTTGTTGACGATGAGCTCCTCGGAGGTATGTATAAATGACGATTATTGTTACCGGCGGCGCGGGCTTTATCGGTTCAAATTTTATATTCTATATGCTGAAAAAATACAGTGATTATCGTATTATATGTCTTGATAAGCTTACCTATGCGGGAAATCTTACAACCCTTGAGAGCGTGCTTGATAAGCCGAATTTCAGATTCGTTAAGGCGGATATATGCGACAGAGAGGCGGTATATAAGCTTTTCGGGGAGGAAAAGCCCGATATGGTTGTTAACTTCGCTGCCGAAAGCCATGTTGACAGGTCGATTGAAAACCCCGATATATTCCTTAAAACAAACGTTTTGGGCACTTCGGTATTGCTTGACGCTTGCAGGAAATACGGCATTAAGCGTTATCATCAGGTATCCACTGACGAGGTTTACGGTGACCTTCCTCTTGACAGACCCGATTTGTTTTTTACCGAGGAAACACCTATTCATACAAGCTCGCCTTACAGTGCCTCCAAGGCATCGGCGGATTTGCTTGTTTTAGCCTATTACAGAACGTACGGCTTACCCGTTACAATAAGCCGATGCTCAAATAATTACGGACCCTACCATTTTCCGGAAAAGCTTATTCCGCTAATGATTGCAAATGCGCTTGAAGATAAGCCCCTTCCCGTTTACGGCGAAGGACTTAACGTAAGGGACTGGCTCTATGTTGAGGACCACTGCAAGGCGATTGACCTTATAATTCATAACGGAAGAGTGGGCGAGGTTTACAATATCGGCGGTCATAACGAAATGAAAAATATTGATATTGTAAAGCTTATATGTAAGCGCCTCGGAAAGCCCGAGAGCCTTATAACCTTTGTAACCGACCGAAAGGGTCACGATTTAAGATATGCTATTGACCCTGCAAAAATCCATTCTGAGCTTGGCTGGCTTCCCGAAACGAGCTTTGAACAGGGACTTGAAAAAACAATAAAATGGTATCTTGAAAACCGCGATTGGTGGGAAACCATTATAAGCGGCGAGTATCAGGACTACTATGAAAAAATGTATAAGAACAGGTGAAAATATGATTCCTTTTAATAAATGCTCATTAACCGGGCTTGAAGAAAGGTGTATGCTCGACGCGCTTTATAAAAAACAGTGCGGCGATGGAGAATATACTAAAAAGGTTTATGAGCTTTTTGAGAAAAAACTGAATATAAGGAATATGCTTCTTACAACCTCCTGTTCAACGGCGCTTGATATGACGGCGATGCTTGCGGATATTAAAGAGGGGGATGAGGTTATTCTTCCCTCGTATACCTTTGTTTCAACCGCAAACGCTTTCGTTTTAAGAGGCGCAAAGCCCGTGTTTTGCGAGGTTAATCCCGATACAATGAATATTGACGAAAGCAGGATTGAGGAGCTTATAACCGAAAAAACGAAGGCAATTTATCCCGTTCACTATGCCGGCGTGCTTTGTAATATGGATAAAATACTTGATATTGCAAAAAGGCATAATCTTTATGTTATAGAGGACGCGGCGCAGGCTGTCGGTTCGCTTTATAAAGGAAAATATCCCGCGGGTACTATCGGCGATATGGGAGCATACAGCTTTCATGAAACGAAAAACTATACGATGGGCGAGGGCGGCGCGCTTGTAGTTAAGGATAAGGAGCTTTTGAAAAAGGCTGAGATTATAAGGGAAAAGGGAACCGACCGTTCACGCTTCATAAGGGGCGAGGTTGATAAGTATTCGTGGCAGAGCGCAGGTTCGTCATATCTTCCCTCGGATATTCTGTCGGCGCTTCTTTTTGCCCAGACGGAGCGCTTTGAAGAAATAATGGAAAAGCGCCTTAATGTATGGAATAAATACCATAAGGGACTTGAAGCGTCTGAAAAAGACGGCTTTATTAAAAGACCGTTTATTCCCGATTATTCAAATCATAATGCCCATATGTATTATTTCCTTGCCGAAAATAATGAAATAAGAAACGACATGCTGAAATATCTTAAGGATAAGGGTATCTGGGCGGTATTCCATTATATCCCGCTTCATACCTCTCCGATGGGCGAAAGCTTCGGATATAAAAAAGGCGACCTCCCGATAACGGAGAATATCGCCTCAAGGGTTATACGGCTTCCGATGTATGCCGATTTAACGGACGCCGAAACAGAATATATTATTGAAGCCGTAACTAAATACTATAATAAATAAAACAGGACCCGAGGTCCTGTTTTTTATATCATATTTTCCGGGTGGAATACCTTGTCAAATTCTTCTTCGCTCAAAAAGCCGAGCGATACGCACGCCTCCTTTAGCGAGATGTTTTCCTTATATGCTTTCTTTGCGGTTTTTGCCGCGTTTTCATATCCGATATAGGGATTAAGCGCCGTAACAAGCATAAGGGAATTATGAAGATTTGAGCTCATTTTCTCCTTTTTTGCTTCAAGACCGACAAGACAGTTCTTATTAAACGACAGCATACCCTCGCTTAAAAGTCTTACGCTTTGCATAAAGTTATAAATTATCACGGGCATAAATACGTTAAGCTCAAAGTTGCCCTGGCTTGCCGCAAAGCCGATTGCTGCGTCGTTACCCATAACCTGAACGGCAACCATTGTAAGCGCTTCGCACTGGGTGGGGTTGACCTTACCCGGCATAATCGAAGAGCCGGGCTCGTTTTCGGGAATCGTAATTTCACCGAGTCCGAGACGCGGACCGCTCGCAAGCCATCTTACGTCGTTTGCAATTTTCATAAGGTCTGCTGCAAGCGCTTTAAGAGCTCCGTGGGCAAATACAATTTCGTCCTTTGAGGTCAGTGCGTGGAACTTATTGGGTGCGGTAATAAAATCCTTACCCGTAATTTCGCTGACCGCCTTTGCGACCTCGGTATCGAAGCCTTCGGGAGCGTTGAGTCCCGTACCTACTGCGGTGCCGCCGAGCGCAAGCTCCTTAAGCTCTTTAACGGCAGCCTCAAGGAGTCGTTTATCCTTTTCAAGACTTGTTCTCCAGCCGCTTATTTCCTGGGAAAACGCAATCGGCGTTGCGTCCTGAAGATGTGTCCTGCCGCTTTTAACAATGCCCTCGTGCTTTTTTTCAAGCGCTTTAAAGGTGTCGCAAAGTGTGTCAATTGCGGGGATAACCCTGTCCTCAATTCCGATAACCGAAGCAATGCTCATAGCCGTCGGGAAGGTGTCGTTTGAACTTTGACTCATATTAATATCGTCGTTCGGGTGAAGCAGCTTTTTACCCGCAAGTTCGTTTGCGCGGTTTGCAATAACCTCGTTTGCGTTCATATTTGACTGAGTGCCCGAGCCCGTCTGCCATACGACAAGGGGAAAATGCCCGTAAAGCTTGCCGCTTATAACCTCGTCGCAGGTCTTAGAAATATAGCTTAGCTTTTCGTCAGTCATTTTATCGCTTTTCAGCTTGTTATTTGCAATTGCCGCAGCCTTTTTAAGAATACCGAAGGCGTTAATGATTTCTTTCGGCATTTCCTCAATACCGACTCCTATTAAAAAGTTTTCGTGAGAACGCTGAGTCTGCGCTCCCCAGTATTTATCGGCGGGAACCTTAACCTCGC
>JAFSZK010000010.1 GCA_017458975.1 Eubacterium sp. | reverse complement strand
TTACGCTGTTCCCTATTGTTACCCTTGTTAATCCTCTGCAACCGTAAAATGCAGAACTGCTTATGCTTGTTACACTGTCAGGAATTGTTACGCTTGTTAAGCCTGTGCAACCGTAAAATGCATAACTGCTTATGCTTGTTACGCTGTTTCCTATTGTTACGCTTGTTAAGCCTGTGCAACCGTAAAATGCATAATTGCCTATGCTTGTGACACTGTCGGGGATTGTTACGCTTGTTAAGCCTGTGCAACCGTAAAATGCAGAACTGCTTATGCTTGTTACGCTGTCGGGAATTGTTACGCTTGTTAATCCTGTGCACTCCCTAAATGCGCTGTCGCCTATGCTTGTTACGTTGTTTCCTATTGTTACGCTTGTTAAGCCTGTGCAATTGTAAAATGCATTATTACCTATGCGTGTTATACCGTCTTCTAATATAAGTGTTTTAAGCTTATTGCGGCTTATATACCACGGCGTATATTGATAATATGTATCTGTTTCAGAGCTTGACGAAGATGTTCCGTAATTCTGCATTATACCCGTGCCTTTAGTCAGCGTTACTTTTTCAATGTTTGTGCAATTATAGAAAGTATATTGACTGTTGTAAATCTTCGCAGAGCAGGGCATTGTAAGCTCTTTCATTCCTGTGCAACCCCTAAATGCATAATCGCCTATGTTTGTTACGCTGTTGCCTATTGTTACGCTTGTTAAGCCTGTGCAACCCATAAATGCATAATCGCCTATGTTTGTTACTCCGCTGTTTATAACAACGGTTTTAATACCGCTTTGCTTGTAAAACGGTGAATTACATGAACCATATGAAAAAGTATAGTTCGTCATTGCTCCCGTTCCGCTGATGGTAAGCGTACTGGTTGCGGAATCAAACGTATATGTTACATTTGTTCCGCATGAGCCGCTACTAGGCAAATCCTCAGCATATGCAGAAAAATCCAATCCAGCCGTTATGCTCAACAGCATCATCAACGATAAAAATAAACTTATAACTTTCTTCATAATCATTACTCCTTTGCTTTTTGAATGTATGTATCTGTAATATACTTACCAAGATGTTCTAAATCGTTCTCAAATAAAAATGCTTCATTAATACTCGGTTTTTTCTCGTTAAGTGATTTTCTTATTGCATCTTTGCTTTTTGCTTTAATTTTAATAGAAATCATATTACACTTGCTAATGTGAGAATATTTTGTATTAACAATTCGTTTTGTTCCCTTCGATTCATAATTTTTCATAGGAACAAGTATTCCGTGCCCTTGTTGATTTTCTATTCTTTTATATTTGTATAATTCAGAATAATTCACAACCTCAAAAGGTTTCATGCCTCTATGTTTTTCAATGCCGTGTTTATTTAATTCTTTCTGAAACTCTTCGGGAGAAAGTTTTGTAATTCTATCATAATCTTCAATTTGAGATATTATGTATTCTTCAAAATCTTTATTTCTTTCGTTTAAACAAGGAATAATAAAAACTTCTCCATCGCTCGCTTTTCCGTTTGATTGTAAACAATACTCACAAGCAAACCAAAGGGCAACATAATAACATGTCGTCACATCTAACATTCTTGTCGGAATCCCGTGATGTTGAGCTTCCATAATATTGTTAATGGTTATTCTTGAATTATCAGTTGATAAAATACTTTTGTCGCGAAAGGCCTTAATTAAATTAGACTCATATTTTTGCAAGCCTCCACTATTATTTGCAATATTTCTTGCGATAGAAGGTGTTAATTCCCATCCTGCTCTTTTTTGTCCTCTGTAACAATAGATTAGGTGTGGGTATTTATTTTCATATAAATCTTTATAGTATTTTTTGCATTCTGTTATAATTTCATCAAATTGTTGCAAAGATTCAACCGTACATCTTGCAATAACATAAGATGGTTTTTTCACAACATTATCTGTTCCGACAATTCCCTCGATGTTTTCTCGCAATTTAGAAATGTAAATATCATCAACTCCCTTACAATAAAAAATGCGCAGCCGAAGCTACGCAATAAAATACATAGCTCATAGCTGCGAAACTAAAACACACATATTCTAAAAAATACGGGTTAAAAGAGCTTGTATTTTTGACAAAATATAAGCCCGTAATTTTTAGAATAGTATAATTCAGTTATATAGTTTTAGTTTCGCACTTACATTTTAACATATATTATAATAAATTTCAATAATACGTTTTATTGTTACAATGTAAAAGAGAGACTGCGTTGCAATCTCTCTTATCAGTCGTTTTGATATTTACTCTATTATTTTTATATCTCAATGTCAAGCTCTATCGGGCAGTGGTCGCTGCCGAGGATTTCGGTATGGATTTTTGCGTCGGTCAGCTTGTCGTCGATTCTTTCTGAGGTTACAAAATAGTCAATTCTCCAGCCTGCGTTTTTGGCTCTTGAATTAAACATATACGACCACCAGGAATATACTCCCTCTTTATCGGGATAAAAATACCTAAAGGTATCGGTAAAGCCCGCGTTTAGAACGGCGGAGAATTTTTCCCTTTCTTCGTCGGTAAAGCCCGCGTTATGATGGTTTGTTTTCGGGTTTTTAAGGTCAATTTCCTTATGCGCAACATTAAGGTCGCCGCAATAAATAACCGGCTTCTTTTCGTCAAGCTTCTTTATGTAATTAAGAAAATCATCCTCCCATACCATACGGTAATCAAGGCGCAGAAGCTCTCTTTTTGAATTAGGAACGTAAACCGTAATAAAATAATAGTCCTCAAATTCAAGAGTTATTACCCTTCCCTCGTGGTCATGCTCGTCAATACCTATTCCGTAGGTTACGTCAAGAGGTTCGTTTTTTGTAAAGATTGCGGTTCCCGAATATCCCTTTTTATCGGCGTAATTCCAGTAGCCGAAATATCCCTCGGGCGCAAAGTCAATCTGTCCTTCCTGGAGCTTGGTTTCCTGAAGGCAGAAAATATCCGCGTCAATCTCCTTAAAGAAATCCTTGAAGCCTTTATTTACGCAGGCGCGAAGCCCGTTTACGTTCCAAGAAATGAATTTCATATTATACTCCTTACATTATTAATTCGTATTACTCACGGGAGGGTGTGGAAACCCTCCCCTACAAGTGCGTAAACCGCTACTATAATATCATATCATATGATTGATATATTTTCAATTATATGTTAAAATTGTTTTGAGGTAATAACTATGAAGCTCCACGAAGAACTTAAAAAACTTGATAAATACCCCTTTCATATGCCGGGACACAAAAGAAACAGCGATTTTGATATTACGGGAAGCGATATTGACATAACCGAAATCAGCGGCTTTGACAATCTTCACGAGCCGAAGGGATTAATTCTTGAAACCGAAAAACGACTCGCTAAGACTTATAAAAGCAAAAAAAGCTTTATGCTTGTTAACGGCTCAACCGTCGGTATCCTTTCGGCGATTTTCGGCGTATGCAGCGAGGGCGACAAAATTATTATTGCAAGAAACTGCCATAAAAGCGTTTATAACGCGTGTATGTTAAGGCATCTCAGGGTTGTATATTTAGAACCCGAATACGATTACGTTAACTCTTATTATCTTAGTATTACTCAGGATGCTCTTGACGGCGTTATAAGCCGCAATCCCGACGCCGTAGCGGTTGTTATTACAAACCCGACGTATGAGGGAAGAATAAGCAATATATCCTGCCCCCTTCCCCTTATTGTTGACGCGGCTCACGGCGCGCATCTCGGATTTTATAATTTTCCGAATTATCCCAAGGGCGATATTGTTATATCCTCGCTTCATAAGACGCTGCCCGCTCTTACGCAAACGGCGGTAATGAACATATATAATGAAAAATATATCAGCGCCGCAAAGCGTTATCTCGATATTTTTGAGACCAGCTCGCCGAGTTATGTACTTATGAGCTCCGTTTCAAAATGTCTTGATATAACCGAAAGCCGCAAGCTTTTTAAAAGCTATTACGATATGCTCTGCGATTTAAGGGAAATTGATTTATATTCGCTTCGGCTTAAGTATTCCGACGATATTTCAAAGATAATTATTTCCACGGAAAACACTAATATTACGGGTAAGGAGCTTGCCGATATTTTAAGAGATAAATATTCCATTGAGCCTGAGCTGGCAAGTCTTAACTACATTATCCTTATGACCTCTGTCGGAGACACGAAGGAAGGCTTTGACAGGCTTAAATCTGCGCTTTATGAAATTGACGAAACGCTGATACAGTGTAACGAAACGATTAGCAAAAAGCCGCCCGTACCGATTGGTGAAAGCATAATAGAATATCCCGAATATACAAAAGAGACCGAGCTTAATAATTCAATCGGAAAAAAGGCGGGAGAATTTGTTTTTGCTTATCCTCCCGATATACCCGTAATTGTACCCGGCGAAGTAATTACACGGGAAGCAGTCGACTATATCAAATCAGCTTTTGAAAAAGGAGTAAATATTATTTCGGACTCCTCTCTTTTGCCTAATTCCGTATTGACAAAAGACGATTAATAAATTATAATAATCAAGTAATAAAATTGTGAGGTGTTTCAAATGAAAAAGATTAACACATTAAATTCAAGAAACCTTTGTGAATCTGCTAAAAAAGGCGGTTGCGGCGAGTGCCAGACCTCCTGCCAGTCAGCAAGCAAGACCTCTTGCTCCGTTGCAAATCAGAAGTGCGAGCAGATTAAAAAGTAACTAAATAGAATCAACGGTGGTTCGTCCACCGTTTTTCTATATACGGAGAAAAAAATGATACACGCATATAAAATGAGCGGATATAATATTATTATTGATTCAAACAGCGGCTGCGTCCACTCGGTTGACGAGGCTACCTATGATATTATTACCCGTTATGAAAATGAAGATAAAAACGAAATCAAAAAGTATATTCTTGAAAAATACGACGACGTAAGCGAGGGCGAAATTGAGGAGTGCTTTTCCGATATTGAATCGCTTAAAGCCGAAGGAAAGCTATTTTCAAAAGACAGCTTCAAAGCAAGCGCAGACGATTTTAAAATGCGTCAGGGCGTTGTTAAGGCTATCTGCCTTCACGTTGCTCACGGATGTAATCTGAACTGTGAATACTGCTTTGCGGGAAAGGGCGAATACGGCGGAGAGGACAAGGGCTTAATGAGCCTTGAAACCGGAAAAAGAGCGCTTGATTTCCTTGTTGAAAACAGTAAGGACAGACACAACCTCGAGGTTGACTTTTTCGGCGGTGAACCGCTTCTTAACTGGGAAGTTTGTAAGGAGCTTGTTAAGTACGGAAGAAGCCTTGAAAAAAAGTTTAATAAGAACTTTCGTTTTACGCTTACGACTAACGGAGTGCTTGTTGACGACGACGTAATTGACTTTTGTAACAAGAAAATGGGAAACGTCGTGCTTTCGCTTGACGGAAGAAAAGAGGTTCACGACAGACTCCGTAAAACTCCACTTGGCGGCGGAAGCTATGATTTAATCGTTGACAGGTTCAAAAAATTCGCCGACTCAAGAGGACAAAAGGACTATTATATGAGGGGTACCTATACCCACTTTAATACCGACTTCTCAAAGGATTTAATACATATGGCTGACCTCGGCTTTAAGGAGCTTTCGGTTGAGCCCGTCGTTTGTTCTCCCGACGAGCCGTGGGCGCTTAAAGAAAGCGATTTACCCGTACTCAGAGAGCAATACGAAATCCTTGCAAATGAGATGTTAAAGCGTTACCGAAATTCAAACGGCTTTACGTTTTATCACTATATGATTGACCTTGAGGGCGGTCCGTGTATTGTTAAAAGAATAAGCGGCTGCGGAGTGGGTACGGAATACCTTGCAGTTACTCCGAGCGGAGACCTGTTTCCCTGCCACCAGTTTGTCGGCGACAATAAATTCAGGCTCGGTACAATTTATGACGGAATAACAAAGCCTGAAATTCTTGAGCAGTTTAAAAAATGCAACGTATATTCACACAAGGAATGTGAGGACTGCTTTGCAAAGCTCTACTGCTCGGGCGGCTGCGCGGCAAACGCTTACCACACAACCGGGAGCGTTAACGGCGTTTACGAATTCGGTTGCGAGCTTCACAGAAAGAGAATTGAGTGTGCGATAATGCTTAAAGTAGCCCAAGCTGAGGAAGGCTTTAAGGTTGATTATTAAGGCGGATTAACTTCCGCCTTAATTTATATATTAAAAAACATTTACAATATTGATAAATTATTGACATTGTAATATTTAAGTTTTATAATAACTTCGTTAATAAAATGTATAAGTTTGATATTTTATAAATTATCTCAAAGGAGGAATAATTAATGGGACTTACACTTGCACAAAAGCTCATTAAGGCTCACCTTGTTGAGGGTGAAATGAAGGTCGGCGAGGAAATCGGACTTCGCATTGACCAGACCTTAACTCAGGACGCAACGGGTACTATGGCTTATCTTGAATTTGAGGCTATGGGCGTTGACAGAGTTAAGACCGAGCGTTCGGTTGCTTATATTGACCACAACACGCTTCAGACAGGCTTTGAAAATGCCGACGACCACAGATTTATTCAAACGGTTACCAAAAAGCACGGTATTTATTTTTCAAGACCGGGTAACGGCATATGCCATCAGGTTCATCTTGAACGCTTCGGTATTCCCGGAAAAACTCTGATAGGCTCCGACAGCCATACCCCGACGGGCGGCGGAATCTGTATGCTTGCAATGGGTGCAGGCGGACTTGACGTTGCCGTTGCTATGGGCGGCGGAACTTACTATATTCCGATGCCTAAAATGACAAAGATTAATCTTACGGGATACCTTAAGCCCTGGGTATCGGCTAAGGACGTTATCCTTGAGGTGCTCCGTATTATGAGTGTTAAGGGCGGCGTAGGCAAAATTATTGAATACGCAGGCGAAGGCGTTAAGACCCTTTCTGTTCCGGAAAGAGCAACCATTACAAATATGGGCGCAGAGCTCGGCGCAACCACCTCGATTTTCCCGTCCGATGAAATCACTCTTGCATTTCTTAAAGCACAGGGACGCGAAAACGACTGGACCGAGATTTTACCCGACGCTGACGCAGAATACGACGAGGTTATTGATATTGACCTTTGCTCTCTTA
>JAFSZK010000086.1 GCA_017458975.1 Eubacterium sp. | reverse complement strand
GTCCCCGTAGGTGAAATCCATCTCTTTGCCGCCGATGATCGCATTCAGGTTCTTCAGGTCATTGGGAACCGTCCAGTCCAGGGTAATGTTGGAGAACGGTGCCTGCGTGCCCCATCTGCTCGGTGTGTTCACGCCGTAAACAAAGGACTGGATGCACTGCTTAACCTCTTTCTGGGAAAGGTTATCATTTTTAACAAAGGGTGCAAGATATGTATCAAAGGATGAAAATGCCTGTGCGCCTGCCCACTCGTTTTGCATAATGCCGAGGAAGTTAACCATCTGGTTACAAAGAGTTGAAAGATGGTTTGCGGGAGAAGATGTGATTTTGCCCGTTACGCCGCCGAGTCCTTCCTGAATAAGCTGCTTTAAGCTCCAGCCTGCGCAGTAACCGGTAAGCATTGAAAGGTCGTGAAGATGAATATCCGCGTCGCGGTGAGCCTTTGCGATTTCATCGTCATAAACCTCGCTTAACCAATAGTTAGCGGTAATGGCGCCCGAGTTTGAAAGGATAAGACCGCCGACCGAATAGGTAACGGTTGCGTTTTCCTTTACGCGCCAGTCGTTAATTTTAAGGTAGTTATTAACGATTTCCTTATAGTTTAAAAGAGCCGAATTGATATTGCGGACCTTTTCTCTCTGTCTTCTGTAAAGAATATAAGCCTTGGCAACGTCTGAATATCCCGACTCGGAGAGCACCTTCTCAACGCTGTCCTGGATAGCCTCAACTGTGATTTTACCGTCCTCGATTTTATTTTCAAAATCGGACGTTACGTGAATAGCGATTAAGTCAATTACGCTTGGATGCGACTGCTTGTCGCAAGCTTCAAACGCTTTGGTGATAGCCGCGGTGATTTTGCTTATATCAAAATCGGTTACGCTTCCGTCACGCTTGATAACCTGATACATAGTAATACCCCTCTCATTGTTATTTTTACCTGGTCATTGTCTTTATTTCGACCGTGCAAAATGTATTATAACAACAAGAGGGGTGTTTGTCAATATGTATTGCAATTTTTCTTTAAAAAATTTTTTATCCACTATATATAGTGTTTGTTACTCAACTCCGCGAAGCTCGGTTTCGGGGACATATTTACGCATAATGTCGGCGTATTTATACATTTCGTCAAAGCTTGGAGCGCTTAAATTTCCGTAGGGAACGGAGTCCCTGTCGGTAAAGCGCTGAAGAAAATAACGCTTTGCGCCCTTAATCATTTCTCCGATTTTTTCAAAGTCGTTTTCGTCGTGCAGCTCCTTAATTACCGTGGTTCTGAATTCGTAATCCGTATCGCCGTTCATAAGAAGCGAAATGCTTTCATTAATAGTATCTAAATTAATGCTTTCAACTCCGCAGGTCAGGCTGTACTTTTCGGGCGAGTTTTTAATATCCATTGCAACGTAGTCAACCAGACGCCCGTCAAGAATATTTTTAAGCATTTCGGGGTGGTAGCCGTTTGTATCGAGCTTAACCTTATAGCCCAGCGCGCGGATTTTTTTAATCAGCCCGGGCAGGTCCTTATGAAGGCAGGGCTCGCCTCCCGTAATTGCTACTCCGTCAAGAAGCGCCTTTCTTCCCTTTAAAAATTCAATAAGCTCATTATCGTCCATAATCGGCTCGGCGCTTCCGTCAATAAGCTCAAAGTTATGACAAAACGGACAACGAAAGTCGCACCCGCCGAGGAAGATTGTGCATGATACAACGCCCGGAAAATCGAGCAAGGTCATTTTCTGAATACCGTGTAATTTCATAATGAAGTCCTTTATACTGAAGATAATATATGCAAATTTCTGATTTCGCTGTCGGATATTGAATCGTTTACCGAATAGGCGTGCTTTTCAAGGTCGCCGCAGATTGCCCCGCTCAGCTTTTGTTCAATAAGCTCGTCAATCACGTCCGAGGCAATGCCCTCAATGGCGTAATACTTTTCCCCGGCGTTTTCGCTTTCGTTATCCGAGGTTAAAAGATACTCCATTATTTCCGCCTCAAGGGAGAGCTTCGGCAGGGCTCTGAGGGCGCGAAACGACCACTTATAATATGGTTTATAATTATTATTAAGTAAAAATACAGCGGAAATTGCGCTGTTGACAAATTCAAAAACCGCAAGCTGAGCCGCGGCGGCTTCGCCGTGGTCGATACACCTTTTATAGTTATACTGTCCCGACTGAGCCATAAGAAGAAGGTTGCCCGCAAGCTTCTTTTTTCGTATATCCTCGGGGTAGGTCATAAGCCTTTCGCGTATTTCGGATACCTCGCCGTAGTTATCAAAAAACACTTCCCCGTTAGTTGCCTCGGCAAGCGAATATTCGGGAAGGGTAAGCCACTCCCTTACGCTCAGCGCTCCGTCGGGCGAACCGATTTTTTCCTTAAAGAACTCCGAGGTGCGAAGAACGCCGTGTCTTGCGCCGCCCACGGGAGAGAGCATATTCCTTTTAAAGCCCATAAACTCCTTAGGGAGCTTTGCGTACGCTCTTTCAAGCAGAAACGCGCTTCTTCTGTCCACAATATCCTCGCCCGGAAGAAAGATACAAAAGCCGGGCTCAAAATCGTGGTCGGTTGAAACCTCGTCGTCAAAGCCGAAGCACTCCGAGCCGCTTCCGAAAAGTCCTACGGCAAGCAGTGGTAAAAGCTCTGCGAACTCCCCTTCAAGCATCGGCTTTCCGTATTCCTCATAAAACGCTTTTGAAAGCTCAATTCCTTTCATAGATACTCTCCGCTCTCTTTTTTAATTCGTCAGCCTGAATAAAATAACCGTAGTAGGAAAATACGGGCGCGCATTTTTCACATACAAAGGCATAGTAGCCGTCGCGCTCGGTACTCTCAAGATTAAGACACTCGTAAGCCCTGTCAACAAGCTCAAATATCCTTTTTTCGGCTTCCTCGCCGTACTGCGCTTCGAGAGCGTCGGCAATATTAAGACAGGTTATCGCCTGCTCAAGCTCGCCGTTTCGTACGTCCTTCATAACCTCAAGGGCTTTATCGTAAAGAGGATACGCGCTGTCATACTCGCCAAGGGCAACGTAGGTAAGCGCCATATTGTTATAAAGTCCGCCGAGCAACGAGGGCTCTACGCTGTTATTTTCATACGCCGCGGCTGCCTTTTTAAAGAGCTCAATTGACTTTTCGTTTTCACCGAAGGCGTTATACGCAGTTGCAATATTAATATAGGTCGTGCCCGAGCTTACCGTACCCTCAAAGCTGAGCTCGTCAATAAGCGCCAGAGCAATATCCGCGTTTTCAAACGCCTTCTCCCTTTCGCCGGTTTTACGGTAGTGACCTACAAGCTCATTTCTTATCATAAGCTCGCCGCCCTTGTCAAAGCCGAGCTTTGCCTCCTCAAGCCAGTAAAGAAGATGCCTTTCGGCTCCCGCGTAGTCGCGGCGGCTCATATAATCGTTCATTTTTTCAATTATTCTCTGTTGCGGCACCGCCCTTACCTCGGGGGTTACTCCGTAGGGCTCGTCACAAAGAAGACACCTCGGCTCCGCATAATCCTCGGGTCCTAAAAATCCTTTATCGTTCATAATAGCTCCTGTTAATTTGATAATACTATTGTATTATATTTCCTTTATAAATTCAAGGTAATAATATTTACATATACTTGACTTTATAAAAGCGTTATTATATACTTTTATAAAAGATGAAAGGTGGCGACAATATGACATTACAGACGCTTATTGACGATATTATGGTACAGGGCGACGTGCTTATAAGAGTATTTGACGACGAAAAGGATTTGGACGATATCGTAATTGAAACGAACGATATTGAGGGCGTCGATTTTTCCGAATACGCCGACTACGAGGTTATATCCGTTTACGCAAACCTCGAGGAGCTTGTAATCGAAATTAAGGAAGGCGAATAACACTGACACCGCGGCTGAACCCCGCGGTTATTTTTAACAGCACATTAAAACGGAGAGTATAAACGAATGTGACTGCCACTTTTTTTAACATTATTAAGCCGAAAATGTATACATTTGTTTATGTACAACGAAAGCGCAATTTGCTATAATGATGTTAAGAATAATAGCAAAGGTGGGAGTAATATGAGAAAGTACTACCTTGATAACATAAGGTGGCTCACAATTGTTTGCGTAGTTATCTTTCACGTTATCTATATGTTTAACGGCGAAGCGAAAGCAGGCGTTGTAGGACCGTTTAAAGACGTTCAGTATCAGGACGCGATTCAGTATCTTCTGTATCCGTGGATGATGATTTTGCTTTTTATCGTGGCGGGGATGTGTTCGCGCTATTATCTTGAAAAGCATACGGTTAAAGAATTTGTTAAGTCAAGAACGGTAAAGCTGCTTGTGCCGTCAACTATCGGCTTGTTCGTTTTTCAGTGGATACAGGGTTATTTCAATATGCAGCTCAGCGGTGCGTTTAAAAAAATTGAAGCGCCGAAAATTATGCTGTATCCGATTATGGCAATTTCGGGAACGGGCGTTTTATGGTTCATTCAGACGCTCTGGCTGTTTTCGATGGCGCTTGCGCTTATAAGGCATTTTGAAAAAGGAAGGCTTTACGGAGCCTGCGGCAAAGTTAATATAATTGTTGCCGCCGCGCTTGTAATACCTGTATACGCTTCAAGCTTTGTTCTTAATACGCCGATAATAGTTGCGTACCGTTTCGGCATTTACGCTATGACCTTCCTGCTCGGCTATTTTGTATTTGCTCACGATACGGTAATCGAAAGAATAAGTAAACATAGCGTTCCTTTAATTATTCTTACCGTCCTTCTCGGCGGATTATATCTGTATTTGCATTTCGGCGATAACTTTGCCGAAAACCCGACCTTTAACAGCCCTCCCGCAATTGCCTTTGCGTGGAGCGCCTGCCTTGCCTTTTTGGGCAGCGCTTATAAATGGTACAATCGGCAAACAAAAATATCGTCGTTTATGACTAAACGCAGCTACGGACTTTATATTTTTCATTATTTACCGTTGTCCGCAAGCGCGTATTTGCTTACAAAATATACTCAGTTATCCCCCCTGCCCATTTACTTAATCGTTCTTGTATGCGGTTTTGCGGGCGGATTGCTTTTAAACGAGATTATGTCAAAAATACCGTTTATCAGGTGGGCGGTAATCGGAATATCGGGGGAGAAAAAAGATGTTCAAAGATAACCTTATAAATTTAAGAAAGCTAAACAATATGACCCAGGAGGAGCTTGCCGAAAAAATCAACGTTTCCCGCCAGTCGGTTGCAAAATGGGAAAGCGGAGATACGGTTCCCGACCTTGAAAAATGCAAATTGCTCTCGGAAATATTCGGCGTTTCGCTTGACGATTTAGCCAATTATGAAGCAGAGAACCATATGGGGCTGAATATACCTCCGAAGGGTAAACACCTTTTCGGAATAGTAAAGGTCGGGGAAAAAGGACAGATAGTTATTCCTGCAAGGGCGCGAAAAACGTTCGACATTAAAACCGGGGATTCTCTTGTTGTTCTCGGCGATGAAGCGCAGGGTATTGCGCTGATAAAAGGCGCGGACTTTTTAAAGCTGGCTGATATGATAAGAAACGTTTAACACATATAAAGCCTCGGCTCACGCCGGTTTTCCGTATCCTGTCGCAGGTTCTCCTCTCACCCCGACAAAAGCCACTTGATAAGGACAGCAGGAAGAAGGGCTTCAAGGTAACCTACGATGCTCAAAACAGTCCCCCGGACTGTTTCTCTGTCGAGCCTCGGCGGTAAAGCGCCGAGTTCTCCGCATCGTATCGCAGGTTCAACTTTGCGCAGCAAAGCAAAATACGGGTAGTCCTTATGGACTACCCGTATTTTGGTCGGAGTGACAGGACTTGAACCTGCGACTCCTTGACCCCCAGTCAAGTGCGCTACCACCTGCGCTACACCCCGATTGCCTATATAATATAACACATTTAAATTAGGATTGCAACAAAAATTTTATATTATTTTTAAAAACGGGCGGGTATGCAAACCCGCCGTTGTTTTTAAAGGAGAATTATATTATGGTTTTTACACTCCCCGCGCATTTCGTCGGACCATACCGCGCACTGCACCTCTCCGATATGTGCCTTTTGAAGAAGGAGCATACACAGCCTTGACTGTCCGATTCCTCCGCCTATTGTAAGCGGAAGGGTTCCGTCAAGTATCATTTTATGAAACGGGAAGTTTTCTCTTTCGGAACAGCCCTCAGTTTCAAGCTGGCGGTGAAGACTCTCTGCGTCAACCCTTATTCCCATTGATGAGATTTCAAATGCACATCCGAGAATTTCGTTCCAGGTAAAAATATCGCCGTTAAGCTCCCAGTCGTCATAATCGGGAGCGCGTCCGTCGTGCTTTTTTCCGCTTTTGAGTTTTCCTCCGATTTGCTGAATAAATACGGTTTTGTGCTCTTTTACAAAAGCGTTTTCCCTTTCGCGGGGCGATAATTCGGGATACATATCCTCTAATTCCTGAGTTGTAACGAAGGTAACATCCCCGCTCATTTCAAAGTCGAGCATCGGGTACTTATTCTTTACGACCTCATTGGTTTCAACTATTGCGCCTACAATCCTTTTTACGATTTCCTTAAGGAACTCAACATTTCGCTCCTCTTTTGAAATAACGCGGCACCAATCCCACTGGTCAACGAAAAGTGAGTGGAGATTATCCGTATCGTCATCACGGCGAATAGCGTTCATATCGGTATAAATTCCCTCGTCGTGCTCGTAGCCGTAACGGTAAAGCGCAAGCCTTTTCCACTTTGCAAGCGACTGTACGACCTCGGCTTCGCCGTCGATATTCTTCATTGTAAAATGAACCTTTCTTTCAACGCCGTTAAGGTCGTCGTTTATTCCGCTTTCCTTTGTTACCATAATCGGCGCGGTCACTCGGTCAAGATTGAGCGCCTTACTGAGCTTAAACTGAAAGGTATCCTTAACCGTTTTTATTGCGTACTGTGTTTCTCTTTGGGAAAGCTTACTTTCATATCCTTCGGGATAAATCATTTTTCTCCTCCTAAAAGCTCAATTAGTTTTTTTGCTGCGGTTTTTGTTTCCTCGGGGTCGCCGAAGGTTGTAAAGCGAAAATAACCGTCGCCGTTTTCTCCGAAGCCAACGCCGGGCGTTCCCACAACCTGTATGCTTTCAAGCAGATAATCGAAAAAGTCCCAGCTTGACATATTATCCGGACATTTAAGCCAGATGTACGGCGCGTTCTTTCCGCCGCAATACCACACGCCGATTTGGTCAAGCGCGCCCGTTAACACCGCGGCGTTGTTTTTATAAACTCCGATATTCTCTTTTATTTGTTTTTGTCCTTCG
>JAFSZK010000085.1 GCA_017458975.1 Eubacterium sp. | reverse complement strand
TCTCGCTCAATAAATGGCATAAGTCATATCGTTCAATACCAATATTAACGCCATATTCCCTGAGAGTATAATACACATTATCGAAGTCGATAAATACAGCCGCGTTGCATATCTTTTTATCGGCGATTAAACAGTCAGTTCTTTCCTTTATCTCCGCAAACGATTTTGTAATGCTCGCGGCCATCTCATTATTTTCCGGCATATAACACCATTCCTTAATATAATATACCGATATTATAACACGCAGTTGGGTGGTTGACAAGACAATAATTTTAACTATTGGTATAAAATTGGTATCAAACCGAGTTATGAGGTCTGCAATTTGGAATAAATACACGAAATTTTCAATATCTATTGACTAATTAAGGGAAAAGTAGTAATATATAGAGTGTAAGCAAATAGGCTTACATAGGTTACAAGGATAGAAAATAAGGAGGAAAAGTATTATGAAAACATTTGATCTTCTGTTAGGCTCGATTAACGACGTAAAGGATTTCGTTAACACTGTAAGTAAGTATGATTTCGATGTTGATTTGACATCAGGCAGATATGTTGTTGATGCTAAGTCAATTATGGGTATATTCAGTCTTGACCTCTCAAAGCCGATAAAGGTAGAGGTACACAGCGACGATGCTGACGCTTTCATTGCAGAGCTTGATAAGTTCATCGTTAAGTAATGAATTAAACGTACATAAAAAAATCACCTTTTAAAGGTGATTTTTTTATGCTCAAATTTCTTTATCTTCTTCAATATCCTCAGGCGTTTCCAGTGTAATATTGCCGATTTTCGCACCTCTCAGTTCGTCAAGGACCATATTCGCCGCACGCTCCATATCAACCTCGCCGCCGGAAATCATAAAGCCGCGCTTTTTGCCGATTTTCTCAAGAATTTCGTAGCCTTTGAGATCGTCTATCGTATCTATCTTATATCTCGCGCAAACCTCACTATTGTAATTATCCCTGAGATAATCACACAGGGAATAGGCGAGAAGCTCGGTGTTCATTATCTCGTCCTTTATCGCGCCGGTATACGCAAGCCTTTTTGCGACCTCCTGATCCTCAAACTTCGGCGGCAAAATACCGGGCGTGTCCAAAAGCTCAGCGTCACCCTTTATACGCAGCCACTGCTTGCCGCGCGTAACTCCTGGGCGGTCGCCTGTTTTTGTGCTTGCCTTGCCGATAAGACGGTTTATAAGGCTTGACTTGCCGACATTCGGAATACCGACCATCATAAGGCGGAGTGTTCTGTTTCTGCCTTTTTCCTTTTCACGGTCAATCTTATCCTGCACAAGCTTACGTGCCTCGTTAAGTACCGTATTAAGCCCGGCACCCGTGGCACAGCTTATCGGAATTACTCCGAGGCCGTTCTCCGCATACCACTTTATCCAAATATCGGTACGGCTCTTGTCTGCCAAATCCGACTTATTGAGCACCAATAAACGCGGTTTATTCCTTATAATATCATCAAAATTCGGATTTCGTCCGGAAAAGGGGATACGCGCGTCAAGGATTTCAACCACAACGTCAATCATTTTGAGATTTTCCTCAATCAGACGGCGCGTTTTCGCCATATGTCCGGGATACCACTGTAGATTTTGCATTTATTTTGTAACTCCCATATTGTTTAAAGGCCAGACGCGAAGCTGCGACTTGCCGAGCAGCGCCCCATACGGCACCTGTCCCAAATCGGACGAACGGCTGTCCTTGCTGTGGTTGCGGTTGTCACCCATAACAAACACACAATTATCCTCAACCGTTATCGGGTACTGAACCGACGCGTCAATCGAGGTTGTCTTGCCGTCATAATACGGTTCGTCAAGCTTTTCGCCGTCAACATAAACATAGCCGTCCACCAAATCAACCGTCTGACCCGGCAGCGCGATAACTCTCTTTACGTAATACTTTGTCTGAAGCTCCGACGGCATACCGTTTCTCTCCGCAAAGAACTTGTCAATAAAGTTAAGGCTGTCCTTGCCCTGCTCCTTTGCGACCTTGTCAAAGTATACCTCGCGCTTCTTATATGTGCTGTCAAGAATAACAATATCGCCCTGATGCGGCGTATAGCCGAGCTTTGTAACAATAAGGCGGTCGTTATTTTCAAGAGTGGGGTACATACTTGAACCGTCAACTCTCACAATATCAAAAACAAAGAACTTAATTGAAAACGCAATTGCAATCGCAATCGCAAGCGTGTAAACCCATTCCCAGACCTCACGCTTCCAGCTCTTATTCTTTTTGCCTTTCTTATCAGCAGTGCTCTCGGCAGAGGATGTATCTTCGTTATTATTTTCGGGAAGCTCCTGCTCCGGTGCCATTTCGTTATTATCGTTCATTTTTATACCTCCAATAAAATTTAAAGTTCAAGGTGAAAAAAAGGGACAACATTGTGTCCCTTTTCTGTTTAAGGATTATATTCTTTCCTTAACCTTTGCTGCCTTACCAATTCTGTCACGCAGATAGTAAAGCTTTGCACGTCTAACCTTACCCTTTCTTGAAACCTCAATCTTTTCAATGTTGGGTGAGTT
>JAFSZK010000084.1 GCA_017458975.1 Eubacterium sp. | reverse complement strand
ATTTTTGGCTTCCCCTTGAGGGGAAGCTGTCACGAAGTGACTGATGAGGTGGAAACATAACGATGCTTCGCATCTACACCTCATCCGACTGCTTCGCAGCCACCTTCTCCTCAAGGAGAAGGCATATTCTGTTTTTCATTTTTTGCTTCCCCTTGAGGGGGAGCTTAATGAAATATTGCTTTGCAATATGAAATAATTTGCGATGCAAATTATGAAATACTTCGTAAACTCAGTATGAAATGCAATAAGAACCTCACCATTTTACAAAATCAAAGATTTTGAAATGGTACCGAGAACCTTGTTATTCGCTTCGCTCATAATAAACACATACACCAAAGGTGTATTTCACGGCGAAGCCATTTCATACGCGAGGCGTATTTCATAAATCAGCAATGATTTATTTCATTGCAAAATCGTAGATTTTGCTTGTCCGCTGACCGCATATATTAATATATCGGGCAATATATATCCAAGTCTATTATCTTATATTATAATTATTTAGTCAATAGAAGTTGACAGACTGTCAACTTTTTTAATATTTTATTTTTGAGCTTTTAGCAAATACGGGAGCGAACTTAAGCATTTTTATTATAACAAATTAATGGACATGTTCAAGAAATTCCACCAAAATTACCGAGTAGACTTTTGTCTGCTCGGTGTTTTTTATATTTTAGAGAAATGGGCGCGATTCAGTTTTTTCTATTATTACGGTTTTTCGCTCGGTGTTTACTATAAGGATATCGCCGGTCTGAATTTCGTTAAAATTCTTTGCGGCGGTTACAATCGGTATTCCCCTTGCTTTTGCGAGTATTGCGGTATGGCTTGAAAGAGAGCCGGAATTAGTTACAATTGCGCTTATTTTATCCTTTTTAAGATTGCAAACGGCGCTCGGTGTTATGCTTTTTGTCACAAGAACGCTCCCCTTCGGAACGGCGGAAAAATCAATTCTTTTTTCCTTTGACAGTCTTTTAATAAGCGCGTCTTTTATATCGTGTAAATCCTCCGTCCTCTCCCTTATTACCGTATTCTCATTACTTTTAAAATCCTGAATAATTCCGTCAAACGTCCTTATAACCGCGCTTTCCGCCGAATATCCCCTGTTAATACAGCCAAGCAGCTTTGAGAGCAGGGTTTCATCCTCAAGTAATGCGATATACCAGAAAAATATTTTTCCCTCGTTTTCCTTTATGCTTTCAAAAAGGCGGGTGTATTCCTCTTTTTGCGCCTCAAGCGCTGCTTTCAGTCTTGACGCTTCGCTGAGAGATTTTACTACGTACGCCCTGCCGACTCCTATATTCATTAAACCACCGATATATAGTTTAACCGAAGAGCGCAAAAATATAACGGGCGGAAATCCGCCCGCTGAATAATACTATATTTCAACGTCTCCTATCTGGGTTGCAGAGGAGTCTTTTATAATTCCGAGCATTGTTCGGCTGGCACCGTTATCATCAACAATCCTTCGTCGGTCAATAACGTCAAGCACCTTTCCGTTTTTGGTTCTTAGTTGATACTCAGTACGGATAATATGGTGCTTTTTTGCCTGTTTTCTCAAGTCCTTTTCAGCCTTTTTTGCGCCGTCAGCAATTAATGCGCCGAGGTCGCCGTTCATATCGCCGAAGAGCTCTTTTCTTGAATAACCGATAAGACGCATAAAGTCCTTTGATACAACCTCAAGCTTCATCGGCGTATCGTATTTTGTGTAGAAAAGCGGTCCGGGAAGATTTTTAAAAACATTTACAACGGCGTCACGGCTTGAATCAGCCTCGCGCTCAGCCTTTTTAATCTTTGAAATATCGGTAAATACAGCGTGAAATACGGGAAGTCCGTTTTCCTCGTAACGCTGAATTGCAGAGTTGAGCTTACACCATATCGGCTCATTATCAGGCGTAAGACGAAGCTCCATATCAATAGGAGTCTGAGTCGCCATACAGTTGCCTATAGCCTGAAATACCGCGCTTTTATCCTCGGAATAAATCATTTCATCAAGGCGGTAAACCCTTCCCTTTGTATCCTCCATTACGGTACCGAAAAACTTAGCGCACGCCTTGTTCATATATATTACTTCAAAGCGCATATCGTGGCTTACCTTAAAAAGACATACGCCCGCTTCAACAAGGTCGATAAGTCGGTTAAGGGAGGTTGCTCTTTTTTTAAGAATTTCGCTGTTTTTAACCGAGCGGGATACGTCGGCAAGAGTCAGCCTTGTAAGGGTTGATTTTTCGGTATTTTGAGCAATGGCGTGAACATATACATAATCGCCCGCTTTATTTTTAACATAAAAATCTATGTAGACATAAGGAGAGTCTTTTTTGCAAATATGCTGAATAAAGCTTTCTCTGTCTTTAGTATTAATTATATCAAGAAGCGAAAGCTTACCCTTTGCAATTTTACTCGGATGTACTCCCGTAAATTCGGAGAAATGGCTGTCGCTTTCAAGCACCTTGAGGTTATCAGCTCTGTCGATAACGCAGCTCATAAACTCAACCTCAAAGGCTATATCGTCATAATCGTTCGTTGTCAGCACCTCCAAAAGCACTAAACTGTATTTTAATTATATCACAAGAATATGCCGATGTCACTTATTTAATGATATTATTAATAAATTCTTATTATTTATTGCATTACTTTTAAAGCTATGGTAAAATATTCGTAAATATTTATATAAAGGACGGGTTTTATCTATGAAAAAGCTTAAGGTTGGTATCATCGGAGCAGGACGTATAGGTCAGGTTCACGCAAAATCAATTACTTATCACATCCCTCAGGCGGAGATTATTGCAATCAGCGATATTTTTGTTGAGGGCGCAAAAAAGGTTGCCGAGGAGCTCGGCATTGAGAATTACTATCAGGATTATCACGAGATTTTAAACAATCCCGAAATTGAGGCAGTGCTTATCTGTTCATCAACGGATACTCACGCCGATATTGCATGCGAAGCAGCTCAAGCGGGAAAACACATTTTCTGTGAAAAGCCCGTTGATTTGACGGTTGCAAAAATCAAAAAGGTTATTGACGCGGTTAATAAAGCAGGCGTTAAGCTTCAGATTGGTTTTAACAGAAGATATGACCACAATTTTGCTCACATTAAAGCTCTTGCCGACGAGGGTAAGCTCGGAGAGCTTCAGACAATTAAAATCACCTCGCGCGACCCCGAGGCTCCGCCTATTGAATACGTTAAGGTTTCGGGCGGTATCTTCCTCGATATGACGGTTCACGATTTTGATATGGCGCGTTTTATCGGCGGTGAGGTTGACGAGGTTTACGCAAACGCCACGGTTATGGTTGACAAGGCAATCGGCGAGGGGGGAGACGTAGATACCGCTCTTGTTGCGCTTAAATTCAAGAGCGGCGCAATCGGCGTTATTGATAACTGCCGCAGAGCTTGCTACGGCTATGACCAGAGACTTGAGGTGTTCGGCTCGGGCGGTCAGGCAAGCGCGGCAAACGACACCCCGACTAATGTAGCTTATATAAATGAAAACGGAAACGTTACCGACAAGCCGCTTTACTTCTTCCTTGAAAGATATATGCAGTCTTTCACCGACGAAATGAACGAATTTATTGACGCGGTATTAAACGACAAGGATACAAAAACAACGGTTAACGACGGTCTTGAGGCTCTGCGCTTAGGTCTTGCTGCAAAGCTTTCCGTAAAAGAACACAGACCCGTTAAGTTAAGCGAAATCGAAGGCTGAAGTCTTAATTACCAAATATGAATTAACCATTACAGAGGTGTTATAATGAAAAGAGAAAGACTTACAATGTCCCAGGCGCTTGTTAAATTTCTTGATAACCAGTACGTTGAATTTGACGGCGTTGAAACAAAATTTGTAAACGGTATGTTCGGAATATTCGGACACGGCTGCGTTGTCGGCGTCGGTCAGGCGCTTGAACAGGGCGGACACAGCCTTAAGTTTTATCAGGGCAAGAACGAACAGAATATGGCTCTTGCCGCTGTTGCATACGCAAAACAGATGGACAGAAGAGCTATCATCCCCTGCGTATCGTCAATCGGACCCGGCGCAACAAATATGGTAACCGCGTGCGGATGTGCGACCGCTAACCGTATTCCGCTTCTCGTTCTTCCCGGCGACACCTTTGCGTGCCGTCAGCCGGACCCTGTTTTACAGCAGGCTGAATTTTTTGATAACTACGGAAGAACGGTAACGGACGCTTTCAGAGGCGTGTGCCACTATTTTGACAGAATTGAACGTCCCGAACAGCTTATGACGGCTTGTATTAACGCAATGCGCGTATTAACCGACCCCGCGGATACGGGCGCGGTTTGTCTTGCAATGCCGCAGGACGTTGAGGGCGAAGCATACGATTATCCCGAGCATTTCCTTCAAAAGAGAGTATGGCATCTTGACAGAAGACCGATTAGCTCCTCCCAGCTTGACAGAGCAGTTAAGCTTATTAAAGAAGCTAAAAAGCCGATTATTGTATGCGGCGGCGGAGTTCGTTACAGCGCAGCTGAAAAAGAGCTTCTCGCACTTGCCGAAAAACACAATATTCCGATTAGCGAAACCCAGGCAGGTAAAGGTATTATCAGCTGGACCCATCCGCTGAACCTCGGCGGTATCGGCGTTACGGGCGGCAAGGCTGCAAACGTTATCGGAAGGGACGCCGACCTCATAATCGGCGTAGGAACCCGTTTTACCGACTTTACAACCGCTTCTAAGTGGCTCTTTAATAAAAACCGAAAGGTACTCGGAATTAACGTTTGTCCGTTTGACGCGTTCAAGATGGACGCTGAGGCTGTTATCGCGGACGCTAAAGAAGCAGTTACGGCTATTGATGCCGCACTCGGAAATTATAAAACAGAATATACAAACGAGATTGCCGAGGCTAAGGCTGAATGGGACGCAATCGTTGACGACTACTATACAAAGGAGCTTCCCGGCGGTCTTAACCAGACTCTTGCGCTTGGTATTATCAACGAGTTTATGGACGACGGCGATATTGCTCTCGGTTCTGCAGGCTCACTTCCCGGAGATATGCAAAGACTTTTCAGAGCAAAGGATTGCCGAACCTATCATATGGAATACGGCTACTCAAATATGGGTTATGAGATTAACGGCGCGCTCGGCGCAAAGCTTGCCGAGCCTGATAAAGAGGTTTACACCTTCTGCGGTGACGGCTCCTTCCTTATGGGACACAGTGAGCTTTACACCTCTCTTCAGGAGGGCTTAAAGATTAATGTTTGCGTGTTTGATAACCTTGGCTGGGGATGTATTGAAAACCTCCAGAATAATCAGGGAACCGATACCTTCGGTACCGTTTTCCGTGCAAGAAACCCCGAAACGGGTATGCTTGACGGCGCGGATATGACCGTTGACTTTGCAAAAATTGCCGAGGGTTACGGCGCAAAGGGTTATTCAATCCATAATTCCGATGAGCTTCGCGCTGCTCTTGAGGACGCAAAGAAACAGGATAAGAGCGTTGTATTTGATATCAAGGTTCTTCCCCAGACGATGACTCCCGGTTTTGAGAGCTGGTGGAGAGTCGGCGTTGCCGAGGTATCAAAGAGCGAAAGAGTTGCAAAAGCTTACGAGGATATGCAAGCGCATATCAAGGACACATTTGATTATTAAGGAGTAAAAATATGCTTAATCCCGAAAAAGTAAAACTTGCTATTGCGCCGATAGGCTGGACTAATGACGATATGCCCGACCTCGGCGCGGAAAACACCTTTGAGCAGTGCATTTCCGAAATGGCTCTCGCAGGTTTCAAGGGCAGCGAAATCGGAAATAAATATCCCGCTGACCCCGACGTATTAAAGAAATATCTTGATATAAGAGGGCTTCAGATTTGTAACGCATGGTTCTCGTCCTATCTTACCTCAAAGCCTTATGAGGAAACAATTGAGGCTTTCAAGGCGCATTGCGATAAGCTTTACAAGCTCGGAGCAAGGGTAATCGGAGCGTCCGAGCAAGGCAATTCGATTCAGGGCGACTTAACAAAATCAATTCTTGACGAAAAGCCGTACTACACCGACGAGCAATGGGAAACCGTTGCAAAGGGCTTTAACGAAATGGGCGCTTATGCAAAGAGCAAGGGTATATTCTTTACCGTTCACCACCATATGGGAACCGGTGTTCAGACCGTTGAGGAAATAGATAAGCTTATGGAAATTACCGACCCCGAGCTTGTTTACCTTCTCTTTGATTCGGGTCATCTCACCTTTGCGGGAATCGACCCGGTGCCCGTGCTTAAAAAATATGTAAACAGAATTAAGCACGTTCACCTTAAAGACGTCCGTCTTGACGTTTATAACAATAAGGTTGTACCCGAGCATATGAGCTTTCTTGACGCGGTAAGAGCAGGCGTATTTACCGTTCCCGGCGACGGCGACGTTGACTTTAAGCCGATATTTGATATACTCGACGAAAACGGATATGAGGGCTGGGTTGTAGTAGAAGCGGAGCAGGACCCCGCAAAAGCAAACCCCTTCGAGTACGCAGTAAAAGCAAGAAAATACATAAAAGAAACCGCAGGACTTTAAAGATAATAAAAAAACGGAAGGCAAAACCTTCCGTTTTTTATTTTTGCATTTATTTGATTACTCTTACCTTGATAACACCGTCGATTGCTTCAATGTCGGTAACTACGCCCGAGGAAACGTCGGTATCGCAGTCAATAATTGAATATGCAATCGGACCTCTGTTTTTATCCTCAAACGAAGCGATATTAACGCCGTCCTTTGAGATTGTATCAGTAATGGTTGAAATCATATTCGGCTGGTTTTTATGAATTACGGTAATTCTTACCGAGCCTGATTTTTTAACCGATACGGCGGGCATATTTACGGAGTTTTTAATATTTCCGTTTTCAAGGAAATCAATAAGCTCCATAGCGCCCATAGCCGCGCAGTTTTCCTCGCTCTCGGGAGTTGAAGCGCCGAGGTGAGGAATTGCAATCACGCCGTCAACTCCGATAACCTCTGCGTCCGGGAAGTCGGTTACGTAAGCAGCCATTCTTCCGTTTTCAAGCGCGTCGATTACCGCCTTGCTGTCTGCAAGAGCGCCTCTTGCAAAGTTCATAATACGAACCGTGTTCTTCATCTTATTGATTGTATCTTCGTTAATCATATGCTTAGTCTGGTCATTAAGCGGAAGATGAAGAGTAAGATAATCCGCTGCGGGATAAATTTCATCAAGATTATTGTTAAGAGTAATACCCGCTTTAAGCTCGGTATCCTCGGGAAGGAACGGGTCATAACCGATAACCTTCATACCAAGGTCAACGGCAGCCTCTGCAACAAGACGTCCGATAGCGCCGAGTCCGATAACTCCGAGGGTCTTGCCCTTGATTTCGGGACCTGCAAATGCGCTCTTTCCCTTTTCAACGGTCTTGCCTACATTGTCGCCCTCGTCCTTGATAGTCTTACACCAGTCGATTGCCTTGGTAACCTTTCTTGAAGAAATGAGCATACCTAAAATAACAAGTTCCTTAACTGCGTTAGCGTTTGCACCGGGAGTGTTGAAAACAACGATACCCTTTTCAGCGCAGTCTGCAACGGGAATATTATTTGTTCCTGCGCCGGCTCTTGCGATTGCAAGAAGAGAGGCGGGCATTTCCATATCGTGCATTGACGCGCTTCTTACCATAATAGCGTCGGGATTTTCAATATTATCTCCGTAGGTGTATTTATTTGTATCAAACTTTGAAAGTCCTACGTTTGAAATCTTATTAAGAGTTTTAATATTAAACATTATTTATTCTCCTCTTCAAACTTCTTCATAAATGCTACAAGTTTTTCAACACCTTCAATCGGCATTGCGTTGTAGATAGAAGCTCTCATTCCGCCGACTGTTCTGTGACCCTTAAGGTTTACAAAGCCTGCCTCGGTAGCTTCCTTAATGAATTTTGCGTTGAGCTCGTCGCTGTCGGTTACGAAAGGAACGTTCATAAGGCTTCTGTCCTCGGGAACAACGGTACCCTTGAACATATTTGAAGAATCAAGGAAATCATAAAGAATCTTTGCCTTTTTCTCATTGTGAGCCTTCATGGCGTCAAGTGAGCCGAATTCCTCTTTAATCCAGTCAAGAACAAGCTTACAGATGTAAATTGTCCAGCACGGAGGAGTGTTATAAAGCGAATCCGCGTCAGCCTGAATTTTATAATTCATCATAACGGGTGTGATGTCTCTTGCGTTTCCGAGTAAATCCTCACGGATAATCGCAACAACAAGTCCTGCGGGAGCAACGTTTTTCTGTGCGCCGAAGTATACAACGCCGAACTTGCTGATATCAAGCGGCTCCGAAAGAGCGCAGGAGGATACGTCCGCAATAAGAACCTTATCGCCAACGGGAGGAAGCTCTTTATAAACCGTTCCGTAAATGGTATTGTTCATACAGATATAAACGTAATCTGCGTCCTCGCGGAAATCCTCGGGCTTGGTCTTTGGGATATAGGTAAAGGTTTTATCTGCCGATGAAGCAACAGCCTTAACGTCGCCGTATTTCTGCGCCTCCTGGAAAGCCTTTTTAGCCCACTGACCCGTGATAATATAATCAGCCTTGCCGCTGCCGTTCATAAAGTTGAGCGGAATTGCGGAGAACTGAGCCGAAGCTCCGCCCTGAAGGAAAAGAACCTTATAGTTGTCGGGAATTTTGTAAAGCTCTCTCATAAGAACTTCCGCTTCCTTGATAATGTCGTCAAACCACTTTGAACGGTGGCTCATCTCCATAACGGACTGGCCGCTTCCATGGTAATCCATAATCTCTGCGCCTGCTTTTTCAAGCACCTTTTCGGGAAGGGTTGAAGGACCTGCGCTAAAGTTGTAAACTCTCATAAATTTGTACCTCTTTCATTTATATTAAAAATACAGTACTATTATAATGCTGTTCATCTTTTTGTCAATGTGAGTGTAAAAACTTTGGTAAATTTGCCGAAAGTTTGATAATAATTTCACAATATCGTTTAAAAGTGCAAAAAAGAAAAGCCGTTTTATAGTCAAAACGGCTTTGTTATAAATTAATATCAGGTTATTTTTCAGCGTCAATAAGCTTTTTGGTTATTATCAAAACTATACCGTAGGACGCTACGAATATTACAACCGACGCAAGTATTATTAACAGACAAACTCTTAGCATCAGATTGTTAAGGATTCCCCCATAAATTGCCGGCGTTATTCCAAGCTTCATTACGGGCTTTGCGATAACGGTAGCCAAGCCTGCAATTATTCCCGCAAGCGCGCCGGAGGACACCGCGGAAAAGAAATTGAAGAATGCTCTTTTGCGGTTTGAATACAGGATAAGCAGTATTAACAATCCTACGGAAAGCGCTACCACGGCTACGAGGGAGGCAGAGGACAACTCCCTTTTAAGCATAATTCCTTTTTTCAGCGCTCCGTCAAGTCCTTTAATATAGGTAGTTTCAATATAAATATCAGTCGCCTTTTCGGCTGTGTTTCTAACGGATTTCGGATTATACTTAATCTTATTACCGTCAAGATATTCCTTGCAAAGTCCTTCAAAGGAATTAATGAGATTGCTCCTTTCGTCCTTTACCTCAATATCGTCGTTATAGCACTCCTCAACATTTGCCTTAAGCGAATTTGAAACGGTAAAATCATCAGCCATTGTTTCAAAAACTCTTATCGGAATATTGCTTTCGGCTTCAAGCTCGGCATATTTAATCTCAAGCTGAGAAATACAGCTGTCTACAAGCTCGTCGGTTACAAGCCTTTCTTTTATATAGCTCCCCCTTGCGAGCGTTGCGGAAAGCACAGTTGCAACAATAAGAAGCACTGTGGCAAAGGCGGTAAACGCCATTGCAAAAAATGAAAGGACGCGTCTTATTTCACCAAGCTTCATACTATTCAACCTCCTTATAAATCATAACTCTGAATCGGGAGGTTAAACCGACTCCGTCAGCGTCGCTGTAATATACAACAAGACTGTTTTTACAGCTCGGAGCAATTGAGAAAACTTCGTTTTCGTTACTTACGGTTTTCTCTTTTTCAAGCTTATATTTCGTATTACCGAGTACATCTTCAACCGAAACGGTTTTTCCGGCTTCAAGCGCATTTCGCGCACCGAGACGGATATAGCTGCATCCGTCCTCGCTCGGCAAAACGCCATGGTCAACAAGGCTTGCCGAAGAATTAAGAACGCTGTAATCGGCGTTATACCTTAAATCAAGATTTTCAAAGGAGCCGATTAAATCATTTTTCCTTAAGCTTGTTTCCCCTGCGTAGTCATCAGCGCTTATCATTTCATCGGAAAGACGGGTATCGTCAAAGCTCAGAACCTCGCATCCCCTTTCATAAGGAACAATCGAGTCAACGTTTGAGCTGATAACGAAAAAACAGAAAGCGCCGAGTATTACCGCTGCCGCAAGCGGAAATATTACTGCTTTGAGAATAAAATATTTTTTCATCAGTAGCGTTTATTTCTCCTCTTTTGTTATGGTTTGTTACTGCATTCTCTGAGCGTCGTTTAACGAATTCATAAGCGAAAAGCCCTTTTTCTTTTTCTTCGGCTTGTACGCCGGAGGATTCTCAAGCTTTTTGGTAAAGCGGTTATTCCTCTTTGTAAGCTTATTAATCTCATGAACGGGACCTGCCATATATTCGCTCATATACTTATCGGCAACCGCCATCATATCGGGGTCGCCCTTCATTTCGCCGAGAATTGTAACGCCGATAATATCCTGAACCTCGTTGGTTCCGTCCTCAAAGACCTCATTAAGCGCCTTGAAAAGCTTCTTCCATTCGGCTTCGCTTCCGTTTTTGATAACGCCTAAAATCTTTTCGTTACCTACCTCTTTAAAGAAAGTTTCGGGGAGAAATTCGCCGTACTCGGCGATGTTCTCTTTAATAGCCTCCTTGTACTCGGGATAAAGCACTCCGAAGCGGTTTGCAAGAGAGTCTACGTCATAGCTTAAAATACCGCTTTTTGCCTTTCCTCTTGATACGCCCTTCGGCATTTTTACTTTTTCTATATTAACCTTTTTATTTGTTTTAAAAAGCTTTTCAACGTCCTCAACAACGTCGTTTGAAAGGGATTTAACCTCTCTGTCGTCAATGCTTTCGGTATCAAGCAATGAGCGTGAAATAGTATTGTATTCGCCGCCCTCGTCATATGAACATTCAAAAGCTAAAATACTGCTTTCGCTGTCATAGTTAAGACGGTAAGAGCCCTTATCGGAGGTATAAACAACAGCGCTTTCCTCCTCGGCGGTTTTCTTAAAGCCAAGCTCCTCGTTAGTCTTTGTAAGATTTTTATCAATTAGTCTGAAAACCTCTTTTAATTTCATAGTTTTCGTTCCTTTCAAAATAATCCTATATATTATAACACTATTAACCCCGTTTGTCACTAAAAATTTATTTAAACAATTAATATGGCAAAGACATCATCTTTTAATCCGCCAAAGAACAATTGATTGCCAATAATGTTTGCATCAACAAAACCAATTATCCAACATAATACATATATTATTCTTACGCTTATTTTTAAGCTTTTCCAATACTCATATAAATCTTTCATACATTTACCTCACTATTATTTACAATTATACTCTCGTCATTTTATTAAATTTCATAACCTTTCTTCCTAAATCGCGTTAACACTTAAACCACTTTTTCGGCTAAAGATAGCAAAAGCGAAACAAAGTTAAAATACACTAAATATAATAGACCCGGATTAAAAACAGAAAGAATAAAATTAATATAAGTTATTTATGATTTGGCAAAATTTATAGAAAAAAATGTTATATTTATTATAAGAATTAAAAATGAAACAAAGAATAACACAGCGGATTCATATAAAGGGACCCCAACTGATAACATCAATCCACAATTAAAAAAAGCGTTATGCAAAACATCTATGTTTACTAAATCAGCAATATAATAGAAAGTTGCGCATATTAACGATAACGCCGTCATAAAAGAAGCAAAAAAGCCAATTATAAAGTATATCTTGGTTCTTCTGCTTTGATTATTAATAAAGCTAATCACTTTGTTTTTGTTCTTATTTTTCAT
>JAFSZK010000083.1 GCA_017458975.1 Eubacterium sp. | reverse complement strand
GCCTTTGCGCATATCGGGTTTTCGTGCGCCGTAACGCTTTTGGTGTTAAACGTGATAAAGCCCGAATATGCAACCGTAATTGCAGCGGGGCTTGCCGTATTACTTGCGGCAAGCCTGTTAATTGAAAAATACAGAAGAGCTGTAGCTGTGCCGCTTTGCGTCGGCTCGGCTCTTTTTGCTTGTCTTATTTTTATTACCGTGTATCAAAGCGCGGTACTCCCCGCAATGTCGCTTAACGGAGTAAGCGCCGATACGGAGTTTTATATTATTGACCTTGCAAAACGAAGCTCAAACGGCTGGGAATATACGGTTAAAACCTCTGCAATTTTCTTTGACGGCGCACCGCAGACAATTAAGCTCAGGCTTTTTTCAAAGGACGTTATAACCGCTGACGCATACCAGAGCGTAAGCGCAAGACTTAGCTTTGAAAGCATTTCCTCAAAGGCCTTTAATTCCTACGGCTCGTGGAGTAAAGGAATATATCTTGTTGCAACGCTTGAGGATTATACCGTAAGCGAGGATATGTTTAACGCTCCGCTTCGCGCAATCCTTCATTTAAGGCACGATATTATTCAGACTCTTTTAACCTCGGTACAGGGCGATGAGGGCGCGCTCTCTGCCGCCGTTTTAATCGGAGATAAGGCGTCCCTTTCCGAAAGGGTTTATAATGCATTTACCTTTGCGGGCGCTTCCCATTTAATGGCGGTGAGCGGACTTCATATTACCGTAATAACAACCTTCATTTACTATGTTCTTAAGTTTTTCAGGATAAACAGCAGGATATCCTCCGCAGTTTGTTGTGTGTTTACAGGCGTTTATATTCTCCTTGCGGGTTCAACAGGCTCGGTAAGACGAGCGGGAATTATGATGCTTGTTCTTTTATTCGGAGATATTATCGGACGAAAAGCCGATACGCTCAATTCGCTCGGCTTTGCGGTTTTTCTTATGTGCTTTAATCCGTTTTGCGTAAGCGACGTAGGAGCCGTGCTGAGCGTTCTTGCCGTGCTGTCTCTTATAACTTTATATCCCGTATTATATGAGCCGACTGTTGAAGGTAATATTAACTATTTTAAGAGAAGTGTAATTATATCTTTTTGCGTATGCGTTTTTACGATGCCCGCAATGTTTCTGTTCTTTGGTTATGTATCCTTTAACTCGCTTATATCAAATATCGTTATGGTACCCCTCGGAGCGGCGTCAACCGTTATGTCGTTGTTTACGTATATCTTTTGTAAAATCGGGCTTTTCGGCGGATTTATCGCAATGCTTGACCGACTGTTTAATAAGCTTTTAATTTATATTTGTACGCTTATTTCAAATATTACCGCGCTGAATTTCTCAATGAATAAGTATTTCGGAATAGTTATTGCTGCGGCGTTAATGATAATTGCGCTTTGCTATATTATGCATAATAAAAAGCTGCTTAAAACTGCGGGAATAATATCCTCGGTATTCGTTATTGCAAGCATTATATCTTTCTCACTGATGAGTGCGAATAACGCCGAGGTGTTTATTACAAGGGGTGACGCGAGCGTAATAAAATACAAAAACCGTACTGTGGTTTATAACGTCAATGACAATCTCGATTATAACGACGTTAAAAATTATCTAAAAAGAGAGCGCGCTGATATTGACTTGCTTATTGACTGCGATGGCGGAAACGCTTATACATATAAGCTGTGTAACGCTTTTAGCGTAGAAAAGGTAATAAGTAATAAATATACGGACTATCTTGAATATCTTAATACAAATGAAGTAGTTATATCCTCTAATTATAAAAATGACTTATTTAAGGATTTTACTATTGAATATTTTGTTAATGAAGATTATAATTATTTTAATGCATTAGTTAAGAATAAAACCGTTACCGTATCGGATTACGGTAATATCAAAGCCGATATTAAGGTCACAAAAAGATACGCCCTTGACAGAAACGGGAAAATAAACCTTAATAAGGGAAGCGTTCTTTATGAAATCGGCGATAATACTATTGAGGCAAGGAGACTCGGCTTATGGCAAGAATAAGCGAAAACGAGCTTAAGGCACAGCTTAAAAGCGGTGAGTTTTCAAACGTGTACATTATTTACGGTGAAGAAAACTATCTTAAGGAATACTATGTAAAAAAACTGAAAAATAAGCTTGTTGACTCCGCGTTTGAGGATTTCAATTTCCACTCATATGACGGAAAAAACGCCTCTATGGACGATATAATTATGGACGCTCAGATGATTCCGATGATGAGCGAATACTCCTTTGTTTTAGTTCACGACTTTCCTTTTGATAAGGATAAGGATGCGTGCGATAAGATTAAGGAATACATAAAAGAACCCGTCGAAAGCGCGGTTATAGTATTCTGGATGGACGCTATTGAGGTTGATATAAAGAAAAACTCAAAATACAAATCGCTTGAGGCGGCGTTTTCAAAAAATGCCTGCTCCGTTAATCTTGAAAGAAGAAGTGAAAACGACCTTGCAAAGCTTATTGTATCCTCCGCTAAAAAGAGGGGCTGCAAAATTGATATGCAAAACGCAAGGTATCTTATTAGTATTGTAGGCTCCGATATTCAGACTATTTTTAATGAGCTTGAAAAGCTTTGCGCAAATATAGGAGAGGGTGAGATTGACAAAAAGCTAATCGACTCTCTTGCTACAAAATCGCTTCAGGCGAGAGTTTTTGACCTTTCGCGGTTTATCCTTCGGGGTGACAGTAACGGCGCTTATAACGTATTAAGAGTCCTTTTTGCCCAAAAGGAGGAGCCTATAGGTATCCTTTCGGTAATATCAAATTGCTATATTGATATGTATCGCGTAAAATGCGCCAAGAGAGCCGGAGCCAACGAGGGCGATATTGCTAATTACTTTAACTATAAGGGAAGGGACTTCCTTATCCGAAACGCAGCAAGGGATGTCTCCTCTGTCAGTAAGCACGCGTTAAGGAGCGCAATTGACGTTCTGTGTGAAACCGACGAGGCGATGAAATCAACCGCGATTGATAAGAACATTCTTCTTGAAGAAACCGTTGCAAAGCTATTAATGCTGAGGAACGCGTAATGGATAAGCTTAAAGTCACACAGGCGGTTATTGTTGAGGGAAGGTATGACAAGATAAAGCTTTCCTCGCTTATAGACGCTTTTATTGTAGAAACCGACGGCTTTGCAATTTTTAAAGATAAGGAAAAGCTTTCGTTTATAAAGAAGCTTGCCGAGGAGAGGGGAATAATAATTCTTACCGATTCCGACCACGCGGGATTTATGATTAGGCATTATATTTCATCGGGAATACCCAAGGAAAGAATTACAAATGTGTATATACCCGACGTCTATGGCAAGGAAAAAAGAAAAAAGGAGCCCTCAAAGGAGGGTAAGCTCGGCGTTGAGGGTATAGATTCCGCAGTGCTTTTAAAAAAGCTTGAGGAAGCAAATATTTCAGTTGTAAAAAGCGATAATCCCGACCCGGTAACTAATTACGATTTATACGAGCTCGGCTTTTCGGGTACTTCGGGCGCAAGGGAAAATAAGAAAAGGCTTCTGAAAAACCTCGGTCTTCCCGAATTTCTTTCAACAAATTCACTTTTAAGCTATATTAATTCAACAATGACAAAAGAAGATTTTATAAAAAAGGCGCAGGATTAATTCCTGCGCTTTATACTATATTGTAGTTATCATTTCTTTTTGCTCCGTACCGCACGGTCGGGGTGTTTTGTATCCTAAATTATATATATCCGTCAAGCCGCACTCAAAGAGGTATTCGTTTAATACTTCGCCGCCGATACTCTTAGCGTCGCTCAGACTCGTTATAATCGGCAAAGACGAGGCTTTTTTAATTTCACCGAGTAATTCTCTTCCTCTTTCGTTAAAAGCCAAAATACGCAAATATGAGGGCGATTTGCTATCATTATATATATTAAGGTACGCGCGAAGAATAATTCGCCTTATTCTCGCCATTGTGTAACGCTTGGTTTTTATCATTTCGTAAAGCTCGTCAAGGCTTCTCGCCTGAGTCACAGCCTCTGCAATCCTGTTTTCAAGTCCCTCGCTTACGTCCTCAATTTTAAGGAGGTCCTCGCTAGTCATAGTGCGAAGCTTATATAAAACAGCCTTCTCGCAGTTTTTAAGAGACGATATTTCGTTTTCGTTAAGATGCTTTCTTATTTCGCTTGCGCTGTACTGCCCGTCGTCGCTGTCGTGCCCCTTTCCTATTCTTTTAATTGCAACGGGCTCAAGGCTCGTATAAGTAAGGTATTCAAGCGCAAGAATATTATTCGGAGTATCAAGCAGGGGAGAGTTAATAATATTCTGTCTTGCACTCGGATAAGATACGCCCTTTTTAAGCTCCGATTTAATTAAAGAGTCTTTTTCCTTTATCTCGTTTGCAACTCTGTATAATTCGTCCGTGTCGTCGCATTCCGCACCGAAAGCCAGCTTTTTGCAGATACCCGTTTTTTCAATAAGCTCAACGCCCGCCTTTGCAAAGCCCTGCGCTGAAAGGGTGGAGTATCTCGACGGAAGCTCAATAACAAGGTCGGCTCCGCCTTTAACTGCTGTTCTTGCTCTTGTGAATTTATCGTAAACTGCAAATTCGCCGCGTTGAACATAATTACCGCTCATAACGCATATAACGTTATCGCCGTTTTCCTTTATTTTTCGGATTAAATATCCGTGCCCGTCGTGAAACGGATTGAATTCACAAATAATTCCCGTGTTCATAATTGTATTCCTTTTGTAATAATTTGTAAATTATTTATTTTTATTTTACTTGACTTTTATTTTATATTTATTATATTATATATTTTGTTAGATTATATTTCAAGTACGGAGGGAATATTTTGAAAATTCTTGTTATTAACTGCGGTTCATCATCGCTTAAATACCAGCTTATGGATATGACCGACGAGTCGGTACTCGCAAAAGGCGTTATTGAAAGAATAGGTCTTCCTATCAGCGGCGGAGAAGAAAACGTTATCGTTAAAGTAAACGGAGAAAAGTATGCATGGGATAAAGAGCTTCCCACTCATACCGACGCATTTAACGAGGTTAAATATATCTTATCCGAAAGCGAATATAAGGTAATTGACTCATTTGACGAGGTTGACGCTATCGGTCACCGTATCGTGCAGGGCGGTCCTTTCTATAACAAGAGTGTTCTTGTTGACGAAAAGGTTGCTAAGGATATTGAGGATTTATCTCCTCTTGCTCCTCTTCATAACCCCGCTCATATCCAGGGTTATAACGCATGTCTTAACGTAGTAGGTCCCGACGTACCCCAGGTATTCGTATTTGATACCGCTTTCCATTCAACAATGCCGCCCAAGGCATATATGTTTGCAATTCCTTATGAATATTATGAAAAGTACAAGGTTCGCCGTTACGGTGCGCACGGTACTTCCCATAAATTCGTATCCTTAAGAGTTGCCGAAAAAATGGGTAAGAAGCCCGAAGATATTAAGGTAATTACATGTCATCTCGGAAACGGTTCGTCCGTTACTGCCGTTAACGGCGGAAAGGTTGTCGATACCTCGATGGGTCTGACTCCGCTTGACGGCTTTATGATGGGCACCCGCTCGGGCGGTATTGACCCGTCGGTAGTAACCTTTATTATGGATAAGGAAAACCTTACTCCTAAAGAGATGGATACAATTCTTAATAAGAAATCCGGTGTTGCCGCTATTTCGGGCGTTTCCTCTGACGACAGAGATATATGCGCCGCTCAGGCTGAGGGTAATGAAAGAGCAATCCTCGCTCATGAGATGCAGGCATACCAGATTGCTAAGTTTATCGGCGCTTATACAGCTGCTATGAACGGCGTTGACGCAATCGTATTTACCGGCGGTATCGGTGAAAACGGCGTATGGCTTCGTTCAAAGATTTGCTCATATCTCGGCTATCTCGGAGTTAAGATTGACGAGGATATTAATGCAAAAACCGTCAAAGGCGATGAAGCTGAGCTTACAAAAGCTACAGATAACGTAAGAGTATTTATTCTTGCAACCGATGAGGAGCTTATGATTGCCCGCGACACAAAAGAAATTGCAGAAAGTTTAAAATAATATACTTTAATTACAATAATAAGCAAAGGGGGAGAATGAAGTGCCTGAAATCAAGTATGAAATTACTGAGCATCTTGGAGTTATCTCTGAAACAGCAAGAGGCTGGTCAAGAGAGGTAAATCTCATTTCATGGAACGGCAGAGAGCCTAAGGTTGACATCAGAGACTGGTCACCTGAGCATGACAAGATGAGCAAGGGCTTAACCTTTACTAAGGAAGAGCTTCAGGAGCTTTCAAAGATTATCGAAAAGCTCTAATAAGATGCGTTAACGGTGCGGTGAATAATCGCACCGTTTGTCGCGTTTTTTATCAATGAATTATTGACCTAAGAGGTATTTATATATGGAATGGACATCTTTAAACGATTTAAGAGAAAAGTATCTCTCTTTCTTTGAAAGCAAGGGACATTTGCGCCTTAAAAGCTTTTCGCTGATACCTAATAATGATAAGAGCCTTCTTCTTATTAATTCGGGTATGGCGCCGATGAAAAAGTATTTTACGGGCGAGGTAACCCCTCCGAGAAAAAGAGTTACAACCTGTCAGAAATGTATACGAACTCCCGATATTGAGGAGGTAGGAAAAACCGACAGACACGGTACCTTCTTTGAAATGCTCGGAAACTTCTCTTTCGGCGATTACTTTAAGAAAGAGGCTACCGCGTGGGCATGGGAGTTTTGTACCGACGTTCTTGATATGCCCGTTGATAAGCTTTACGTAACTATTTACGAAAACGACGACGAGGCGTTTGAAATCTGGACCAAGCAAAACGGAGTAGACCCTTCTCATATCGTACGTCTCGGCAAAGAGGATAATTTCTGGGAGCACGGCTCGGGTCCATGCGGTCCTTGCAGTGAGATTTATTTTGACCGCGGCGAAAAGTACGGCTGCGGCTCGCCCGACTGCGCGCCGGGATGTGAATGTGACCGCTTTGTTGAGTTCTGGAATAACGTATTTACTCAGTTTGATAACGACGGTAACAATAACTATACTCCTCTTGACCACCCGAATATTGATACGGGTATGGGTCTTGAAAGACTTGCGTGCATTATGCAGGGGGTTGATAATATTTTTGAGGTTGATACCGTTCAGAATATTATGAACAAAATCGCCGAAATTGCAGGAGTTAAATATCACGACGACAAAAAGCAGGATATTTCTCTTAGAGTTATTACCGACCACGTGCGTTCTTCAACCTTTATGATTGGCGACGGAGTTATTCCTTCAAATAACGGACGCGGCTACGTTTTAAGACGTCTGATAAGAAGAGCTTGTCGCCACGGCAGACTCCTCGGAGTTAACGAGCCCTTCCTTTATAAGGTGTGCGACACTGTTATCGGTGAAAACAAGGGCGCATATCCCGAGCTTGCCGACAAGGCGGAGCTTATTAAAAGAGTTATTCTTTCCGAGGAAGAGAGCTTCGGTAAGACTATTGACGCGGGTCTTGAGCTTCTTGACGAATATATCGCTAAAACTCAGGGTAAGATTTTCAGCGGCGAGGATGCTTTCAAGCTTAACGATACCTTCGGCTTCCCGCTTGATTTAACCAAGGATATCCTTGAAGAAAAGGGACTCAGCGTTGATGAGGATAAATTTAACGAACTTCTTGACCTTCAGAAGAAAATAGCCCGCGCTGCCCGTAAGGACGCAGGCGCGGATGCATGGAAGGGCAACAGCGTTAAGATTGAAGCTGACGCTACCGAGTTTGTAGGATATACCGATTTTACTTCCGACTCTGAGGTAGTTGCTCTTATTAACTCTGACGGCGAGCTTTGTGAAATGCTCGGAGCAGGCGAAAAGGGCGCGGTTATTCTTGATAAGACTCCGTTTTATGCCATGAGCGGCGGTCAGGTCGGCGACGCAGGTAAAATCGGCGGCTTTGAGGTATATGATACAACCAAGAACGACGACGGTATTTATATCCATTCCGGCGAGGTTAAGGAAGGTGTAATCTCAGTAGGCGACAGTGTTAAGGCTGAGCTCGATGAGGCTAAGAGAAGAAACATTATGCGTAACCATACGGGAGCGCATCTTCTTCAGGCGGCTCTGCGCGAGGTGCTCGGTACCCACGTTGAACAGGCGGGACAGCTTGTCAATGAAGAGGAAATCCGTTTTGACTTCACCCATTTTAACGCAATGAGTGAAACCGAAATAGCAAAGGTTGAGCTGCTTGTTAATAATTTTATTTTAAGCGCAACTCCCGTTGAAAGCCTTGAAATGCCTATTGAAGAGGCAAAGAAAATGGGCGCTATGATGCTCTTCGGCGAAAAGTACGGCGACGTTGTTCGTGTTGTTAAGGCAGGAGATTTTTCAACGGAATTTTGCGGCGGCACCCATGTTAAGAATTCCGGTGAGCTTGGTCTGTTTAAGATTACAAGCGAGGCTTCCGTTGCTTCGGGCGTAAGAAGAATTACCGCTATAACGGGCGCAAATCTTATGAAAAGAATTAAGCATATTGAGTTTACCGTTAAAGCAATTGCCGCTTCAATGAAATCTAATGAGGGCGATATAGTTAATAAGGTATCGGCTCTTATTAATGAAAACAAAGAGCAGCAAAAGGAAATCCAGACGCTTAATGCCGAGATTACAAGGCTTAAGAGCGCCGATATGTTCTCCAAGCCCGAAATCGTTGAGGGACTTGAAATCTTTACCGCAAAAATTGACGGCGCAACTCCCGACGCGCTTCGCTCAATGGGCGATGACCTTAAAGCCGATAACGATAACGCTGTTGCAATTATAGCAGGCGTTAACGGAGCTAAGGCGACCATTGTTGCAATATGCGGAAAGAACGCCATTGCAAAGGGTGTTAAAGCCGGCGATGTTGTAAGAGAGGTTGCTAAACTTGCAGGCGGCGGTGGCGGCGGACGTCCCGATTCCGCTATGGCAGGAGCTAAGGATTTATCAAAGCTTGACGAGGCTATTGCTTCAACAACCGATATAGTTAAAGCTATTTTAGGATAGGAGATAATTATGTGCGTATTTTGTGAAATTATAAACGGTAATATTCCCTCAACAAAGGTTTATGAGGATGATATGATGGTTGCTTTTAAGGATTTAAATCCCGTAGCGCCCGTTCATATTCTTGCCGTACCCAAAGAGCATATTGAGTGCGCTAACGATATTAACGAAAATAACAGTAAGTATGTTGCTCACATTTTTGAAAAGCTGAGTGAGATTGCCAAATCTCAGGGAATCGAGTCTTACAGAATTATTAATAATTGCGGAAGCGACGCGGGACAGAGCGTTTTGCATCTGCATTTCCACCTTATCGGCGGAATTGAAATGGGGGAGAAGCTTTTATGATTACCAAGGATATGGAAAGAAAAGACTCTGAATTTTACGAGCTTCATATAGCCGGTCTTACAAGACAGCTTCAGAAGTTTTCGGTATCGGACAGTCTTGACATTGCTGCATTTATCCTTTTCGGAGACGTTGAGCTTGTAGAAAACTGTGCAAAGGAGCTTCTTAAAAAGGTTCCCGAGTTTGATTATATTATCACTCCCGAAGCTAAATCAATTCCTCTTGCTTATGAGATGAGCAGACTCAGCGGCAAGAAGTATATTGTTGCGCGTAAGGGCGTTAAGGTTTATATGGACAGACCCGAAAAGGTTGAGGTTACGTCAATTACAACCCAGAGGGTGCAGACGCTTTACCTCGGTCACGAGGACGGCGACCTTCTTACGGGCAAGAGAGTTCTTATTGTTGACGACGTTATTTCAACGGGCGAAAGCCTTAAGGCTGTTCAGCTTCTTGTTGAAAGATTCGGCGGCAATATCGTAGCCTCCTGCGCTCCTCTTGCCGAGGGCGACGCAGCCGACAGAGATGATATAGTATATCTCGAAAAATTACCGCTTTTCTTTAAGTAAAGGAGAATATTATGCATATAGTATGTCTTGACCTTGAGGGCGTTCTCGTTCCCGAAATCTGGATTGCATTTTCCGAGGCGTCGGGTATTCCCGAATTAAAGCTTACAACAAGGGACGAGCCCGATTATAATAAGCTTATGAATTACCGTCTTAAAATACTTAAGGAACACGATTTAGGTCTTAAAGAAATACAGGATACAATTGCCAAAATTGAGCCTATGGAGGGCGCAAAGGAATTTCTTGACGCGCTTCGCGAGCTCGGACAGGTAATCATTATAAGCGATACCTTTACCCAATTTGCCGCGCCTCTTATGAAAAAGCTCGGTTATCCTACTCTTATGTGTAACGAGCTTATTATCGGCGACGGCGGCGAGGTTACGGGCTTTAAAATGCGCTGTGAAAAGAGCAAGCTGACAACCGTTAAGGCGCTTCAGTCAATCGGATACGAAACTATTGCAAGCGGAGACAGCTTTAACGACCTTGCAATGATTCAGGCAAGTAAGGCGGGCTTCCTTTTCAGAACAACCGAACAGATTAAAAAGGATTATCCCGAATACCCCGCATTTGAAGAATACGATGAACTTCTTGAGGCAATCAAAAACGCAATAAAATAATTATTATTCAGAGGTTATCGTATGAACAGAATGATAAGTGATAAATACAAAGCCGAAGAAGAAAAGGATTTACTAAAAGGCAAGAAAACAAAAAAGAGTGATTTAAGTAAAAAATCTCAAATCGCCCTTTGCGTCTTCGGTATAATTATAATAGCGGTAATTATATTGATATTGCTGTTTTTATGATTTAATTCGTAATTCGTCATTCGTAATTTGAGATAACAAAAAAGAGCCGAAAGGCTCTTTTTTGTTATCTCTTTATGTCGTCCCATTTGATTCCGCCAACCTGGAAGATGTCGTCAAACTTATATACGTTGTTTTCATCTTTTCTGTGGCTCGGATACCAAACCTGGGCAAAGAACGGATTTGTTCTTGCGATGTTATCGTAATCCCATGCTTTCTGAGGAATGTAGCATTCGGGGCACCAGTGACCGCCGAGAAGGATAAGGTTCGGTGAAGCCTCAAACTCAGCTCCGCAGTAACCGCATTTCCACTTAAGCTTTGTAGCAAGGTCGCCCTTCGTCATTTTTTCGCTTAAGCACTCGCCGCCGCGGAATTTAGCCGCCTGCTTCATATCCTCAATATCAAGCTCGCTTTCGGGCTTCGTTTCGTCATAACCGTGGTCAAGCTTATAGTTTTCAGCGTCCGAGGAGTCCTTATTAAACTCGCGGATTTCAAAATCTTCCCACTTCTTAGGAATTGCCTTGTATTCCTCAATAGAGCCGTAGTAAGCGGAAATTCTCTGAGGATGAACCTTAGCAACCCAGTCAAGAGTACCGAAGTCCTTAGTCTTAGCAAGAGCCTTCATAAACGGCTTTGCTGCGCCTGCAACCGCGCTCTTGGGAAGATATCTCGGAATTCTGAAATAGAACTCAACCTGCTTAGCAAGTCTGTCAAAATATTCCTGAATCGGAAGATTCTCACGGAAGTGAAGGAATTCTTCAAGCTTGTCGCCGTCTGCGTAAAACTGACCGTGGAAGTTCTTGGTAATGAACCAGTTAGGCTCAAAGAGCTTTTCGGGTCCTGCAAGACCGAGCGTTCCGAGAAGGAGCTTTTCAAATTCGTAGTTTGAAATTCTGTATTCTTTACCTGAACCGATGTTGAAATAGTGGTTCCAGAAGTCAGCGCCGAGGTTGCCCTTTGCGTCCTCAAGAACGAGGTTACACATAAGTCTGCCCGAATCCTCAACGGTACACCACTCAAGAACGCCGTTAATCGGTACGTGGAACATAATCGGGTCCATATTCTTAAGGATGTTCGGATAAAGAATACCGCTCTGACGCATTACTACCCAGTTTTTAATTCCGCTTTCAACGAAGGTTCTTTCAGCTACAACCTTAGATACTGCATAGTGGTCATAGATTGAAACCTTAATCGGGTCGCCGCAGCGTCCCCAGTGGATGGGATAGTTTCTTCCGCCTGTTTCGGCAACGGTACCTATGTAACAAACCTTAACAGCGTCGGGGTCCTTCTGTGCAAGAACGGCTTTGCAGATGTTTTCAGCAGCGCCGATATTTGTTTTCTGGGTTCTGTATGGTTTCCAGTCAGCAGCAGGGGATACCATACCGCCAACGTGAAGTACGTAATCAGAGCCTGTAACGCCCTCAAGGATTGAACCGTAATCCGTAAGGTCGCCCCAAACGATTTTTACATTAGGCTTAGCAGCAATATCAGCAAGAAGCTTTAAGTTCTTCGGGCTCTTTCTTGCAAGAAGCTTAATGTTGATTTCGTCGGGATGCTTTAACATCTCCTGAACGGCAGCCCAGCCCATATTACCTGTACCGCCGGTCATAAATACAGTTTTTTTAGCCATAAATTTTCCTCCTTAATTTATGTAAATATACATCATTCTAATTATAAACTAAATATAAACCAATTACAAGACCTATTTGAGATTATATACAATTGTTTTTAAATAATTTAATAAAATAAGTGTTGACTTATGAAAGTGATTAGTATATTATATATGTAAATTTATCAAGAGCAATTGAGTGAACAGGCACTGAGACATTGCAGCAACCTGCCCGGGGGTAAGGTGCTAAAACCTGCGGTAAAGCCGAGTGATGAAAGAAAAGTAATTTCTGCGCACGCTTTACTCAGCGTGCGTTTTTCATATGAAAGGAGAATTAAAATGTCTAAATATTTATTTACAAGTGAGTCCGTAACAAAAGGACATCCCGATAAAATCTGTGACCAGATTTCAGATGCTATTCTTGACGCAATGATTGCTCAGGACCCGATGAGCCGTGTTGCGTGCGAAACCGCCGTAACAACGGGACAGGTTCTTGTAATGGGTGAAATTACAACAAAGGCTCAGGTTGATATTCCTAAGATTGTACGCGATACGGTTATCGGTATCGGCTATGATGACGATAAGAAGGGCTTTAACGGAAATACCTGTGCGGTTCTTACCGCTCTTGATAAGCAGAGCCCCGATATCGCAATGGGTGTTGATAAGTCCTACGAGCTTAAGAATAATGAGGAGGATGAGGATAACCTTAACGGCGCGGGCGACCAGGGTATGATGTTTGGCTTTGCATGCACCGAAACCGAAGAATTAATGCCCCTTCCTATATCACTTGCGCATAAGCTTACTCTTAAGCTTACAGAGGTAAGAGAAAACGGAACTCTCCCTTATCTTTATTCCGACGGTAAGAGCCAGGTAACCGTTGAATATGTTGACGGAAAGCCTAACAGAGTTACCGCCGTTGTTATTTCGTCACAGCACAGTGAGGAGGTAAGTCTTGATACTCTTCGTAAGGACGTAATAGAAAAGGTTATTAAAACAACAATTCCCGCAGAGCTTATGGACGATGAAACCGTGTTCTACGTAAATCCGACCGGAAGATTTGTAATCGGCGGACCCATGGGTGACTCCGGTCTTACGGGAAGAAAAATAATTGTTGATACATACGGCGGATACGCTCGTCACGGCGGCGGAGCCTTTTCGGGTAAGGACCCGACTAAGGTTGATAGAAGCGCAGCATATGCCGCTCGCTGGGTTGCCAAAAACGTTGTTGCCGCAGGACTTGCCGATAAATGCGAGGTTGAGCTTGCTTATGCAATCGGCGTTGCAAAGCCCGTGTCAGTTCTTGTCGATACCTTTGGTACAGGCGTTAAGAGCGACGAGGAAATCAGCGAAATCGTTAATAAGGTATTTGACCTCAGACCGTCAGCTATTATCCGTGAGCTTGATTTAAGAAGACCGATTTATAACGCGGTTGCAGCTTACGGTCATATGGGACGCGAGGACCTCGGCGTATCATGGGAAAAGCTTAACAAGGTTGACGAAATAAAAAAATATATGTAAAGAAAAAGCGTTACGGAAATCCGTAACGCTTAATTTTATTATTAGCTGCCTGATGTTACGATGTAGGGCTGAATTGCGCCTGCAAGCTTGGCAACTGGCATTGTCTGAATAATAACCTCGCCGGGGCCTGTAACTACTGTATTAAAGAGACCCTCGCCGCCGAAGAGAACGTTTTTAACGCCCTTAACGGTCTGAACGTCCATTTTACATGTGCTGCTCATTAATACTACGTGACCCGTATCAACGATAAGCTGCTGACCTGCCTGAAGATTATAGGTAATAGCTGCGCCGTCAATTTCAACGAAAGCAATACCGTTACCCGAAAGCTTCTGCATAATGAAGCCTTCGCCGCCAAAGAAGCCTGCGCCTAATTTCTTCTGGAAGAACGTTGAAAGCTGAACGCCCGACGTAGAAGCAAGGAATGATGACTTCTGGCAAACATAATCTTTACCGGGTCCGATTTCAAGAGCCTTAATTTCGCCGGGAAGTGAGCTTGCAAAAGCAATAGTGCCCTGACCGCCCTGTGCAGTATATTTGTTCTGGAAGAGAGATTCTTTAGTAACCATTCTTCCGAGCATTTTGCCGAGACCGCCGTTTGATGTTGTTTCCATCAGCATATTCGGGCTCATCCAGCTCATACCGCCGCCTTCGGTAATCATTGTCTCGTTGGGTTCAAGTGTGCAGATTGCAACCGGGAAAGAACCGCCTTGGATTTCGTACTTCATAAAATTACTCCTTTCAAATTAAAGCTTAGAGTCTTTCTCTAATGCTTTTTTTACTGCTTTATTAACCGTACTTTCAAACTTGTCAGCCTGAAGGGAAGCAATGCCTTCAATGGTTGTACCGCCGGGGGAGCAAACCCTGTCAATAAGCTCGTAGGGATGTTCGCCCGATTCAAGAACCATCTTTGCGCTTCCGTAAACGGTTTGTGCGGCAATTTTAAGCGCAGTGTCTTTATTCATACCGTTTTGAACAGCTGCTCTTGCAAGCGCGTCAATATACATATATGAAAAAGCAGGTGCGCATCCGCCGATAACTCCGAAGAGTGGGAAGAGCTTTTCGTCAAGATAAATTGCTTTGCCGAAGCCCTCAAGCATCTTTTTGCAAAGCGCTTTGTCTTCCTCGGTAGCCGTAGCGTTAGCCGTATATGCACTCATAGCTTCTCCTACAACAGCGTTAATATTAGGCATAACCCTGATTATTCTGTTATCGTGGGAAAGCGAGTTGCGAATATACTTTAAGTCTTTTCCTGCCGCAATGGAAATAAGAAGAACGCTCTTCTTTTCAAGCGTAAGATTAATCTTGTCAAGTACCGCTGCAAGCACGTTCGGCTTTACTGCAAGAATAACCGTATCGCTGTTTTTAACTATTTCGTTTTCACTTTGAAGAACGTTAATATCGCTGAACTGCGACTTAATATTCTTCGTTGCTTTTTCGTTTATATCAAATACGTTAATGCTGCTTTGGGGAAAGATATCTGCGCTTATAATTCCTTTGATTATAGCGCTTGCCATATTTCCGCAGCCGATAAATCCAATAGACATAATAAACCCCCATTCAGATATTTCAATAATATCATACAATGGGGTAAATTTCAATAGTTTTTAAGTTTTAGGTATTTTTCCTTTGTGGCTTCTCCGCCTCTTAAATGCCGCTGTGCTTTGTTTTCCTGGAGCACGGCGTTAACTCTTTTTGCAAGTGCGGGGGAAATAAGAGAAAGCCTTTTTGTAACATCAATATGTACCGTGGATTTACTTATTCCGTAAACCTCCGCAGCCTGACGCACGGTTGCTTTGTTATCCGCAATGTATTCGCCTAAAATAATAGCTCTTCTTTCAACGCTTTCGTTCATATAAACTACTCCTTTGGTAATCTATATGACGGCGTTTTATAAATAATTACAATAAAAAAGGACGGTTAATGTATTTTAAAACCGTCCTTTAATAATTATTCTTTTTCCTTTGCTTCCTTGTTTTCTTTGGCTTTCTTTTCGGCTTCTTCTCTTATCTTTTCTCTTTCAGGGTCCTTTTCCGCCTGAGCTTCGTCCTGATTATCCTTATCCTCGCCGTCCTCGTCTTTAACGTCATCGGCAAAGTCCTTAATTGCTTCGGTAAGGGATTTAAGGTCAAAATGGTCAACTCTCTCAAATTCATGGACCTCTTTATCGTCAGCCTTTTTATCGTTTTGGGATTCAAGAGTAAGAGTCATTTTATCGCCGACTATATTTACTCTGTAAACAACGTTACCGCTGGCGTTGGGGTTTTTAAGAGTAAGCTTATTTCCCTTGATATCATAATTGCCTTTAAATGGGAAGGTGCTGATATAGCTGTCATAGGTTCCGTCCTCGAAAAATTCGTATCCGTTAAGCTTGGCTTCGCCCTGCCATTTGCCTATGATATCCTTTTCCGTGGACCTGAAAGCGCTTTGAACAACCTTAAAGGGACTTTCCTTATTAACCGCGGAAATAGTACCTATTGTCGCAAGCGCAATAACAAGAACCGCAACAACGCAGATAATAATTATCTGCTTTTTATTTAAGCCTTTAATATCAATCTTTTTCATTTATCTCAAACCCTTTTTAGTAAGTAATGTATTAATTTTGCTTGAGTGGTCAAGCAGTGAAGAAACGGATAAATCATGATTAATTGTATCAATGAAGTAAGCAAGATATTTTGAAAGCTCAACGCTTACGTACCATTCTCTTGAGAGGAGCTCCGGAGTCTGGTATACGCCGTTGGTTGTAAATACCTTAGCAAAAACGCCTTCTTTATAAGCTTCGTCAAATACCTTGATTCCGTTACAGAAAAGACCGAACGAGCAGCAAACAAAGATTCTCTTTGCGCCGAGTTCTTTAAGCTTTCTTGCAACGTCAAGCATCGAATCGCCCGAGGATATCATATCGTCAACAATAATAATATCCTTACCGTCAACGCTTTCGCCGAGGTACTGATGAGCTACAATCGGATTTCTTCCGTTAACAACTCTTGTATAGTCGCGTCTTTTATAGAACATACCGAGATTAACGCCGAGCTCGGTTGCAAAGTACTTAGCTCTGTGGATAGCGCCTTCATCGGGAGAAATAATGAGAAGGTGGTCCGCGTCAACTACAAGGTCGTCAACCGAGGTAACGATAGCTTTAATCTGTTGATATGCGGGCATAACGTTTTCAAACGATTTATGAGGAATAGCGTTCTGAACTCTCTTATCATGAGCGTCAATAGTAATAATATTGTCAACTCCGAGAGCCGTTAATTCCTGAAGCGCCATTGCACAGTCGAGTGATTCACGGGAGGAGCGCTTATGCTGTCTGCCCTCGTAGAGCATGGGCATAATTACGTTAATTCTCTTAGCCTTGCTTGAAACTGCTGAGATAACGCGCTTAAGGTCAGCAAAATGGTCGTCGGGAGATTTCGGAACGTCCATACCGTACATATTGTACTTAACGGAATAGTTAAAACAGTCAGCAACGATGTATAAATCATAGCCTCGGATAGTTTCGGTAATAACAACCTTACCTTCGCCCGAGCCGAAACGAACCACGTCGTTGCCAATCATATAGGTATCTCTGTGATAACCGTAGAAGGCGATAGTGTTTTTGTGTTCTTCAGCCTGCTCCTCACGCCATTTAACAATATAATTGTTAATTTTTCCCGCGAGCTCCTCGCATCCCGGAAGGGCGATTATTCCGAGCGGACCGTAGGGTATTGTCTGAACTTCTTTTGCTGTTATTCTTGGCATAGCTTTACTCCTCTCAACTTTGCTATTGTTATTCTACAACAAAACACCGCTAAAATCAATCTCAACGCCGTTTTGATTGTTAGAGATTTAATACCGTAAAAAATGTTTTTTTATACATTTTCTACAAATTCATTTCCCTTTTTCTTCTTTTTTAACTTTTTTCTTAAAAGAAGATAAACTGCAACTCCCGCATAAGAAGCAAGAGTAATTAACAATCCGTACAAAAGACCGTTTGGTGTATATTTAAGCTTAACGCTGTGCTCGCCCTGTTTGATTTTGCAGGCAAGCTGTGAATCGGCAATTTTAACGGCTTTTTGCTTTTTGCCGTCAATATATATACTCCAGCCCTTATCGTAAGGAATCGACGTATATAGATAGCCTTCATAACCCGCGTTAACAGTACCCTCAAGCGAGGTGTCGCTGTATTTGTCAATTTTCATCTGACCCTCTTTAAGCAGGTCGTAAGCCGACTCAAAAGCGCTTTTATCAATGTTGTAGGCGTAAATGTCAAAATTTGAGGTTTCGTTTTCCATTTCGTCGCACGAAAGCGAAATTCTGACCTGCTCGCCCGCCTTATGCTTCCCGAGGTCCATAATGTACGGCTCTTCAATATCCTGGAATTTTGAATCGCTGTTGTCGCCGTCGCCCCAGTAGTAATTTACGTTTTTAATATCGGGCGAGGAAATATAAACGTAGAGATTACTGTCATTAACTGCCTCGATTGTAATATCGACGCTTCCGCTTTCGCTGTCAGGGTCGGATTTTGTAATGAAATACGTTCCGTTGCCCTCGACCTCCTCACAGTCGATTAAGGTCGTTTCCGTATTAATAAAGGTTGCGGGAATAAATATATCGCTGACTCCCGTTGAGGTAGTAATAAAGCTTTGCTGAACCTCAAAGGGGTTTCCTTCGCTGTTGTCCCAGTCGTCCACGTCATATGAGGTTTCAAAAGCTACGGGAAGATAATAATCGTTTTGATAAATATCAACCTTTTTATCCTTTGTAGTATGGATTAAGGTGTAATAATCTCCGCCCGGTGAAACGTCACCCTCGGTATTGGCGATATACTTAATTCCGTACATCATATTGTAAACAGGAGTCTGAGTGTTATAGGTGTAGGAATTTATCCTGTTACCGAACATACCGAGCGAATACTGATTCTGGGAATAATCCTCATACGCCATTGAAGAGAATACGCTCATACCTCTGTAATCGTAAAGGCAGGGGTCCATTCTTGTGTCAAGATAGGAAAGCTCCTCGCGGTAAAAGCTTTTGTCCGTTTTATCAAGATAATCAAACGCTTCACAGTAGGTGTTATAATGCTCGGTATAGTTTTTAAACTGCTGAGTAAAGGAGAACGAAACCGTGTTTCCGATAATCATTTCACAAAATGCAATTGCAAAAACGGTAAGTCCGATTAAGCCCTTTTTAAGCAGATTTTTCTTAATAAGAAGAAGTACGGCGCACCATAAAGCAACAAGCACAATACTGAGATAAATTGTGTATTCGTGCATTTTATTAGTCTGGTATTTTTGCATGATGATTATAAAAGCAATCCAGAGTATGCCCGAATAACATATATCCTTATAATCGAATCCCCTGATGTTTTTAAGACATCTGAACGCCATAAATATAAGTATAAACGAATACATAAACGAAAAACGGTAGGGTAAATCGTTCGGGAAATGGAAGGCGTGCCAAACGAAATTAGCGTAATTAGTATTGAAGCTTGCAAAGAGAATCGCAAGAATAACAAGGTAAACAGCCTTTTCCTTAATTCGTATTTTTTTATTAACTACGTAAAGCGGAATAAGAACAATTGTTAAAATACCGCTGTATATATTCGGGAGAACGTCGTCGCCCGAGGAGCGAATAGTTGTTTCAAGTCCGGAAAGGTGAGAGGTCAAAAAGCTTATTATATCAAAGTAACCCTCAAAGCTGCTCGGAAAGCTGTCGGAAGTAGCCGAGGAGCCCTGTAAAATCATATAAACGGGAATAAGCGTTACCGCACAGAGACCGGCGGCAAGAAGCGAAGCGCCCGCAAAAATAAATCCGCGGTTGATAAACTTGTTCTGTGCAAGCTCCTTAAACTGTGATTTAATATCCTGCTTTTGAGGCTCAAGTCTCTGAGCGCCCTCGCTTACTAAACTGTAATAGCAAATGAAATATATAACCGAAAAAATACAGGTCATATACGCAATATAATATGTTGAATAAAAAAGCACGGTAAGGCTTGCAATATAAAGAAAAGCCTTTTTTTCATTAATGATTTTTTCAATTCCGAGCAGGATTAACGGGAACAGAATCATCCCGTCAATCCACATAATATTCCAGTAATACGCAAGGAAGTAAGCGCAAAAGCCGTAGAAATTACCAAATACCGCGGTAACGTAGGAGTGGGACTTTTGCGATTTTTTAAGATAAAAAGTGAAGCTTGCCGAGGAAAGCAGACACTTTATTGCAACCATAGAGGTGATTGCAAAGGGCATTTCTTTTCTGTCAAAAAGAAGAATAATAAACGAAAGCGGACTTGAAAGATAATTAAAGTAATTACCCAGGAAGCCTGAACCTCCGCCCGTAGTCCACGAATAAAGAAAGCTTCTAACGCCCGTAACTCTGTCGTAAAGCTCAACAAAAAGCGGGCCGTACTGGTGGTATAAATCCATACGCAGTACGGTTGTATCTCCGAAGGGGAAGAGCTGGCTGATTATAGCTACAAAGCCGAAGGACAATGCGCCGAGAAGCATTGAAGCAAGAACAAAGCGGTTGTCAAAAAACAGTTTATATGCTCTTCCGTTTTTCTTTTTCTTTGCGTTATTTCGCGCGTCAAATACAATAAGCCTGTCAAAATAGTAATTGAAAAACAGATAAATGATTATTATGCATAAAAACAGAAAGGCGACTTTAAGCCCCAAGGTCTTTACAAAAACAAACTGACCTATCTTGTAAAATCCGACGTCTACAAGGCATCTGAATACGTAATAAATAAGCTGTTTCGGAGTGCTTTTGTTATGCGCCTTTGTAAAAACGTATTTCTTTTCAAAAACAAATAAAACAGCCATACAGATTATAAAGCTGACAAGAACGCTGATTGAGGCGCTTATCGGCAATATAAATCTTAAAAGCTGTTTTAAAATCAGGAACAGGAATAAACAGGAAGTATAGCAAATACCCCAGTTTACGGTTTCTCCGTTGAATAATTTATTAGTAAAAGTTTTGTTTTCAGAAACAGTGATGTCCATTAATAAAACTCCGTTAAATATTTTTTACCGTTTAATATAATAACATAAGAAAAATATATCTTCAATTAATAATAAAGAATTTAACCATATTGTAATATTTAGCTATCAAATATAACACGTCAGGCTATCACATAAAGCTTAACGCTAACGGCTGATATGCATAAATTAGCCAAGCTCTGCATAGCTTGTAATATGATAAGCTTAATTCTCGATTATTTCCCGCCAAACCTTAAAGCTGTATTTAATCTGCTTGATGTAAACGTAATTAACAGGATTACTGAAATAAGACTTCACAGGGGAAAACGGATAATTCTTACAATTCGTAATTCCGCCTGCTTTATTGATATAAACGGGGATTTACATACCGTACCCGATTCCTCATGCATAATTATTTCAAACGACGATTTTGACGAGCTATTTATGAAGCTTTGCTCCTATTCGGTGTATAACAATCTTGATACTCTGAAAAACGGTTATTTAACTTTATCGTCGGGAGTAAGAGTCGGTATCGCGTCATCAGCCGTATACAATAACGAGGCTATGCTCTCGGTTAAGAATATCACTTCCTTATCAATCAGAATACCCCACGAAATAAAGAGCTGCTCAGGTGAAATACTGTCTTCTCTTTATACCGATAAGTTGCCGAGTATTATAGTTGCAGGTGCGCCCAACAGCGGAAAAACGACTCTTTTGAGAGCGCTTGCGTATGAGCTTTCAAACGGATATTCGGGTAATTTCAGAAAGGTTTGCGTTATTGACGAAAGAAATGAAATCTGCGCAAAATATGAGAGTGACTATATTATGAAAACCGGCGCTAATTGCGATATACTTACGGGCTTTAAAAAGGCGCAGGGAATAGAGCTTGCAACAAGGAGCCTTTCACCGGAAATAATTATTTGCGACGAAATATCCAATCCCGCGGAAGCGCGTGAAATTAACTCTTCCTTTTCCTCGGGCTGTGCTTTTGCGCTTAGCGTCCATATAGGAAACGAAGAGGATTTATTAAATAAAAGAATTATTCGTCTTTTGCTCGATACAGGAGAGTTTTCTTATGTTGTTTTGCTTAACGAACATACCTACAACTATAAAATAATAGAAGTCGGGGAGCTTTATGAAGCTGTTAGGAGTAATAGGTCTTGTAATGTCAACAACAATGACAGGCTTTCTTTTATCAAAAAAGCTTGAAAAAAGAGTGAAAATCTGTTTTCAGCTTTCGTCACTCTGCGACGCCTTGTTATACGATATGTCATATCGCGCAACGCCCGTTTGTACGCTTTTACAAACTCTTATAAAAAGCGAAAGCTTTGCCGAGCTGAGCTTTATAAGCGATGAAAACATAAAGCACGAAAAGGAAATTGTATCATGCCTGAAAAGCGCTGAAAATAAAGAGCTTTCAAGGTTTTTATACTCCCTCGGTAAAAGCGATATTATTAATCAAAAACGCCTTATTGAGGGCTTTAAGACATATATTCTTCATAGCTTGGATTACTATGAACAGGCTAAAACAAAAAATACAAAACTGTATATAACCTTCGGTGCGTTTTTCGGTATAGTGAGCGCGCTGATAATTGTTTAAACGGAGTGAATAGCTTGGACGTTAATTTTATTTTCAAGGTTGCGGCAATCGGTATAATTATTGCCGTACTCAATACTCTTCTTGTCCGCTCGGGAAGGGAGGACCAGGCAATGCTGACTACTCTTGCCGGAGTGGTGGTTGTACTAATGATGATAATTCCGCATATAAGCGAGCTTTTTAAAAGCGTGAAAGAGCTGTTTGATTTTTAATGTACGCGTATCTTGCAGTAGCCTTTGCGGCGCTTTTTGCCTCCTTGCTTTTAAAGGACAAAAACAGAACCTTTGCCGTTTTAATCTCATTTTCGGGCTCGGTTATAATATTGCTTTTAATGTTTTCGGGTCTTAAAGGAGTTGTGGAGAAGCTACGGGATATTGCGGCTCTTAACAGCTCCTCTCAGGCATATATAAAGCTTATGCTAAAGGTACTCGGTATAACGCTTTTAACCGGCTTTGTCGGTAACGTTTGCCGCGATAACGGCGAATCAGCCCTTGCCGGAGTTACCGAAACCTTTTCAAAGGTGATTATTATTACATTAGTATTGCCGCTTTTTGAAGCGGTTATAACAATAGTCGGCGGTATTTTAAAATGAAAAGATTTCTAATCACGCTTATATTAGCTCTTTTTGTGCCTTCGCTTACGTTTGCCGAAGCAACAGTTGAGGACTATGAAAACTATTTAAAGGAATATAATCTCGGCTTTTTTGAGGAAGCTTTATCCGAGGACTCATATTCGCTTCTCGAGGAGCTCGGAGTTAACGATTTCAGTATAAACAGTATTTCAGAGCTTACTCCCGAAAAGGTATTTAATATTCTTAAAAAGCTGCTTGTTGAAAAAATTAATTCTCCTCTCGAGGGGCTGGTAAGTATAATTGTTTTTATCTGCCTGTCTTCCTTTTTTCAAAGCCTGAAATCCGACGAGAGTGATTTGAACGATACCTTTTCAAGCGTATCTGCGCTTGTTATTTCAACCGTTTTGATTGTTAAAATCAGTCCTGTTATAACTATTTGCGTATCGTCCCTCGGTATCGCTTCGAATTTTATGTATGCCTTTATTCCCGTATTCGCGGCAATACTTATAGCAAGCGGAGGAGTGACGGTTTCCTTTGCTACAAATACTACGCTGCTTGCAATTTCAGGAGCGTTATCGTTTATTGCCTCAAGGCTGTTTACGCCGATAATTAACTGTTTTCTCGCAATAGGTATTTGCTCGGGGCTGAGGCATCAGCTTAATCTTAACCGACTAATCGGCACGATTAAAAGATTTCTGATCGGCGCAATGTCGCTGTTATGCTCGGTTTACGTCTCGGTTGTATCAATTAAAACGAGTGTTGCTTCAAGCGCTGACCGACTCGGTATACGCTCCGCACGCTTTGCAATTAATACCGTCGTACCCGTTGTGGGCGGCGCGCTTAGCGAAGGCTTGCTCTCAATTCAAAGCTATTCCTCGATGATTAAAAGCTCTGTGGGCGCAGTCGGAATTATAGCTGTAGCGCTTGTGTTTTTGCCGTCAATTATAGAGATTGTGCTTTGGCAAATCGGATTAAGAGCGGCGCTTGTTATAAGCGACATATTTGACGATAAAAACATTTCGGGAGTATTGACGGTATTCGGCGACACGGTGCTGCTGATGAACGTAACGCTGATAATATCAATGCTTACAACCGTTATTTCAATAGGAATTCTTATAAACGCGGGAAGTGCCGTTTAATGGAGTATTTAAAAGGCTGGACGATGTGCGTGTGCATATCTCTGATTATATCCGTTATTTTTTCTCTTTTTTCTCCGAGCGGAAAAATGAACAGGTTTTATAAAATGCTTGTATCGGTATTTGTATTTCTTTCATTTATATATCCGCTTAAAGACGTTAAAAAGAGTGATTTTAAACTTGAAAACAGTGTTAGCACAACCGAAATACAGGTATCTCCGTATGAGAATATGATAAAGGAACAAATACTTGAAACGCTTGAAAACAACGGCTTTTCGGGATGCGATATCACCGTTGAAGCCGAAATGAATACAAAGGGCGAAATTATTATAAATAAAGCGGAAATAGCCGTTCCTTGGGCGTATAAAAAAAAAGAAGTAAAAGACATAGTTTCAAAAGAAATCGGTATAAATGCAAGGGTGATAAATATTGGAGATTAAACTGCGGGAGCTTTATGAAAAAATTAAAAATACCGACAGAAGGCTTTTAGTCTTTTTAATAATCGGAATATGCGGAATAGTCCTGATTTTATTATCAGAGGTTATTCCGGGCGGAGCGAACAAGCCGGAGCAAAGTAAAGAATACTCCTACGAAGCTTATATTACCGAGCTTGAAAACAAAACCGAAGAGGTTATTTCCTCAATAAACGGAGTCGGGAGATGCAAGGTTATGATAACCATTAAAAACACCAATGAAAGCGTTTACGCAAAAAACAATGAAGAAAATAAAAAAGACGGTAATTATTCAAGAAAATATGAATATGTATTATATGACGGACAAGAGGGAGACGAGCCGATTCTGATTAAACAGTATTTTCCCGAAATTCAGGGAGTGGTTATTGTTTGCGACGGTGCGGATTCCGAAGCGGTAAGAGAAAGCATAACCGAATCGGTAAGCGCGCTTTACGGCGTTTCCGCGTCTAATATAAGTGTTTCAAAATACAAAGGGTGATTTTATGAAAAATAAAGGCTTAACCGTTGAGGAAGCTGCTGAAAAGCTAAACAAAAAGGAAACGAAGGAAAACAAGGAAAATAAAGAAAACAATCCGCTTGTTAAAAAGCCTTTGTTAACCGAAAAGGAAATAATGAAGAAGAAATCAAGAAAAACAAAGCTTGCGCTTGCCGGCTTTGTGCTTCTTCTCGGAGTAGGAATAATGGGGAACTGGTATTATGAAAACAGCGATATTTCAAGCTCGGTAAAGCCGCTCGTAACCTCTTCACAGACAAAGACTCTCGGAGAAGCCGAATATGTTGCGGGTACTACCGTTAAGGTTACCGAAAAGGAAAGCGAATACTTCTCCTCGGCGCGTCTTGAGCGCCAGAAAGCCCGTGACAGCGCGCTTGAAAAGCTTCAGGCAGTTGTTGAAAAAGCGGACGAAAGCGACGCGGCAAAGCAGGAAGCATCCCAGGGAATAACGCTTATTTCAAATTATATTGCCATTGAAAACAAAATTGAAACCCTTGTAAAAGCAAAGGGAGTAAATAACTGTCTTGCGGTAATAAGCAACGACGGAGTAAGAGTGGACGTAATAGTAGACGCTGACGAGCTGACAGATAAATTAATCCTCCAGATTAAAGAAATAGCGATGCAGCAGCTTGACTGCACCTTTGAAAACGTTTCAATAATTCAGTCAAACTAAATTATATTTATTCTTTTCTTGTATATTTATAAACAATGTGTTATAATATCCAATACGAACAGCACATTGTACCTTTTAAACTGTATAATTATAAAGACCGTGCTGTTTTGTGCGGTCTTTTTTTATAGGTGAAAATATGGAAAAAATATCAAGAAGTAAACAGAGGGAACAGGCGTTTTTCCTTATATTTGAAGAGCTTTTCGGTCATGACAGTAAAGAGGCTGTTGAGCTTTACGGCGAAAACGTTGAGCCGCTCGGTGAGTGGGCTATAGACGTTTATAACGGCGTTTGTAATAACAAGGAAAAGCTTGACGAAACTATAAGCGCAAATCTTGACAACTGGAAGATTAACAGAATACCAAAGGTTAATCTTGCGATTTTGCGCCTTTCGGTTTATGAGCTTCTTTTTTTAGAGGACGTTCCCGATTCCGCTTCAATTAATGAAGCTGTAGAGCTTGCCAAAAAGTATTCGGGAAAAAAGGACGCCGCTTTTATTAACGGCGTTTTAGGCTCGGTTGAAGGTAAGAAATAATGTATTTCGGAATTGATACGAGTAATTATACTACCTCGCTTGCTCTTTTTGACGGCGAAAGGGTAATTCAGAAAAAGAAGCTCTTATGCGTTAAACAGGGCGAAAGAGGACTGCGTCAGAGCGAGGCTGTTTTTCAGCATACCGTCAATCTTCCGAAGCTTCTCGGTGAGCTTGAATTAAGCGGTATTGACGCCGTCGGAGTGAGCGTTACTCCGCGAAATGCCGAGGGAAGCTATATGCCTTGCTTTCTCGTCGGTGAAAACGCCGCCGAGTTTCTTTCAAAGGGGTGCGGCGCAAGGCTTTATAAAACCTCACACCAGACCGGTCATATTTTAGCCGCGCTTTATTCGGCGAACAGGCTTGATTTGGTTAACAAAAAGCATATTGCGTTTCATTTGAGCGGCGGAACAACCGAGGCGCTCCTCGTAACTCCCGATAAAGAGAATATAATTAACATTGAGCTTATCGCCCAAAGCAGCGATTTAAAAGCGGGACAGCTTATTGACAGAACCGGCGTTATGCTCGGTATGAATTTCCCGTGCGGAAAAGAGCTTGACTTACTTTCTCAAAAAAGTGATAAGGATTTTAAAATAAAGCCCTCAATGAAGGGTGAAAACTGTTCGCTCAGCGGAGTGGAAAATAAAGTAAAAGCTATGATTGAAAACGGCGACGCTGATGAGGATATTGCAAGGTTTGTTATTACCTATATTTGTAAAACCGTTTCTTCAATGCTTAACGCGTTAAGAGGAAAATACGGCGGGCTTCCCGTTATTTTCTCGGGCGGCGTATCCTCTAATTCGCTTTTGAAAAAGACCTTTGAAAATGATAAGAGCGTATACTTTGCAAAGCCCGAATTTTCGCTTGATAATGCGGCGGGAACGGCAATTTACGCATATCTCAAGGATAAATGATATGAAAATCTATACAGTCGAACAAATAAATACTTATCTTAAAAATGTGATTAAAGAGCTGCCGTATCTTGACAGAATTTATATTTCCGGCGAGGTTTCAAACGTATCCTCAAAAAACGGAATAATGTATTTTACCCTTAAGGACGATACCTCAAGGGGAAAAGGAAGCCAGCTTAAATGTATTATGTTTTCAAGCGATAATTATAAGCTGAAGTTTACTCTTGAAAACGGTATGAAGGTTATTTGCTTCGGTCAGGTAGACCTGTATATTGCAGGCGGTTATCACCAGCTTATTGTTCGCGATATACAGCCGCAGGGTAAGGGTGCGCTGACGCTCGCCTTTGAACAGCTTTTT
>JAFSZK010000082.1 GCA_017458975.1 Eubacterium sp. | reverse complement strand
GTTTCATTATAATTAATATTTATAATAATACAGATTAATTGATATGTCAATTATAATATTTGGAGAATATTAATGAAAACAAGTGATTTTTTCTATGAACTTCCACAAGATTTAATTGCCCAGACTCCTGTTGAACCGAGGGATTCATCGCGTATGATGGTATTAAACAGAGAAACGGGAGAGATTACTCATAAGTTTTTTCACGACCTTGACGAATATCTTGAAGAAGGGGATACGCTTATTTTAAATGACACAAGAGTTATTCCCGCAAGGATTTACGGCGTTAAGTATGAAACAGGCGCAGTTGTAGAGTTTTTGCTTTTAAATCAAAAAGAAAATAATTGCTGGGAGTGTCTTTGTAAACCCGGTAAAAGAGCAAAGACGCACGCGGTTTTTACCTTTGGCGAAGGACTGGTTAATGCAAAGGTAACCGACGTTCTGGACGACGGTAACAGGATAATTCAATTTGACTGTGATTCAAAAGAAATATATAATATTCTCGATAAAATAGGCAAAATGCCGCTTCCTCCATATATCACAAAGGAGCTTAAAAACGGAGAAAGATATCAGACGGTATATTCAAGAGAGCTTGGCTCCGCAGCCGCTCCGACCGCAGGACTGCACTTTACAAAGGAAATGCTGGAAAGGTTAAAAAACAAAGGAATCAATATCGGCTATGTTACTCTTCACGTCGGTCTCGGAACCTTTCGTCCCGTTAAGGTTGACGACGTAACAAAGCATAAAATGCACAGCGAGCATTATCAGCTTTCAAAAGAAACTGCCGAGCTGATTAATAATACTAAAAACAACGGAAAAAGAGTAATCAGCGTCGGTACTACAAGTACAAGAACGCTTGAGTCCGTAGCTACAAAATACGGTGAAATAAGGGAGGATGAGGGAGATACAAGTATCTTTATTTATCCCGGTTATGATTTCAAATGTGTTGACGCTTTAATTACAAATTTTCATCTTCCAGAAAGTACGTTGATAATGCTTGTATCTGCCTTTGCGGGATATGAAAACGTTATGAACGCTTATAAGACGGCAGTTGATGAAAAATACAGGTTTTTCAGCTTCGGCGATTCAATGCTAATAATTTAAAGTGAGATATTTATGAGATTTACTATTATAAAAAAAGAAGGCTTTGCAAGGCGTGCAGAATTTGAAACTGTTCACGGAACTGTTCAGACTCCGTGTTTTATGAACGTTGCCACCTCTGCTGCAATAAAAGGCGGCTTATCAGCCAGGGACCTTGAGGTCGTCGGAGCGCAGATTATGCTTTGTAATACCTACCATTTGCATGTCAGACCCGATGATAAGGTTGTTAAGGAAATGGGAGGGCTTCATAAGTTTACTAACTGGAAACGCCCGATTTTAACTGATTCAGGCGGATTTCAGGTTTTTTCTCTTGCTAAGCTGAATAAGATTAAAGAGGAAGGCGTGACATTTAACTCCCATGTTGACGGTCGCAAGATTTTTATGGGTCCCGAGGAGAGTATGCAGATTCAGTCTAATTTAGCCTCAACAATTGCTATGGCGTTTGACGAATGCGTAGAAAACCCTTCAAGCCTTAAATACGCTAAGGAAGCGTGTGAAAGAACATATCGCTGGCTTGAAAGATGCAAAGCTGAAATGGAGCGTTTAAATTCGCTTGAAACAACGATTAACAAACATCAGCTCTTATTCGGAATAAACCAGGGCTGTACATACGACAATTTGAGAATCGAGCATATGAAGGAAATTGCAAAGCTTGACCTTGACGGCTATGCAATAGGCGGACTTGCAGTGGGTGAGCCTAAGGAGGATATGTACCGTATTATTTCCGCTGTTGAGCCATTTGCGCCCGAAAACAAGCCCCGTTATTTAATGGGCGTCGGAACTCCGGGAAATATTCTTGAAGCCGTCAGCAGGGGAGTGGACCTTTTTGATTGCGTTATGCCCTCAAGAAACGCGCGACACGGTCAGTTATTTACAAAAAAAGGTATTATTAATATCAACAATGCAAAGTATCAGCTTGACGAAAAGCCGATTGACGATAAGTGTAACTGTCCCGTGTGCAGGAATTATTCAAGAGGATATATTCGTCATTTGTTTAAAAGCGGCGAAATCCTTGCAATGCGACTTGCCGTTATGCATAATCTTTATTTCTATAATAATCTTATGCAGGAAATAAGGGATAATATTGAAAACGGCAGCTTTACTGATTATAAAAATGAATATGTGGACAGACTTGATACAAGAATATAAAAATAATCCTTGCAAATTAAGCAATAATACTATATAATCTTATTTGTTATTCAAATTCAGGAGGAAAAATTATGAGTATGAATTTATTTCTTTTAATGTCTCAGTTAGGACTTAGCGGCGGCGCTGCAGCCGGTAAAGGACAGGCAGGAAGCGCTACAAGCTCAATTATTATGATGGTTGGTCTTGTTGCAGTTATGTATTTCCTTATGATAAGACCTCAGAAAAAACGTCAGAAGGAAGAGCAGGAGATGCGTTCCTCTCTTGAAATCGGAGATGAGATTATTACAATCGGCGGAATTGTAGGTAAGGTTATTAAAATCCGTGAAGAGGACATCGTTATTGAAACAGGCGCTGATAAGACCAAGATGAGATTACAGCGTTGGGCTGTTAATACAAATGTTACGAAGACCGAACAACACAGAAAAGAGGTTGAAGCAGCAAGAGAGTCCGCTAAGGATAAGAAATTAGCAAAAAAGAATAAGGAATCCGAATCTTCAACTTCCGCAAAAGAAGTAGAGAAAAATATCGAAAAATAACGTTCTAAATTAAATTACTCCTTCATATCATTAATTGATGTGAAGGAGTTTTTATTATGAAAAGAATAAATAAAAATGAAGATCAAATAATAGCGCTGTTTGTATTAAAATCCTTTGTGGTTTCTGTAATTTCAATAATCGCTTTTTCTCTTTTGAGCTCTTTTACGGTTTAAAAGCTTGATTTAGGAGATAATGCAATTAATATATTGTCTGTATTTGTTATTTTATTATCTTCAATTCTGACTTCCTATATATCTCTTGGCGGTATTAAAAACAATGGCGCATTAATAGGTGTTTTTTCAATAATTCCGCTCGTAATATTCAGCTTATTTAATCTTATATTTAACGAAAACACAATCATTTTGTTTATCATAAAGTGTTTATTGGTAACTCTTTCGGGAGCTTTGTTCGGTATTTTAAGAGTAAACTATAACAGGAGAATTAAGGTATAATTAATGAATAACAACGTGAAAAAAGATATAAATATTTTTGACTTAATTCTTAAAAATAAAGAAATAATTTATCCTGCTTTAATGTATATTACCGGAATGCTTATCGGCTCGTTTCTTCTTACGTATTCCAATCCGGCGTCCGAGCTTTTTAAGTCATTTTTCGGTATTAAAAGCGACGAATTTATCAGCATTTTTCTTTTTAATTTCGGGGTATATTTATCAATATATACCATTACAATTCTTCTCGGAATGTGTCTTATCGGATTTCCGTTTATAAGCTTAATTCCATTTACTCTCGGAATTATTATTTCAATGAAAGCGGCATATTATTATATAAATTATCCGATAAAGGGAATAGGCTATTCACTTTTAATGATTGCACCCGAAAGTTCGGTATTTTTAACCGTATTAATTCTTACTATTTCAAAAAGCTCTAAGCTTAGTAAATACATTTATAATCTGACGTTAAAAAAAGAAAATATGACCGAAGAAATTGAGCTTCAGTCATATTTAAGGTCTTTTCTTATTTATGCTTTAATTGTTTCTTTTACGTCCTTTATAAACGCTCTTGCAACATATTTTTTAAACTCAATTATTCATCTGTAAAATGAGCTTTTTCATTAGCAAGAGGATTGGAATCAACCGCTTCGCGTGTTGCGTCGGAGGAAATATGCGTATAAATCTCCGTAGTTCCGAGATTTTCGTGTCCTAATATTTCCTTAAGAAGAAGTACGTCAACATTTCCGTGTTGATACATAAGCGTTGCGGCTGTGTGACGCAGCTTATGAACCGAGAGTCCTCGTCCGCCGAGTCCTGCCTTTTCAAGGTATTTATTAACGAGTATTTCAACCATTCTCGGGCTGATACGCTGATTTCTTGAGCTTAAAAACAGCGCTCTGTCGCGAACTCCGTCGTTAGGGCGTACTCTCATATAGGTATTAAGAGCGTCGATACATGCCTGATTAAGATATACGGTTCTTTCCTTATTGCCTTTACCTGTAATAATCAGCGTACCGTCGGTCTTAATATCGGTATAATCTATTGAAACAAGCTCTGCAAGACGCATTCCGCAGTTCAAAAACAGGGTAATTATAGCAAAATCTCTCTCTTTAAACTTACCGTCTATTACCGAAAGAAGTTTTTGTGCTTCTTCAAGAGTAAGGTATTTAGGGAGGGATTTTTTAATTTTAGGAGCGTCAAGGTTTTTCATAGGGTTAGAGTCAATAAGCTTTTGATTATCCGAAAGATAAGAGAAAAAACGCCTTATAGATACAACTCTTCTGGCACGGGTTGCTTCATTATTTTGTCTCTCGTTTCTGCAATAAATCAAAAACTGATACGCGTCATTTAAAGTAATACTTTTAATAACCTTAATATCAATATCCCTTAAATCGTCCTTTCCGTCAGCAGATTTCTGACAGGGAAGGTGTTTATACTCAGCAATAAAGGAAAAGAACGTTCTTAAATCACTTGCATATTCAATTACAGAAAGAGAACTGTGTCCCTTAATAGCGTCAATGTAAACCAAATAATCCTGTACAAGAGGAGGAAGCAGATAAAAATCTTCTCTTTTCATATAATACCTCGTAAATTAATTTCGCAAAACTTTTGGGGAAGCGATATTATTATAATACCAAAGGGAAGTATGTTTTTCAAGCTTTTTTAAACTAATTTATAAAATTACAATAATTAACATTGCTCTGTAGCCGATAACGGTTTTTAAATAATACAATTATACGTTTTAATTAATTCTATTGAATCCGATTATAAGCTATTCTCATATTAAATTATCGAATGGAATACTTTAATTAATACAATTCATCATTTAAAACAATTCTATCGGCTGTAAAGCAAAAAATATTTTTAAGTAACGGATTTATAACAGAGAATATAATTCATCTTATAATCGAATAGAAAATATAAAAACGATGAAAAGTATGTTTTAAATTAGGTAAATCGCCTGAAAGCATAGTAATTGCAATACTTTGGCGCTATTCGTATAACTTCGCTTTAAAACTCCCCTGTATTTCGCAAAATATTAATTTTGCGAAATTGCTTATCAAAAACCTAGTGATAGAGCCATTTCTACCCTTCTAATTTATTTCGCTTTTTGTAAGTTTTATCATATTCCTGGATAAACTCATATAGCTCACGTGCTGCGGTTCTCTCTTCATCCTTACGGATTAAGGAACAATCAGCCGAGAACTGCAGCTGAATACTATTGTCCTTAAAAGTTATAGCTTGCAAGTCCATCTCGGATGGTACAGCTGAAATCATCTTTTCAATTAAATCAATATTTACATCTTTAATCTTCATCTTTAGAATTCTCTTTATCAGAATTATAATTCTTAAGATTTATTAATAATAAAATAAACAAAAAATCACAACTATAAAAAAGTAAACAAAGTAAAATACACTCATAAATACTAAGATTAAACATAAT
>JAFSZK010000081.1 GCA_017458975.1 Eubacterium sp. | reverse complement strand
TGTAACCGAAGCTCTCGGAAGCAGCAGCCTTCATAGCAGCGTTGATGCCGTCAACAGTAACGTCCTTGCCCTCTACAACAGCCGTAAGGATAGTTGTTGAACCGGTAGGAGTAGGAACTCTCTGAGCTGCGCCGATAAGTTTGCCGTTAAGCTCGGGGATTACAAGACCGATAGCCTTAGCTGCGCCCGTTGAGTTAGGAACGATGTTAGCAGCGCCGGCTCTTGCTCTTCTGAGGTCGCCCTTTCTGTGAGGACCGTCAAGAATCATCTGGTCGCCTGTATAAGCGTGGATTGTGCACATAATACCGCTCTGAATAGGAGCAAAGTCGTTAAGAGCCTTTGCCATAGGTGCAAGACAGTTAGTTGTGCAGGAAGCAGCGGAGATGATTTTATCGTCTGCTGTAAGAGTTTCGTGGTTTACATTGTATACGATAGTCGGAAGGTCATTTCCTGCGGGAGCAGAGATAACTACCTTCTTTGCGCCTGCGTCGATATGAGCCTGAGCCTTAGCCTTTGAGCAATAGAAGCCTGTGCACTCAAGAACAACGTCAACGTCAAGCTCGCCCCAAGGAAGCTTGGAAGCGTCGGGCTCAGCGTAAATTGTGATTTCTTTACCGTCAACTACGATAGCGTTGTCGGTAGCTTCAACTGTGTGCTTGCCTTCGCCGATGTAACCGCAGTAACCTCTCTGAGCGGTATCGTACTTAAGAAGGTTTGCAAGCATTTTTGTGTCGGTAAGGTCGTTGATAGCAACTACTTCGTAACCGTCTGCTTCAAACATCTGACGGAAAGCGAGTCTGCCGATACGTCCAAAACCATTAATAGCAACTTTTACCATTGGAATCTACCTCCGAAAAATTATTAATAAATTGCTTTATTTGCAGTTTTTATTCTATACTGTTTTATCTCAATAATCAAGCAAAATGCGTAAATTTTACAGATTATACAAAATATTAGTTTACCCCCTTAATTTTTTTGATATTTTTTTAACGAAGTTAACGGAAAACAGACCGTTGACTCTAATTTAATATTTTTCTTGCAATATGTGTTTTATTATGTTATTATGTGTCATTGTAATATTTAAAAATATAGGAGGAATATTATGAATTCGTCACAAATCGGAATTATGATTTCAATTGTTGTATATCTTGCAGTAGTTGTAATCATAGGCGTAATTTATTCCAAGAGAACAAAAAACGTAGGTGATTTCTACCTTGGCGGAAGAAAGCTCGGACCTCTTGTTACGGCAATGAGCGCCGAGGCGTCGGATATGTCAAGCTGGCTTCTTATGGGTCTTCCGGGCGTTGCTTACCTTTCGGGTATCGCAGACGCAGGCTGGACGGCAATCGGTCTTGCGGTTGGTACATATTTCAACTGGCTTATCGTTGCAAGAAAGCTCCGCGGCTATTCGGCAAAAATCAATGCCATTACAATTCCCGACTTCTTCTCGGAAAGATATAAGGACTCAAAGAAGGTTCTTATGGCTATCGCGGCTCTCGTAATCGTAGTTTTCTTCGTTCCTTATACTGCTTCGGGCTTTGCAGCCTGCGGTAAGCTTTTCGGAACGCTCTTCGGTATTGATTACCACGTTGCAATGGTAGTTTCCGCAATCGTTATTGTGGGCTACACCTCGCTCGGCGGCTTCAACGCTGCTTCAACAACCGACTTTGTTCAGTCAATTATTATGAGTATCGCCCTTGTAGTCGTACTTCTTTTCGGTATCTCTCAGGCAGGCGGTATGGCAAGCGTTATTGACAACGCTCAGTCGCTCAGCGGCTATCTTGATATGTTTGCAACTCACGACGCAGAGGCAAACGCGGCGGCTCCGTACGGCGCTCTGACGATTTGCTCAACGCTCGCGTGGGGTCTCGGCTACTTCGGTATGCCCCATATTCTCTTAAGATTTATGGCTATTGAAAATCCCGAAAAGGTTAAGCTTTCAAGAAGAGTTGCTTCCGTTTGGGTTGTTATTTCAATGGCTGTTGCAGTATTAATCGGTATCGTTGGTCTCGGTATGGTTAAGGCAGGCAGCTTTGCACCTCTTGAAGACAGCGAAACAATCATCGTTCAGATTGCAAATCTTCTTTCGGGTAAGGGCTTCATCTTCGCTCTTATCGCCGGCGTTATTCTTGCAGGTATTCTTGCAAGTACAATGTCAACGGCTGACTCCCAGCTCCTCGCCGCTTCCTCATCAATGAGTGAAAACATCATCGGCGGACTCTTCAAGGTTAAGCTCGGCGAAACCGCACAGATGGTTGTTGCAAGAGTTACCCTTATCGTAATTTCAATTATCGGCGTTATCATCGCGTGGAATAAGGATTCTTCAGTATTTGAAATCGTATCCTTTGCGTGGGCAGGCTTCGGCGCTGCGTTCGGTCCCGTTATGCTTCTTGCTCTTTTCTGGAAGCGTTCAAACAAGTACGGCGCAATCGCAGGTATGCTTGCAGGCGGCGCAATGATTTTCATCTGGAAGTTTGCAGTAAGACCGCTCGGCGGAATCGTGGATATCTACGAGCTTCTTCCCGCATTTATCGTTGCAATCGTTGTTAACGTTATCGTATCGCTTATTACACCCGCTCCCGAAAAGGAAATTACCGATACCTTCGAAGAAGTAAAGAAAATTAAATAAGCTTTTAGAAAAACACCGAGCTGATGCTCGGTGTTTTTATCGGGTGCGGGTGTCCCGCCCTCAATTATTCAATATTCACTATTCAATATTCATTAAAAAAGCACCGCTTCAAGCGGTGCTTTTAATTACTGTTCTACAGGATAAACAGAAACCTTTTTTCTGTCTTTGCCCATTCTTTCAAAACGAACTGTTCCGTCAACAAGTGCAAAAAGTGTATCGTCTTTGCCGATTCCTACGTTGTTGCCGGGGTGAATGTGAGTTCCTCTCTGGCGGTAAAGAATATTACCTGCAAGAACGAACTGACCGTCAGCTCTCTTAGCGCCGAGACGCTTGCTTTCGGAATCACGGCCGTTCTTTGTTGAACCCATACCTTTTTTATGAGCAAAAAGCTGTAAATTTAACTTAAGCATGGTTATACCTCCGTAATAGTTACTTTGACATTTTCGGGATATTCTTTTTCAAGCTCGGTCAGATGAAGTTTAAGACCGTTTAAAATATCCTGTGCCTTATCGGGAGCCTCTTTAATTTCAAGGCGCATATATCCGTCTGCCTGTCTTGCGTCGGCGTTCAGTCCCATAACCTCGGTTACGGTGTTTGCCGCCATATAGCAGGCGCTTGATACGAACGCGCAAAGGGTGTCTTTTCCGTATTCTGCCGCGTTTGAGTGACCCTTGCTTTCAAAGCCCGTGAAATCTGCTCCGCTTTTAAAAAAACTGATTCTTATCATTATTTTGCGTTGATTTTGGTAATCTCAACCTTTGTATAAGGCTGACGGTGACCCATCTTGCGTTTTTCGTTTTTCTTAGGCTTGTAGGTAAATACAGTAATTTTCTTGCCCTTACCGTTCTTAAGAACTTTGGCGTCAACTGTAGCCTTGCAATCCTTGCCTGCCTTAAAGCCTGCTTCGGTGCTTACTGCAAGAACTTTGTCAAAGGTAACTTTTTCGTCAGCTTCAGCGCCGAGCTTCTCAATGTAGAGAACGTCGCCTTTTTCTACCTTGTACTGCTTACCACCTGTTTCGATAACTGCGTACATAGCTTATTCTACCTTTCTCAAGACTCGCTACGATAGGTGTGTATTCATAGATACATCTTGCATACCCATAATATGCGGCTTATAAATTATAACACATAAATCAAATTTGTCAAGAAATTATTTTTACCGTATTTTCAAGTATAAAAAGCGGAATATAACGCCTTGTTGTTTTTTTTATAATTTCGCAAAATACAACACAATATATAGTTCTCTTTATTAATAATAAAAATTTTTCTTTACAAATTAATTCTATTATGATATAATCACTAACGCTGTAAACGAATTACTCGGTTTCGGGGCTCACCTTCCCGATACTGCGTTCTTCGCAAAAGGCAAATATTATGAAAGGTGGAAAAGATTATGACTCAGGCTGAAAAGCAGGCTATCATTGAAGAGTATGCCATCCACGAGGGTGATACAGGCTCCGCTCAGGTACAGGTTGCCGTTCTCACAAAGAGAATTCAGGAGCTTACCGAGCATCTTAAGATTCATAAGAAGGACCATCACTCACGCCGCGGTCTCCTTAAAATGGTAGGTCACAGAAGAAACCTTCTTAACTACATTTATAAGAAGGACGTTAACGAGTACCGTCAGCTTATCGCAAAGCTCGGTATCCGTAACACAATTGAGCGTAATATGCCCGATGCTGAAATCGAAGTTAAGGCAGAAGAGGCTGAAGAAGCTCAGGACTAATTAAAATCAGCAGACGGTGAGTCTTCGCCGTCTGCTTGTTTTGTCAAACGGAGGAGTAATAATTGTGATAAATTAAGGGTTTTAAAGCTTCTTAACGCTCTTAATTTATTACAATTTGCCTCCCTTGATAAAACGAAACGAAAAACGAAAGAGAGGTAAAAATATGTTTTTCAAGAATTTCAAAGTTTGGGAAACCGAGCTTGCAGGAAGAAAGCTTACTCTTGAAACAGGTAAGATGGCAGGACTTGCAAACGCTTCAATTATGGCTCGTTACGGCGAGACCGAGGTTCTTTGTAACGTTACCGCTTCCGCTAAGCCCAGAGAGGGAATTGATTTCTTTCCGCTTAGCGTTGATTACGAAGAGAAGCTTTATTCCGTAGGAAGAATTCCCGGCTCGTTCCAGAGAAGAGAGGCAAGACCGAGCGAAAAGGCAATACTTACATCCCGTTGTATTGACCGTCCTATCCGCCCGCTCTTCCCCAAGGATTTAAGAAACGACTGCTCCGTTGTAGCAACCGTTATGTCGGTTGACCCCGACTGTTCACCCGAAGTAACCGCTATGATTGGCGTATCGGCTGCAATCGCTATTTCCGATATTCCGTGGGACGGTCCGATTTCGGGCGTAAACGTAGGTCTTGTTGACGGCGAGATTGTTATTAACCCGACTCTTGAGCAGAGAGAAAAGAGCGACCTTGTACTTACCGTTGCTTCAACGGCTGACCTTGTTGCAATGATTGAAGCAGGCGCAAATGAAATTGACGACGAGACAATGTTCAACGCCATTATGGCAGGTCACGAAGAAAACAAAAAGATTGTTCAGTTTATTAACGGTATCGTTGACGAGGTGGGCAAGGAGAAGTTTGAGTACGAATCCTCAAATCCCGACCCCGAAATTATGGACGAGATTGAAGCGTTCTGTATTGAGGACGTTAAGAAGGCTCTTGATACCGACGATAAGAACGTTCGTGACGAAAGACTCCTCCCGATTTATGAGGCGGTTCACGAAAAGTTTGACGAGCGTTTTGAAGAAAATCCCGAAAAAATTGACGAGATTATGTATCTTGTTCAGAAGCATATCGTTCGCGCTTGGCTCAAGGATGAGCACAAGAGAGTTGACGGACGCGGAATCGACGATATCCGTCCGCTTAACGCAGAGGTTGACCTTCTTGCACGCGTTCACGGTTCGGGTCTCTTTACAAGAGGTCAGACCCAGGTTCTTTCGGTTGCAACCCTTGGCGGTATCCGCGACGCACAGGCGCTTGACGGACTTGACGAGCAGACCGAAAAGAGATATATCCACCACTATAATTTCCCCTCATACTCAGTTGGCGAAACAAGACCCTCAAGAGGTCCCGGAAGACGTGAAATCGGTCACGGCGCTCTTGCTGAAAAGGCTCTTCTTCCCGTTATCCCGAGCATTGAGGAGTTCCCGTATTCAATCCGTGTAGTATCCGAGGTTCTTTCCTCAAACGGTTCAACCTCACAGGGCAGCGTCTGCGGCTCAACGCTTTCACTTATGGCGGCGGGCGTTCCGATTAAGGCTCCTGTTGCAGGTATCTCCTGCGGTCTTATCACAGGCGATGAGGGCGTATACGGCGACTTTATGACAATGGTTGATATTCAGGGACTTGAGGACTTCTACGGAGATATGGACTTTAAGGTTGCGGGTACAAAGAAGGGCATTACCGCAATTCAGATGGACCTTAAGGTACACGGACTTACTCCCGAAATTATCAAAGAGGCTTTCGCAAAGACTCATAAAGCAAGAAATTACATCCTTGACGAGATTATGCTTCCCGTTATCAGCGAGCCGAGAGCCGAGCTTTCCAAGTGGGCTCCGAAGATGAAGACTGTTGCAATTAATCCCGAAAAAATCGGCGACGTTATCGGTAAGAGCGGTAAGGTTATTCAGCAGATTCAGGCTGATTACGACGTTAAGGTTGAAATCGAAGAGGACGGAAATGTATTTGTATCCGGTCAGGATGCAGATAAGTGCGACGCAGCTATTGAAATTATCCGTCTTATCGCAAGCGACCCCGAAATCGGCGCGTTCTATAACGGCGTTGTAACAAGACTTATGAACTTCGGCGCTTTCGTTGAGATTGCTCCAGGTAAGGAAGGACTTGTTCATATCAGCCGTCTTGATGTTAAGAGAACCGAAAAGGTTGAGGACGTAGTAAACGTAGGCGACAGCGTAATTGTTAAATGTATCGGCATTACCGACGAGGGTAAGATTGACCTCTCCCGCCGCGACGCTCTTATCGAGCTTGAGGGTATGACTCCCGAAAACGAGATAGACGACGCTCCGAGAAAGCCGAGAAGAAGCAATCACCACAGACCCAGAAAAGACTAATTAAAAAGCACCCGCAAGGGTGCTTTTTCAATTAAGAATTAAGAGTTAAGAATTAAGAATTGTTTGACATATCTCCTACGGGTCAAGTCCGAACAGACCAAGCTCTTTTCGCATTTCATGTAATTCTTTAACGTAATAGAACTTCGAGCCGAAACCGCCTGTGTATTCACGGACGGTTATTTTGTCGCCTTCGTGGAGTAATATTTCATCCTCAGCCTCAGACACAACGATGCCTGTAAAAACATAAATACTGTCGCCACCTTCCTCTCCGTCAGGAGTATCAAAAGACACATAATACTCACTGCTCCTTGGACGGAAGTTCGCATCCGTTACAACAGCCGTATATTCAATATATTCGCTGCTTGCGGTTTTCTCGTTTATAAATGCATACGTACTGCCAAGCAGAACAAAGGCAAGAAGCGATGCGCCGAGCACTTCAAAAATAAGTGCTTTTGTAGGCGTGTATACCTTTTTGTTTTTTAAAAACCGTAAAGAAATTGTGCCGAGTATAAGGCTTATTACTATAAATAAAGCAATGTTGTCAATTCCTTCTCCGCCTATATTAAAGCCTATTAAACAGGCAATAAGCGGAATAATAATTATTGCAGCTAATACTATAATAATTATCTTTTCTTTCTTGCTTAATTCAGTTGTGTTGAAGTGTTTAAGACGTCTTTTCATTATTCATTAGTGTCCGTGAACTCAACTTCCGTATATCCTTCCGGCGGCTCGTCGGGCATAACGAGAGCGCATACGATATATGCTATAACTCCCGAGCCTCCTGCAAGTGTAATAATAATCCAGAGAATACGGATAATCGTTACGTCCATATCAAAATACTTTGCAAGTCCCGCGCAAACTCCGCAGAGCTTTTCGTTTTTTCTGTCCTTATATAATTTCTTTTTCATTATATTCTCCTTTTTAAAGAGGCGAGCCTCAGCCCGCCTCCGTTTTTGTTTTATCAGTTACTTCTTTACTGCTTCAACGATGCCTTCGGCAAGTCCTGCAACTGACTGAATTTCAGACGGGATAATAATCTTTGTTGCCTGACCGTCGGCAGCCTTTGCAAATGCTTCCATAGCCTTGAGCTTAAGAACAGCCTCGTTTGCGTTAGCCTCGTTGAGAAGCTTGATTGCTTCAGCCGAAGCCTTCTGTACGGTTTCGATTGCGAGAGCCTCACCCTCGGATTCGCGGATTTTAGCTTCCTTAACAGCCTCTGCGCGAAGGATTGCGGATTGCTTTTCAGCCTCAGCTTCAAGGATTTTACTTTCCTTATGACCCTCTGCAACAAGAATTCTTGATTGCTTTTCACCCTCTGCGCGAAGGATTGCCTCTCTTCTCTCACGCTCAGCCTTCATCTGCTTCTCCATTGCGTCCTGAATTTCACGCGGAGGAATAATGTTTTTAAGCTCAACGCGGTTTACTTTAATGCCCCACGGGTCGGTTGCTTCGTCAAGAATAACTCTGATTTTAGCGTTGATTGTATCGCGTGAGGTAAGAGTTGAGTCGAGCTCAAGCTCGCCGATAATGTTACGAAGGGTTGTAGCCGAAAGGTTTTCAATAGCCGAAATCGGGCTCTCAACGCCATAGCAGTAAAGCTTCGGGTCTGTAATCTGGAAGAATACAACCGTATCGATCTGCATTGTAACGTTATCCTTTGTAATAACGGGCTGCGGCGGGAAGTCAACTACCTGCTCTTTAAGAGATACTGTTTTTGCAATTCTCTCAATGAAGGGGATTTTTACGTGAAGTCCCGTGTCCCAGGTTGCGTGATACGCGCCGAGTCTTTCAATAACAAATGCTTTTGACTGCGGTACTATTCTGATATTTGTTAAAACGAGTGCTGCGATTGCAACAAATAAAATTACTAAAAATACAATAAGTCCGGTTCCCATAATTTTCTCCTTTAATTAATTACTGTTTATTATTTACTATTAATTTAACGCCGTCAATTTTTTCAATAACGACCTTTTCGCCCTGTTTTATGACTTCCTGTTCAGAGGAACGGGCAGTCCATTGCTTTCCGTCAACCTTAACGGCGCCCTTACCCTCAAGGTTATTTATTTCTTCGGTGACGACCGCTTCCATTCCGATACATCTGTCGGCGTTAAGCTTCTGAACGTCGGAGCTCAGCTTTTTCTTAACTATCGGACGCGTTGCGGCAAGCGTTATAATCGTTATTGCAATGAATACTATAATCTGAACGGGAATTCCTGCTCCGAGAAACGCGGCTATCAAAGCTCCTATTGAGCCGAGCACAAACCAGATTGATACAAGCTGCGCCGTCATTGCCTCAAGAATACCGAAGCCGATTATTGCCGCCGCCCAGATGATATACATTGTCGTCGGTGAAATATGTGGCATTACCTTTTCCTCCTTTCACTAAAATCATATGAAGGGTAGCAATTTTATCAATATTAATATGTATATATAATATATATTTATAACATATTAATTGTTTTTCAATTGTTCTCCTTTTCCATATGTTGACCATATTATACCATATTTTGCCGAAAAAATCAATATGTTGGGGTTGAGACGTTTTGAGATTTACAATCTGTTAAAAAATAAATACAACCCCTTGTGGTATAAATATTTCGGTGTTATTCCTGTTGTATATTTAGTATTTATTGTTCAGATATAACATTTTGTCAAAACTGACAAAAAATTAACAAGCGGCATATTTAACCGCTTGTTTCTTCTTCGTATTTCTCGCCGTTTTCAAGCTTTTTCATTATCGCGCGGAACATAATTATACTTGCGATAATACAAACGAAATCGGCGCAGGGCTGAGCCCAGATAATTCCTTCAAGCCCTATTATTTTATCCATAATTATCAACACGGGAAGATAGACAAGTCCCTGACGTCCGACGGCAAGAAGAAGCGACTGGAAGCCCTTTCCCATACCCTGGAACGAGAAATTGATAACAAACATAACGCCGAGAACTGCTCCCGAAGCCATAAGCGCGGTAAGCATTTTAACGCCGTAGTTAATAACCTCGTCGTTATTGATAAACATACCGATAATCTGTTTTCTTAAAACAATACAGATTGCCGTAAGAGCGGTGCCCATAATTAAATTACAAACCGTACTGAAGCGTATGCTGCTTTTCATACGGGGATAGTTCTTTGCGCCGTAACAGTAGCCGACAAGGGGCTGTATACCCTGAGCAAGACCGAGCTGAAGCATAACAACGAGCATATTCGCTTTCATCGCGACGCCCATTGCCGCAACCGCGGTATCGCCGTAATGTGAAAGGAACATATTAATTACAATCGTTGAAAGGCTCATAAGAAGATTTGTAAGGGCGGCGGGAAGACCTACTCCTATTACGCCCTTTGTAATTGATTTGTTAACCGTGAACCTTCCGGGAGTAATTGAAAGAATTGACCTTCCTCTTAAAAAGTATGAAAGGAAAAACAGTATTGTTACAATGTTTCCGAGAACGGTTGCAATTGCCGCGCCCTCAACTCCGAGACCGAGACCGAAGGGCATTTTAAAGAATAAAACCTTATCGCCCTTTGAGAGTATGAATATCGGGTCAAGAATAATATTTGTTATCTGACCTATTACCATACCGAGAGTAGCTGTGGCAGCCGCACCCTCGCCTCTTATCAGGTTACATACGTTAATTGAGCTTACAACAAACGGAGCGCCGAGCGCAACCCAGAAGAGATAGTCGCACGCAAAGTCAATGCTGTTATCCGACGCGCCGACAAGGTATAGCACCCTGCGTCTGAAAATTATAAACAGGGCGGCAACAACAATGCTGACTATTATTCCCGCATAGATACAGTAGGATGAAATAGTTTTTACCAGGTCCCGTTTTCCCTCGCCGAGGGAGCGGCTTATGAAAGCACAGCCGCCGACTCCGAAAAGATTTCCCGTTGCAAGGAAAAAGAGAAAGAACGGCATTGCCAGCGAAACGGCTGAAACCTGATTAGCGTCACCCGTCTGACCTACAAAAAACGTATCCGCAAGGTTATATATAATGTTTATAAGCATACCGAGCATTGACGGCAGTGCAAGAGTTGCAACCGCCTTCGGTATTTTATAATCGCTGAAAACCAGTGTGTTATCTTTTGCCATAATCAGTTATAAAGCTTGTTATATAAATTAACAAAATCCTCCATTTTTAGATTTTCCGCTCTTATATTTATAGCAATATGCTCCTCAATAAGGGCGTTTAAAACGGTCTTTTTTTCAATACCGAGACTTGACGAAAGGGAGTTTAAAAGGGTTTTGCGCCTTTGCATAAAAGCGCCCTTAACGAAACGGAAAAACTCTTTTTCGTCATTAATATCATATTTCGGCTCTTTATGAATTGTGATTTTAATTACCGCGCTGTCAACCTTCGGCGAGGGCATAAAGGAATTTCGTCCGACATCAAAAAGCACCTGTGCCTCACCGTAGTATCTTACGGCAACGCTTACTGCGCCCGTCTGTCTTGTGCCGAGCTCGGCGCAGAGTCTTTGGGCAGCCTCACGCTGTACCATTACCTCGATTTCGTCGAGCCCCTTAACCTCGCTTAAAAGCTTGATTATAACGGGGGAGGTGATGTAATAAGGAAGATTTGCGCAAACCTTTATGCTTTTGCAGTCGCTGAGCTTTTCGGCGATAATTGAGTTTAAGTCAAGCTCGAGCGCGTCGCCCTCAACAAGCTCAAAGTTACCGTAGTCGCCGAGAGTTTCCTCAAGTACGGGGTAAAGTCTTTTATCAAGCTCTATTGCGACAACCCTTTTTGCCGTCTTGCAAAGCTCCTTTGTAAGAACTCCGACGCCGGGTCCGATTTCAATAACTCCCGTATCGCCGTCAGCCTCAAGAAGGCGAGCCATTTCGGGACATACCTCTTCGTTAATAAGAAAATTCTGTCCGAGGGCTTTTGAAAAATTAAAGCCGTGGCGCGAAAGTATGCTTTTTACAGTATTAATATCGCATAAATTATAATCCATAATCATAACCGCCAAAATTTAATAAATGTATTTTATCATAATATATTATATATATCAACTCTAAATATATTGATATTAAAAAATCATTGTGTTATAATATTTAATCACACAAAACCTATTGAAAGGAAGTGAAAAAATGCTCAAAACTCTTATGAAATTTATGAAGGGTATGGGGTTTCTTTGTCTTATCAGCGCAGGCGGTATGATAATTGAGGCTATATGCGAGCTTTCGCTTCCGTCAATAGCAAACTCGGTATATGAGGACGTATCAAACGCCGCTCAGACGGGAATTGATATTAAAAGCGACGTAATAAAAATCGGCTTTGCAATGTTTGCCATGGCGCTTTTGGGGCTTGCGGGCGGACTTGCAACGATGAGGGCTTCCTCGGTTGTGGCTCAACGCTTTTCCTATCGCCTTCGCAGCGCGGTATATGATAAAATGAGCTCGTTCTCCTTTAAGAATATCGACTCGTTTTCAACCTCGTCCCTTACTACAAGGATGACTAATGATATAACAATGCTTCAAAATACGCTGATGATGGTGCTTCGTATCCTTGTGCGCGCTCCCGCGTTACTGCTTGTATCGGCGTTTTTCGCATTCAGAATTAATGCAAGAGTTTCAATTATTGTTATTATTCTTCTTCCGATTATTGCCATTATTGTTGTAATAATTCTCAAAATCGGTTTTCCGATGTTCCAGAAAATGCAAAAGAAAATTGATAACGTGAACCGCGTTGTTCAGGAAAACCTGATTGGAATAAGAGTTGTTAAGGCGTATGTCCGCGAGGAGAGGGAAAAGGATAAATTCCATAAGGCGTCCGACGAGCTTGCCGGTATGGGCGCAAGAGCCGCTGGTATGATTGTTACCGCGCTTCCCATATTAATGCTTATGATGAATATCGTAATCGTTTATCTTTATTCTAAGGGCGCAAAGGAAGCCTCGCTCGGCCGTATGGACGTAGGTCAGATTTCGGTTCTCGCCTCATATATCGTGCAGGTTCTTATGAATATTATGATGGTGGCTATGCTTCTCTTACAGCTTACGAGAGCAAAGGCTTGCGGCGACCGTGTTGTTGAGGTGCTGGATACCGAAATTGATATTGTAAATCCCGAAACGCCGTTTATTCCCGACTCCCCGAAGGGTGAGATTGAATTTAAAAACGTATTCTTCGGTTATCACGAGGGCGACAACGTGCTTGAGGATATTACCTTTAAAGCCGAGGCGGGAAGCGTTATCGGAATTATCGGCTCGACCGGTTGCGGAAAATCGAGCCTTGTAAATCTTATTCCGAGACTTTACGACGTTACCGCGGGCGAGGTGCTTGTTGACGGAACGGACGTAAGGAAATACGATTTAACCGCGCTTCGCGATATGACGGGCGTTGTGCTTCAAAAAAATATTCTTTTTTCGGGAACAATCAGAGAAAATATCCGATGGGGAAATCCCGACGCCGGCGACGATGAAATTATCGCAGCGTGCGTTTCGGCGCAGGCCGACGGCTTTATAAGGGAACAGCCCGACGGTTATGAAACCGACCTTTCCCAGGGCGGGCTCAACCTTTCCGGCGGTCAGAAGCAAAGGCTCTGTATTGCAAGGGCGATGATAAAGCACCCGAAAATACTTATTCTTGACGATTCGACCTCGGCGGTTGATACTGCGACCGAGGCGAAAATCCGCGAAAGCTTTTATAACGAGTTCAGCGATACAACGGTAATTATTATTTCCCAGCGTATTTCCTCAGTTATGGAGGCGGATAAAATAATTGTGCTTGACGAGGGCAGAATTGAATCCCAGGGCACGCATAACGAATTAATGGAAAAAAGTGAAATTTACCGCGAAATATATAAAACGCAGCAAAAGGGGGTGCTTGAATAATGCCACCCGGAGGAGGAAGAAATTTTTCGGCGCCCAAGCCTAAAAACGCAAAGAAAACGCTTTTAGGTATTCTTGAATATATCGGAAAAAGCAAGTATCTTTTGATTATCGTTTTACTTATGCTTATACTCGGAACCGTATGCCAGACGGGCGCGTCGTATTGGCTTAAGCCGATATTAAACGACGTTGCAAGAACGATTAAGGCAGGTACCTTTGCAACTCAGGGCGTAAAGCTGCTGATTAAAAACCTTTGTATAGTATCCGCTTTTTATGTGGGCGCTTCGCTGTTTTCATTTGCTCAGGCAAAGATAATGGTTAAAATTGCCTACAAGACAACGAATACTTTAAGGAAGGATTTATTTGACCATTTGCAGACTCTGCCGCTGAGGTATTTCGATTCGCAGACCCACGGCGAGATTATGAGCCGTTTTACAAACGACGTCGACAATATCCAGATGATGCTTGAGCAGACGATTGTTCAGCTCGTTTCAAGCATTTTCAGCTTTGTGAGCATTGTTGTAATGATGATTGTTCTTAAATGGCAGATGTTCCTTGTTGCTCTCGTTTTTCTTATTATAATGGTTGTTAATTCAATCTATATTGCCAAGAAAACGAGAAAGCATTTCAAAGCTCAGCAATCGGCTCTCGGTAAAATGAACGGTAATATCGAGGAAACTATCGAGGGTATGAAGGTGGTTAAGGTGTTTAACCACGAAAGCGCTGCAAAAGAGGATTTTGACGTGCTTAATGAAAACTACCGTCAGTCGGCTACGAAGGCAAGCTTTTATTCGGGAATTATGGGACCCTGCTCAACGGGTATCAATAACGCGTCCTATGCAACGATTACGCTTACGGGCGGAATACTCGTTCTTGCGGGCGGACTTGATATAGGAACGTTCTTTACGTTTTTGAGTTATTCAAAGCAGTTTACCCAGCCGATTAACCAGATAATGAACCAGATGAATAATATTTTTTCAGCCCTTGCAGGCGCCGAAAGAGTATTTGAAATTATGAATACGGAAAGTGAAATCGACGAGGGTACCGTTACTCTTGAAGAGGTTGAAGGTGAAAACTCAAAAGAGTGGTACTGGGTTGACGGCGATAAGAAAATACCCGTTAAGGGCAAGGTCGTTTTTGACGAGGTAAGCTTCAGATACGTTGAGGATAAGCCTGTATTAAAGAATATTAACCTTTACGCAAAGCCGGCTCAGAAAATCGCTTTTGTCGGCTCGACGGGAGCGGGTAAAACCACTATTACAAATCTGATTAACCGTTTTTACGATATTCAGGAGGGGCTTATAACCTACGACGGAATTGATATAAAGCGTATTAAGAAGGCAGATTTGAGGCACTCGCTTGCAATGGTGTTACAGGATACTCATTTGTTCACGGGTACGGTTATGGATAATATCCGTTACGGAAGGCTTGACGCAACCGACGAGGAATGTATTGCCGCCGCTAAGCTTGCTTCGGCGCACTCGTTTATTAAGCACCTTGAAAACGGTTATGACACAATGCTTTCGGGCGACGGCGAAAACCTTTCGCAGGGACAGAGACAGCTTCTTGCAATTGCGAGAGCCGCGGTTGCCGACCCGCCCGTTATGGTGCTTGACGAAGCTACAAGCTCGGTTGATACAAGAACGGAGGCGCATATCGAGAAGGGCATGGACCGCCTTATGGAGGGCGCAACGGTATTCGTTATTGCTCACAGGCTTTCTACCGTTCGAAACGCAAATGCGATTATGGTTCTTGAAAACGGTGAAATAATTGAGCGCGGCGACCACGAAGCTTTGCTTGAACAAAAGGGAAGATATTACGAGCTTTGCACGGGTCAGGCAAAGCTTGCATAAGTTTCCGCGCCTTAAAGAATAAGAGATATATTAATAAATATATTAAAAAAAATAAGAAAACTCTTTACAAATGGACTTTTGCGTGCTATAATTTATACGAATTATATTTTGGATTAATATCATTTGAGGTGTTTAACTATGAAAAAAGTACTTTCAGTTATCCTTTCTTTAGTAATGGTTCTTTCAGTAGGCGCATTAAGCGTTTCTGCTATTGCTGCTCCTGTTGCAAGCCCCGGTAAGCCCGATACAGGCGATAAGATTACCGGTATTACAACAGAGGTTAACGGTAAAACTTCAAAAGAGGTTGAGGTTGACAGAGACGGCACAAGCAGAGTTATTACCTTTACTTATACCGGCGACGGTAAGCTTATCGGTTGGGAATTCCCCGGCATGAAAGAAGGTAAGGACTACAAGATTATTGAGCAGAAGGACAACTATATTACTATCGAGGTTTCCGAAGACTACGAGGGCGAGGTTATTGCTAACGCTATCGTAGAGGATGAAGAAGAGGAAGAATAGGAAGAAAAGGAAGCTAAGAAAAACAAGAGCTG
>JAFSZK010000080.1 GCA_017458975.1 Eubacterium sp. | reverse complement strand
TCCGTTCTCAAACATTACTCTTGACTGGGTTGTACCTAACGACCTTAAAAACCTTCCCGCTATTATCGGCGGTAAAGAGGTTGACTTTACATACGGCGACTGCCAGAAGGAAATGGATATGGTAAACAAAGCCTTTATCGAAATTATGATTGAAGGCGACGCTAACGGACGCGGCTTCCAGTATCCTATTCCAACTTATTCGATTACCCGCGATTTCGACTGGAGCGAAAATGAGAATAATAAGCTCCTCTTTGAAATGACGGCTAAGTACGGAACTCCGTATTTCTCAAACTATATCAACTCCGATATGGAACCGAGCGACGTGCGCTCAATGTGCTGCCGTCTGCGTCTTGACCTTCGTGAGCTTCGTAAGAAGTCCGGCGGCTTCTTCGGTTCGGGTGAGTCAACCGGCTCAATCGGCGTTGTTACAATTAACCTTCCCCGTATTGCTTATCAGGCAACGGACGAGGCTGATTTCTATAAAAGACTTGACCATCTTATGGATATTGCGGCTCGCTCGCTCAAGACAAAGCGTACCGTAATTACAACTCTTCTTGACCAGGGACTTTATCCCTATACAAAGAGATATCTCGGAACCTTTGCAAACCATTTCTCAACCATCGGTCTTATCGGTATGAACGAGGTTGGTCTTAACGCTAACTGGCTCAAGGCTGATTTAACCGACCCCAAGACCCAGCGTTTTGCAAGAGATGTTCTTAATCATATGCGCGAAAGACTTTCGGATTATCAGGAGAAGTACGGCGACCTTTATAACCTTGAGGCTACTCCTGCCGAGTCTACAACCTATCGCTTTGCTAAGCACGACAAGGAGGACTTCCCGGACATCATTACCGCAAATATGGACGGAACTCCTTACTATACCAACTCATCCCATCTTCCCGTAGGCTATACCGAGGATATTTTCTCGGCTCTCGATATTCAGGACGATTTACAGACCCTTTATACCTCGGGTACCGTATTCCATGCGTTCCTCGGCGAGAAGCTTCCCGACTGGAAGGCGGCTGCAAATCTTGTTCGCAAGATTGCGGAAAACTATAAGCTTCCTTACTATACAATGTCTCCGACTTATTCGGTATGTAAGGACCACGGTTATCTTACCGGCGAGCAGTATACCTGCCCGATTTGCGGAGCAAAGACCGAGGTTAACAGCCGTATCACAGGCTATTACAGACCTATTCAGAACTGGAACGACGGTAAGGCTCAGGAGTATAAGGACCGTAAGGTATATAATATCGGCAGGTCGCATCTTACCCATACCGGCCCGAACCCCGCTCCCGTTGACGAGCCCGTTGAGATGCCCTCAACTCCCGTAACCGCACAGAGCGAAACGGCAACGGACGCTGACGTAATTCTCTTTAAGACTGCAACCTGCCCGAACTGTAAGGCGGCGGCAGCACTCCTTGATAAAGCGGGAATTAAGTTTGAAGCGCTCAACGCCGACGAGAACGCCGAGCTTGTTGCAAAATTCGGAATCAAGCAGGCTCCGACCCTTGTAATTATGAAGGACGGCGGCTTTGAAAAATTCCGCGGCGTGTCAGACATCAAGGGTTACTTAATGAATAAATAATAAAAGAGGCTGCCACTCAGGTGGCAGCCCCATTTTTAAAGACTAATCGTCGAACTGATATTCAATTATTTCTCCGGGCTGGCAGTGAAGCGCTTCGCACAGCGCCTGAAGGGTTGAAAACCTTATAGCGCTGACATGTCCGTTTTTGAGCTTTGAAAGGTTTACGTTTGCAACGCCTACCTTATCTGATAGCTCGTTGAGACTCATTTTTCTGTCCGCCATAACGCGGTCAAGTCTTAATACAATCTGTCCCATAGTCAGTCTCCTTAAAGAGTTTCGTCAGACTGCTTCTGAAGCTCAGCTCCGTAGCTGAAAATCATAGCAAGCATAAATACAACAAGGATTATGAAAACGACCTTTATATCTATTCCTGGGTGAATTCCCACGTCAAGGACATTCCAAGCGTTTTCGCTCGTTCCGCTTAAAACTGCAAGTGGAATCAGAGAGTATCCGAAATTCTTCATTTTTTTGATAACGTCATTGCAAAACGGCGTTTCGCACTTTTCGATTGACTTCATAAGGGCTCTTATCATAAACAGCACAACAGCAAGACATATAGTATTAAGAAGTGATAATACAAGTGAAACCGTTATTGCCTGCGTGCTGATATCAAGGCGCTTATCGGCAACGCTCAGAGCAAAGCCCTTTTCGGTTTTCTGAGCGGTAACTCCATCGGGTATTGAGTCTTCAACATCGCCGATAGCAACGTTTGAATCGCCGAGCATTATTTTTCCCTCTCCGCCCTTTGAAGAGTCGATAACGGCGTTTGTAACGCTTTCAAGAATTTTACCCTTTGCGGTTATATCGGCAGTTCCCGTAACCTCAACGGCAAGCGCGTCTTTCGGCAATGAAGCAACTACGCTTATACCGACGGAGGCAGCAACGGCGCCAAGTATCATAAATACAGCGGCTATAGTTGCAAGTATTCTTCCGATTTTGGCAAAAGTGTTGATTTTTTTATTCATTTTTGTTTCCATGATAATGTCTCCTTTTGGTTATCGTTAAGTATTTAACGTTTATCGTTAATTGGAGTATAACACATCATTTTACATTTGTCAATAGTTTTTTAACGTTTATCGTTAATTTTTTTATATTTTGCAAATCACAACATAAGAAAGGTGAAAAATATGTATGATATTATTGTAGTAGGCGGAGGTCCTGCGGGAATGACCGCAGCGCTCTATGCCCAGAGAAACGGTAAGACCTCGCTCGTAATTGAAAAGACGGGCTTCGGAGGTCAGATTACTCACTCGCCGAAGGTTGAAAACCTGCCCGGTACTCTTACGATAAGCGGTAACGAGTTTGCCGACAGTATGCTTTCCCAGATACTTGAGCAGGGCGCGGAGATTGAATTTGAAACCGTGACCTCGATTGAGAACGTCGGAGATAAAAAGCTTGTTAAAACCGAGGAGGGCGGCGAATACGAATGCTACGCCGTAATTATTGCAACGGGAGTTAAACACCGTATGCTCGGTATCGAGGGCGAAAACGAGCTTGTAGGCGAGGGTATCTCCTTCTGCGCGGTATGCGACGGCGATTTTTACAGCGGCAAAACCGTATGCGTTGCAGGCGGCGGAAACTCCGCTTTACAGGAAGCAATCCTTCTTTCGGAAAAATGTAAAGAGGTTATTATGCTTCAGGACTTACCTGAATTTACGGGTGAGGAGAAGCTTCAGGAGGTACTCTTTTCAAGGGATAACGTAAGCGCTCATACGGGCGTAAAAATTACGGGCTTTGAAAAAGAGGGCGACGAGCTTTCGGGCGTTGAGATTGAAAAAGCGGGACAAAAGCAGGTTATCCCCTGCGACGGACTTTTTGTTGCAATCGGACTTATCCCCGAAAACGAGCCGTTTAAGGAGCTTGCCGAGCTCAATTCCTACGGCTATTTCGATACCGACGAAAGCTGTACAACAAAGACCGAGGGAATATTTGTTGCGGGCGATTGCAGAAGTAAGGCAATCCGTCAGGTAACAACCGCGGCAGCCGACGGCACAACCGCAGCGCTTGCGGCGTGCAGATATATTAACGGATTATAATAAGAGGTTATTATGAAAAATATTAAGCTCAAGGGCTCTAAGAATATAAGGGACCTCGGCGGTATGAAAACCAAATACGGCACTCTTAAGCGAGGCTTTATTTTAAGGGCAAGTAACCTTAATTCAATAAGTAAAGCGGACGAAAGAATACTTAAAAACGATTATAATTTAAAGCTTGTAATTGATTTGAGAAACGACGCCGAAAAAGCGGAAAAGCCCGATAAGGAAATAGCGGGCGTAGAAAATATTAAAATGCCGGTATTTGATGAAAACGTACCGGGTATCAGCCGCGAAAGTAAACAAAATCTTGACGCGGTTCCCGATATGACCGAGCTTTACCGTTACGTCGTAAACTCCGATTGCTTTTTCAATATCGCAAAGGTTGTTAAAAAAATCGTTCTCTATGACGGGGGCGGCTCCGTGCTTTACCACTGTACCTCGGGCAAGGACAGAACGGGTATGGTAACGGCAATGCTTTTAACAATCCTCGGAGTACAGCGAAAGGATATAATCGAGGACTATCTTTTTACTAATACCGTAAGCGTAAAAAAGGCTAAAACTCTCAGCTTTCTTGTAAGATACGTTAAGCGTAAGAAGGAGGCGTCCGTTAAGGTATATAATGTTTTTATAGCTAAGAAGGAGTACTTAAACGAGCTTTTCAGGGTTATGGATAAGTATACCGAAAGCGAGCTTTTAAGCGACGTTATCGGAATTACCGAAAAGGAGCTTGAGACGTTCGTAAGCCGCGTTACAGTACCCGTATAAAAGAGATACAAGGCTTAAAAGCAAAGACCAAAGGGCAAGCGCTTTTAAAAGAATTATTCTTTTGTACTCAAAAAGCAAAAACGAAAAATCGCTTTTTAAAAGAATAATAAAGCCGAGCGAAAAAAGAATAATAAAAAGATTTGCGCCCCTTAAACGGGAGCGCTTCTTTTTTATTTTCAAAAGAAAGTGAAGCGACGATATGAAGAATAAAAAAGAGTAAAAAAGCTCCCTTTGGTTTTCAAGGCAAAGCTTTTGGAAAAGCCCCGATTTTGTTGAGATAACCGCGTCGGAAAGTATTTTTCCGCCCCTGCTGCACGGGATAAGACGAAGCATTATAACGCTTCCCTTTTTAAGGGTATCAACGGGTATGAAATGGTATTTTTCGCTTTCGGGCGAATAGTCGCGGTAAAGCATTTTTCCGCTTACAAAGGCGCTTATGTTATAGCCCCTGCTTTTAAAGGCGAGGTAATCCGACTCGGCGCAAAGCGTATATGAAATAAGCACTCTGTCTTTTCCTTCAAGCAAGGATAAATCAATATGTCTGAAATCGCTTATTTTCCATCGGTTGGCAACGGTATAGTCCCTTTTGTTTTCAAGCGGCGCCTTTGAAAAAACGGCGCAAAGGGCGCAAATAATTAAAAAAACAGTACCGAGAAAAAACGGTATAAAACGAAAGTAAGCTTTTATTTTAATCACCCCGTTAATTTATATTCGCTTTATCAATAGTTATTATTGAAAAAAATCAGTATATTTGTTATAATAAAATTAATAAATTTTACGGAGTGAATTATGAGTAAAAAAACAAAAATAATCGCCCTTGCGGGTAAGGGCGGAGTAGGAAAGACCTCGGTTTCGGCAGCTATCGTCAAGGTGCTGTGCGAGAGTTATCCCGACAAGAAAATTCTTGCAATTGACGCCGACCCCGCCGTCGGGCTGTCAACCGCGCTCGGAATTGACGTCACGCTTACGATTGACGACATACGAAAGGAAATCGTTGAAAGCGTTGAGGACGGAAAAACGAAGGCGGCTATTGAGCTTCTCGGCGACGCGAGGTATAAGATTTTCGACGCGATTGTCGAAAAGGAGGGCTTTGCCTTCATTGCCGTAGGGCGTCCCGAAAGCGCGGGTTGTTACTGTAAGATTAATTCCTATCTTAAAGAGGTT
>JAFSZK010000079.1 GCA_017458975.1 Eubacterium sp. | reverse complement strand
TTCAAGCTTTTCAATAGTAAGAGCTCCGCTTCTTGCCGCGTCAATCATACCTGCGTCCTCACTAACGGGAATAAATGCACCCGAAAGACCTCCTACGCTTGATGAAGCCATAACGCCGCCTTTTTTTACTGCGTCGTTAAGCATTGCAAGACAAGCGGTTGTTCCGGCTGCGCCGCAGCTTTCAAGTCCGATTTCTTCAAGAATATGAGCAACCGAATCTCCGACTGCAGGCGTAGGAGCAAGGGACAGGTCAACAATTCCGAAATCAACTCCGAGTCTTTCACTTGCAAGCGCACCGACGAGTTGACCCATTCTTGTAACTTTAAATGCCGTTCTTTTTATAAGTTCGGCAATTTCATTAATTGAATAGTCGGGATATTTAGACACAGCTGCCCTAACAACGCCGGGTCCTGAAACGCCTACATTAATTACGCAATCGGGTTCGCTTATTCCGTGAAACGCACCCGCCATAAAAGGATTGTCCTCAGGCGCATTGCAGAATACAACAAGCTTTCCTGCCGCAATGCAGTTATTATCCTTTGTAAGCTGTGCAGAACGCTTTACTACGTTTCCCATAAGCTTTACGGCGTCCATATTAATACCTGCTTTTGTTGAGCCGATATTAACCGAGGAGCAAAGATGCTCGGTAGAAGCAAGCGCCTCGGGAATTGAGTTAATCAGCTCTAAATCTCCGGCAGCAAAGCCCTTCTGAACAAGTGCGGAATATCCGCCGATAAAGTTAACCCCGATTGTCTGAGCCGCTTTTTCAAGAGTAAGCGCATATTTAACCGGGTCGCCGCCGCTTATTCCCGCCATAATTGAAACGGGAGTAACGCTGACTCTTTTATTTATAATCGGAATTCCGTATTCCTTTTCAATTCCTTCACCGACAGTTACAAGGTTTTCGGCTTTTTTACAAATCTTATCATATATTTTATTACAGGATTTATCTATATCCGTATCGCCGCAATCAAGAAGGGAAATTCCCATCGTAGTTGTCCTTACATCAAGACATTCGTCCTGTATCATTCTTATTGTTTCAAGAATATCATAAGTATTAATCAAGGTAATTCCTCCTTAAATTCTGTGCATTGAGTTAAATAAATCCTCGTGCATTGCGTGAATTACAAGATTATTATTCTTGCCGAACTCCTCAAGCTGTTCTGAAAGCTCGCCGAAGCCTACGGTACATTTAGAGGTATCTGCCATCATAATCATACAAAACATATCCTGCATAATTGACTGGGTAACCTCTATAATATTTACATTGTTCTCGGCACATATAGCGGATACCTTTGCAAGTATTCCGACCATATCCTTTCCAACAACGGTTATAACAGCTCTCATTATAATTACCTCCTAATAAAAGCAATATATTATAGGATTATATCAAAGATTTTATATATTTTCAACAAAACTATAAAATTATATTTAATTTTAGATAAATATATGTTATTATATTATAAATTTGTGAGAGGTAAAATATGGATTTTAATAACATATACGATTTACATACCCACTCAAATAATTCATTTGACGGTAAGCACTCCTGCGTTTTGCTGTGTGAACATGCAATTAAAAACGGAGCCAAGGGTATTGCAATAACCGACCACCTTGATATAGACGACCCTGAGCTTGATATCAGGCACTTTACCACTAATCAGTACGTAGATACTTTTTCGGTAAAGAAAACCTTTAAAAACGTGCTTGAGGTGTATCAGGGCATTGAGCTCGGTCAGGGGATATACAGAAAAGAGCTTAGCCAAGAGATAATGCAAAAGTTTAAATATGATATTGTTGTCGGCTCAATTCACAATCTTGAAAATATGAAGGACTTTTATTTTCTTGATTATAATGATTACGATGTTAACGACTTGCTTAAACGATATTTTAAGGCAGAGCTTGAACTTATTAAGTGGAATAAATGCGACGTACTTGCACATCTTACATACCCGTTAAGATATATATGCGGTAAGTACAAAATGAAGGTAAATTTAAACGACTACGATAACGAGATTAACGAAATACTTGAAGCGCTTGTTAAATATGACACCGCGCTTGAAGTAAACACGTCGAGTTTATATAATTATCATAATGATTTTATGCCCGGCGAGAGCATTGTAAAGAGATATAAGGAGCTCGGCGGAAAATACGTTACCGCAGGCTCTGACGCACATTACTGTTATTCTGTATGTTCTAATCTTGACGCGGCATACGCTCTTCTTTATAAATGCGGATTCAGATATACTACCGTTTACAGAAACAGAGAACCGTTTTTAATAGAACTTAAATAGGAAGGTATTATTATGGACAGATTACTTTATTTACTTGAAACAAACCCAAGACTTACTAACGCTGAGCTTGCCGTTATGCTCGGCGTAAGCGAGCAAGAGGTTGAACAGCAAATTAAGCTTTACGAGGATACGGGAATAATCAAGGGCTACAGAGCTCTTATTGACAAGGATAAGGCGCAGGCGCAGACCGTTACCGCGCTTATTGAAATTAAGGTTCAGCCGAAATTCGGTCACGGATTTGATAATATTGCCGAAAGGATTTCTCAGCTTGACGAGGTTGAAAGCATCTATTTAATGAGCGGCGGCTATGACCTTTGCTGTATGGTAACCGATAAATCCTTCCAGGAGGTTGCTATGTTTGTTGCTAAAAGACTTTCTCCTCTTGAGGACGTAGTATCAACTACAACCCATTTTATTCTTAAAAAGTATAAAGAGCAGGGAGTATTCTTTACAACTCCTCAAAAAGACGACAGGGGGACTATCTCACTGTGATAAATTACGATAAGTTTTTAAACAAATCTCTTACCTCCGTTAAGCCGTCGGGTATAAGAAGATTCTTTGCCATTGCCGAGGAAATGGATAACGTAATCTCACTCGGTGTAGGAGAGCCTGATTTCAAAACCCCTTGGCACATAAGGCAGTATGGTATTGATTTTCTCGAAATGGGAAAAACGAGATATACCGCTAACGCCGGTCTTCTTGAGCTGAGAAATGAAATATCAAATTACTACGCAAGAAGGTTTTTAATTAAGTACGACCCTAAAAAGGAAATTCTTGTTACCGTAGGCGGCTCAGAAGGCATAGATATGGCTATAAGAGCAATAATTGAAAACGGTGACGAGGTTCTCGTTGTAGAGCCCTCCTTCGTTTGCTACAAGCCCATCGTTGAGGTATCCGGCGGAAAGGCAATACCGCTTGTAACTAAGGAGGAAAACGATTTTAAATTAACTCCCGAAGAGCTTGAAAAGGCAATAACAGAAAAAACGAAAGTTCTTATTCTTCCGTTTCCGAATAATCCGACCGGTGCAATTCTTACGGAAAGCGAATTAAAGGCACTCAGCGAAATAATAATTAAACATGACCTTTTTGTTATTTCGGATGAAATATACAGCGAGCTTACTTATACTCCTGAGGGACATACCTCAATCGCTTCAATTAACGGTATGCAGGAAAGAACGGTTGTTATTAACGGTTTTTCAAAGACATATTCGATGACGGGCTGGCGACTCGGCTATGCGCTCGGTCCTGCTCCGGTAATTGAACAAATGACTAAGCTGCATCAGTTTGCGATTATGTCAGCTCCTACTAACTCTCAGTACGCGGCTATCGACGCTCTTCGTAACGGAGATGAGGATATAAAAAATATGCTGCGCGACTACGATATGAGAAGGCGTTTTACGGTGGACGGATTCAGAAAAATCGGTCTTGACTGTTTTGAGCCTCTCGGCGCTTTCTATGTTTTTCCGTGTATTAAATCAACGGGACTTACAAGTGAGGAATTTGCAGAAAGATTGATTAAATCAAAGCGAGTGGCAGTAGTTCCCGGTAACGCTTTCGGAGACAGCGGAGAGGGCTTTATAAGAGTTTCATACTGTTATTCAATTGATAATATACGAGAAGCAATTAAAAGAATAGGCGAATTCGTTAAGGAATTAAAAGATGAAAATTAAAGTAAAAGCATATGCTAAAATAAATCTCTTGCTTGATATCTGCGCCAAAAGAAGCGACGGTGCTCACGACCTTTGTATGATTATGCAAAGCGTCGGTATTTACGATACTGTTACCGTCGAAAGAAAGGGCAGAAATATAACTATTTCAAGTAATATCAGCGATATTCCTCTTGACGAAAAAAACATTGCTCACAAGGCGGCGATTGCGTTTTTAAAGGCTAATAAAATCAGAAGCAGGGGAATACATATTCATCTTGAAAAAAATATACCCCACCAAGCAGGTCTCGCCGGTGGAAGCGCTGACGGCGCAGCGGTTATTGTTGCACTTAACAAGCTGTTTGATTGCAATTTAAACGAGGACGAGCTATGCAAAATCGGAATAAAGGTTGGCGCCGACGTTCCGTTTTGTATTAAAGGCGGTACGCTTCTTGCTCAGGGAAAGGGCGAAATTTTAAGCAGCGTTAAACCTTTAAGAAAATGCTTTATCGTTCTTGCAAAGCCTGATTTCGGAGTTAATACAGGAGAAGCGTTCAGAGCGTTTGACGAAAACGGAAAGGTTCATTCACCCGACTGTCTTGGTATGCTTAAAGCTGTGTATTACAGAGATTTATTTGAAATCTCAAGTAAAATGGAAAACGTGTTTGAACAGTTTATTGAGGTTCCGAACAGAATTTATATAAAAGAGATTATGCGCAATAACGGCGCTCTCGGTGTTTGTATGAGCGGTTCGGGTCCGACCATATTCGGTATATACGACAGTAAGGAAGCCGCCGAAAGCACAGCCGCGGAGCTTAAGGAATATGCAAAGGATATCTTTGTTACGACACCCGTTAGTAAGGGTTGTAAAATGAAAATTATAAATGAATAAAAAAAGTATAACCTGCCAATCATTATGTTGAAAGGCAGGTTTTTATTATGAAAATAAAAATATTCAGCGTTATATTTGCAATTCTGATTCTTATTACTGCTTTAACACCTTCAATCAAAAGCAGTGAAAGCATTGCAGAAAAAGTATTCAGACTTCATATTATTGCAAACAGTAATTCCATTGAGGACCAACGCCTGAAGCTTAATGTAAGAAATGATATTCTTAAGAATACAAGTTATCTTTTTCGTAGTGTAAATGATAAAGAAGAAGCTATTAAGACCGCGCAACGAAATATAACTCTAATAAGAAGTATTGCTCAAAAAACAGTAATTAAAAACGGTTATAATTATAAAGTAAACGTATTTGTTGACAATGAGTTTTTCAATACAAGGAAATATGAAAATTTTATTCTTCCTGCCGGAAAATATGACTGTTTAAAAATAGTTATCGGAGAGGGGAAGGGGCATAATTTTTGGTGTGTTTTGTATCCGAGCGTATGCGTAAATTCGTGCAGCGACGAAATAGAAGATGTGCTAAATGAAGAGGAAATTAAGCTTATAAAATCAAAGAAATATATTATAAAATTCAAGGCAATTGAAATATACGAGAAAATAAAAAGTAAATTATAAATTATACTTGACATTAAGAATAAAATACTTTAATATATTTAAAGTAATGCTGGTGTGGCGAAAGTGGCAGACGCAAGGGACTTAAAATCCCTCGGTAGCAATACCGTGCCGGTTCAAGTCCGGCCACCAGCACCATTAAAGCAGAGAGTACACCTGTACTCTCTGTTTTAATTATAATGAGGACTTGAAACGAGCTTCTGTTTTTACCGTGTAGCTTGATACTGGGTAAAAACAGGAAGAAGGTTCGGTGGACCTTCTGTCCGCGAGAAGAAAGTCCGGCCAGTTGAACAGAACTTATTACAAACACTAAGTACTTTGCATTATTTAATGAGGACTTGAAACGAGCTTCTGTTTTAATTAAATACTTATTGACATTTTAAAGAAAAATCAATATACTATATTAGTACGCCGGCGTGATGGAATTGGCAGACGTGCCGGACTCAAAATCCGGTCCTGGCAACAGGGTGCGGGTTCGACCCCCGCCGCCGGCACCATTTTATTGTTACTCTCGTTTCAACTCACCGTTCAAATTCGGGGGTCGAAAAGGAGGGAGAACCGTTTACGGTTCGGAAGAAAACAGTCCGGTGGACTGTTTTTGCCGACGTGGGCGTGTAGACGCGAAGCGTCGTAGCGACCCCCGCCGCCGGCACCATTTTATTTGCAGGCGAAAGCCTGCTTTTTTAGGTGATATTATGAGTTTAAAAGAATATATAATCAGCTCTTTGATATATATGCTTATTGCAATACCGTTTGTTATTATTTTTCGCTTTAAGCATTATAAAAATAAGGAAACGCTTGATATAAAAAGAGAAGCGGCAATAATGCTTTTCTTTATGTTTGTTTTTATGATTTTTTGTCAGACTGCAATTCCCGCATCTTTTAAATACGGTGATTTCAGGCTGATAGTATTTCATAAAGCAGATTTTTCTAATTATAAGTATTTTCCGAGATTAATGACCGGCTGGCTAATGTGGAAGCTTGAAATGAAGGACTATGAAGCTATTACAATAAATATTCTGGGAAACGTACTTATATTTATTCCTGTCGGCTTTCTTGCTCCGATTATCTGGAAGAACTTAAAAATGAAAAGCGTATTAATCGGCTTTTTATTATCCTGTTTTGTTGAGTTTATTCAGCTATTTACCGAAAGGCAATCGGATTATAACGATATTATAATGAATACGGCAGGCGCTTTTGCGGGCTATCTCTTATTCTTACTAATTAAACTAATCCATAAAAAAACAAGGAAGCATTAAGCTTCCTTGTTATTTTATTACTCTTTTTGCAATAAATGATGAAATTTTATATCTGATTCTCTCAATAGGAATGTTTTTTCCCTTAATATATTCTTTTACAAATTCTGAATAATTATTATTAAGAATAAGCTCGCTTTGATTTTTTGTAAATGAGTACTCAAGAGTATCTTTATTAATGAATTTATTACACTCCTCAAAGGCTGTTTTTATTTTCTCAGCCGCTTTTTCAACAGGAAACCATGAAGTATATCGGTTTACGCAGCCTCTTAAATACTTTTTAACGGTTTGATTATAAATATTCTCGTCAATCTCATCGCCGAAAAAGCTTAAAACCATTTCTATCCTTTGAGCGGGGTAGTCCTCTTTAATCTGACTTGAGCTATGATTAGTATAGTAATTATACACGACTTTATCGCTTATTACTATATTATTACAGTGTTTCGCATATTTAAGATTAAAATCCAAATCCTCGGAATAGCTCATTTCTTCGTTGAACTTAATACCGTTTTCCCGAATTATACTTGTTTTATAAAGCTTTGAACAGCAAAGAAGTAAATACTTTTCAAAGCTATAGTAATCGTTTTTTATATCCTTTAAAGAAATTTCCCGTCTTTTAAATTGCTCAGTATATTTTTTTATCCAGATTTTATTATAAGAAGCTAATACCATATCTCCGCATTCAATCTCTGAATATAAATCGGACAAGGCGGTACTGAAAACAAGCTCGTCGTCGGAATCAAGAAAAGTAATATATTCACCGCTTGCCTTGTCAAGCCCGTAGTTTCTTGCACTTGATACTCCGCCGTTTTCTTTACTAAATATTTTTACCTGTTCGCTTTCGGAAAAACGCTTATTTATTTTTTTTAGTGTATTATCCGTTGAGCCGTCGTCAATAACTATTATTTCAACTGCGCCTTCATAGCCCTGGCATATAGCGGAATTAACGGCGTTAATAATGTATTTTTCATTATTGTATACTGGAATAATAATGCTGATTTTTGGATAATCTTTCATTTTTATAATCCTTAAAATTATAAGTTGTATTTTTATTTAATATGTATTATAATCTATTAGTAACAAATTTGTCAATAAACTAAGGAGCAATTATGAATAACAAGGTAAAGCGCTTTGCTCAAAAGTTCATAAACAAGCTTCCTCTTAAAAATATAATTATATTTGAAAGCCATCCCGATTATTCGGATAATACCAAAGCAGTATTTGACGAGATGATTAAAAGAGGAGTTAATAAGGATTATAAATTAGTATGGGTAACTCATTATAATCCCGAGCTTCCTTACGAATACAAAGCTCTGAAAAATGTATCGAGCTGCAGTATTTCAGGCAATAAATACAAGTACTATTGCCTTTTTTCAAAAGCTTTTATATCCTGCAATTATTTTTTAAACAGAAAAAGAAAAGAGCAATACTATATATATTTAGCTCACGGCAGCGCGCTTAAAGCTATTAAAGACAACCGTATTTCTATTCCGGAATCCGTTTACGGATGCGATTATGTAGTGATTTCCGAATTATTAGGAAAATACGAAGCAATGTTTTATAATTGCGACGTAAATAATATTAATATTTTAACTTACGGATATCCGAGAAATGACGTACTGTTTAAAAGCAGTGAAAATGACGCTCCGATATTCGGCGATTATAATTATTCAAAAATAATTTACTGGCTTCCGACCTTCAGACAGAAAAAATACGACCGTATATCTTATTCGGATATCAGCGTGCCTTTTATTTATAACAGCGAAATTGCTAAAAAAATCAATAACGCCGCTAAGAAAAACGATATCCTTATCGTGCTTAAACCCCATCCTGCTCAGGACGTCAGCAATATTAAAATTGATAATATGAGTAATATTGTTTTAATTGATAACGATTATCTCATTGAGAATAATATTTCAAATTATGACCTTCTCAGAAGAAGCGACGCGTTGTTAAGCGATTATTCATCGGTTGTATACGATTATTATTTATGCGACAAGCCTGTCGGTCTTTGTTGGGAGGATTATGAACAATACGATAAAAATGAGGGTATTGTTAAGGAAGTACTTCCGTTTTTAGAAGGCTGCAAAAAGCTTTATAAATATGAAGAGCTGATAGATTTTATTAATTCTGTCGGAGAGGGCAGGGATGATTTAAAGGAAATCCGAAATAAAAATAAAAGTGAAGTACATAAATACTGTGATATCAATTCATGTGAACGTATCGTAAATCATATATTATACAAATTACAGGAATTATAAATGAAACAATTATCCGATTCGACTCAACGTAAAATAGGAGTTATTCTTTCATATACGCATATCTTTTTACAGGTTACCGTAGGAATACTTTATACTCCTTATATGCTTAAGACAATCGGCGCTGCGGAAAACGGGCTTTACGTTGCCGTAAGCGGCGTTGCCGAAATGCTGGGGCTGTTTAACCTCGGCTTTTCTGCGTCGTATATTCGCTTTTATTCCAAATTTAAAAAGAGCGGCGAATTTAATAGGATAAACAGCTTCAATTCTCTGTTTTTTATTGTGTTTTCAATTATTTCATTTCTGGCTTTAATAACGGGACTGTTCTTATCTTTTAATGCTAAGCTCGTTTTTAATAACGGTCTTACCGACGACGAGTTGTCAAAGGCAAGAATTATGCTTTTGATGCTGACTGCTTCAATGGCATTCGGATTTCTTACTACTGTTTTTACCTGCTACGTAGGAGCCAATCAAAAATTTATTTTCTCAAAGGGAACTAATGTATTAAACGTTATACTGCTTCTTGTATTCAACCTTTTGGTTCTTATTTCGGGCGGAGGTGCAGTCGGCTTAACAGCCGTTCACGCCTTTGTAGCAATCTTTTTAAACGTTCTTTATATTTTTTATTCCTTTAAAAAGCTCAACTTCAGATTTGATTTTAAAAATATTGAGAAGGCACTGTTTAAAGAGGTATTATTCTTTTCTTCTTTAATTGCGATTAATCTTATTGTTGATAAGGTAAACGAAGGTCTTGACAGTATTCTTATAGCCCGTTTTATCGGTTCAAAGGCAGTTACTCCTTATTCTATCGGCGCAAAGCTCTGCGGATACTTTACGACGTTCTCACTTGCCATTGCAGGCGTTTTTACTCCGATGGTACACGATATGGTTAATTCATACGAAATGGACTCAAAAGAGCAGAGAAGGGCCCTTACCGATTTATTCGTAAAGGTTGCAAGATTTCAGTATATTTTACTTGCATTAATTCTTTCGGGCTTTGTGTTCTTCGGAAAAACCTTTATTTCGCTCTGGGTCGGCGGAGGACACCATGATTATGATATTTCATACTATGTTGCTCTTGTTATGATGATACCGAGCATTATCCCGCTAACTCAGAATATCGGTATTGAAATTCAGCGAGCTGAAAACAGACATCATTACCGTTCATATATTTACGGCGTTATGGCTGTTCTTAACCTTATTATCAGCATTATTCTTATTAAAAAGTTTGAAGGCCTGGGAGCTGCAATAGGTACCGGCATTTCCTGCGTTATAGCCAACTGTACGATAATGAATATTGTTTATCATAAAAAGATTAATATTAACGTGTTTGATTATTTTAAAAACATACTTTTACAAACGCTCGGAATGCTTATTCCGTTTGCCGTAGGCTTTGCTATTAACCGTTTTGCAAAGATGTATAACTGGTTAACAATGCTGATTTGGATTGCCGTATATTCGGTAGTATACCTTATTTTTGTCTGGTTCTTCTCAATGAACAAGTACGAAAAATCAACGGTTTTAAAAGCGGTTGACAAGCTATTTAAAACTAATTTCAATAATAAATTATTTAATGAAGCTTAATATAGAATTAACAAAAAAGTGATATTGTTATTTTAAGGAGGAATTATTATGAGTAAAAGAATTATTGCAGTTATAGCTGTTTTAGCTATTGCACTTTCGGTATTTGCCGCAGGCTGTAAGAAAAAGACTAAAACAGTAGTTGTTTACCTTAACTCAAGCTCTTCGGTAAGCGAAACCGCAAACGTTATTTCTAAATCAAACGGCGGAGATTTATATGAGCTTACACCCGCTAAAAAATACAGCGACGACGAATTGACTCTTTCGGATAAGGGTCAGCGCGTTAAAACCGAACAGGAAAAGAATACTAAGGTAGAAATCAAAAATCCTCTTAAAGACATAAAAAAATATGACAAGGTTTATGTTGTATATCCCGTTTGGTACGAAAAAGCGCCGCGAATTATTGTTGAATTTGTAAAAACAACAGCGCTTGAGGGAAAAAGCGTTACGCCTATTGCGGTATCGAATATCAGCGATATTACTCCTACTCTTGACGAGCTAAAAAAGGCTGCGCCTAAGGCAAAGTGGGTCACCGGAGTAAGATTCAGCGAATCACTTGACCCAATCAGTATTGACGCATGGGTTAGAAATTCCGAAGGAATAACCCAGAAAACAACTAAAGAGAAATAAGGGATAATATGCAATATAAAATTTGTAGCGATACCTCATATGCAATAGTCGGTCAAAAGGGAGCTATGCTTAATTCGCTTAACAAAGACGGTATAGAATACCTTTGGCAGGGCGATGAAGAGCACTGGAGCGGACAGGCGCCCGTATGCTTCCCGATTGTCGGCGTTCTGATTAATAACGAGGCAATTGCTTTCGGTAAAAAGTGCTGTATGAAGCGCCACGGAGTTGCAAGAATTTCTCCGTTTGAGCTTTTGGATAAAAAGAATAATTCGGTATCGTTTATTCAAAAAAGCGACGAAAATACAAAAGAGCTTTTTCCGTTTGACTACGAGCTTATTATTAAGTATACAATTAACGGCGACTGCGTTACCAACGAATACATAATAACCAATACAGGCTCCGACAGGCTTCCGTTTGTTATAGGCGGTCATCCTGCGTTTAACTGTCCTCTTGTTGACGGGGAGAGCTTTGAGGATTACAGGGTTGTATTCGATAAGAAAATGACTAAGGATGTACTTCGACCCGACCATATTACAGGTCTTGTGGACGTTAATAAGAGGTACAAAGCGCTCGATAACAGCGATACCATTAAACTCAGACATGAGCTTTTTGACGTCAATGACGCTATGATATTTGATAATATTGAAGCTAAGTCGGCAACGCTTATTGGCAAAAAGGGCAGGGGAGTCAAAATTGAATTCCAGGATATGAATAACCTTCTCATCTGGTCCGCCTGCAATGACGCCGATTTTGTTGCGCTTGAGCCCTGGACGGGAATTTCAAATTGTTCCGACGAGGATGAAATTCTTGAAAACAAAAGGGGGATGACGATTTTAAAGCCCGACGAAACAATATCCTTTAAATTTAAAATGACAATGATATAAAAAAGCAGCTCGTTTGGGGCGCCCGTCATAAAGAAGGTTAGGTTTTGGCTTTATCCTTTTGCCCCTAACAACATAAAAAACCGTCTGAATACGCAAGTATGAAGACGGTTTTATTATGCCGTTATGACCTAAAATGCTTTTGCCAAAACTGCTTCGCACCCAAAAATGAGCATATTTTTTGTCAGAACAAAGCATAAAATCACCATAAGGCTTGCCGCCTTAGGGTGATTTTTAATGAAGTTATGGCGTAAAAGATGCCATTTTTGGGCTGACATTCTTTACGACGGGTGCCCCTTGAGCTGCTTTTATTAGTTTACAACGTTTTGAGGATGACCGTCAAGAAAGGCTTTTAAGTTTTCTTCAAGTATTCTTACAAGTCTCGCTCTTGTTTCATATCCTGCCCACGCGATATGAGGCGTAATATAACAGTTTTTAGCCGTGAGCAGGGGATTATCCTTCTTAGGCGGTTCAACTCTTAACACGTCGACTCCTGCACCGGCTATATCGCCGTTATTAAGTGCTTTTGCAAGGGCTTTGTCGTCAACGACAGGTCCTCTTGAGGTATTAATAAGAATTGCGCTTTTCTTCATTTTTGATAACGCGTCCTCATTAATCAGGTTTTCCGTATGTTCATTAAGCGGACAGTGACATGTCACAACGTCGCTTCTCTCTAAAAGCTCATCAAAACCGACAAATTCAACGTCGTTATATTTATCGGGAGAGGGGTGAGGGGTGTATACCAAAACGTTCATACCAAAGGCTTTAGCAATGTTTTTAACTCTTTTACCAATCGAGCCGAAGCCGATAATTCCGATTGTTTTAGAATCAAGCTCCGTTAACTGACCCTTCCAGAAACAGAAGTCGGGACAATTGCACCACTCGTCGTTATGTACTGCGTCGGAATGAAGATTAACCTTATTTGTAATTTGTAAAATAAAAGCAAATACAAGCTGAGCAACGGCGTTTGTTGAATACGCGGGAATATTAGATATAACGATACCTCTTTCTCTTGCAGCTTTACCGTCAATAACGTTAAAGCCCGTTGATTCAAGCCCTACATATTTCAGCTTCGGCATTTGGTCAAGAAGCTCGGCTGTAATTATCGTTTTATTAATTATAAGAATATCCGCGTCCTTAGCTCTTTGAACGACCTCCTCGGGCTTCGTTCTGTCATAAACAATATATTCGCCGTATTTATTAAAGTTATCCCAGCTTAAATCGCCGGGGTTAGTTGTATATCCTTCCAAATTAACGATTTTCATATTATCACCTCATAGTACAAATTATATCTCTTATTAAAAATAAAATCAACTAATTTATTGATTAGTTGTTAATATTAAGTTATAATGAACATATAGATTAATATGTTATATATCAAAAAGTCATATCTTAAAGGAATTGCACTGTTTTCGGCATTCATTGTGTTGCTTCTTACAGTCAATTTTCAAAACAGGATTATAAATACATTTGATAATAAGGTTTATTCTAAGAATACAGTAGTAATAGACGCCGGACACGGCGGTAAGGACGCGGGTACAATAGGCGTTGACGGTACTCTTGAAAAGGATATAAATCTCGGAATCTCGCTTAAGCTCTATGATTTTCTAATGATTAGCGGTATTGATACAAAGCTTATAAGAAGTACAGATACCGAATACTATCCAAAGGGAAGCGAGCTCGGTAAATCTGACCTTTATAACAGGCTTGATTTTGTTAATTCCATAGAAAAATCGGTACTTGTTTCAATACATCAGAATCATTATGTTACTCCCGAAGCTAAGGGAGCACAGATTTGGTACAGTACAAATAACGCTAAAAGTAAGATTATAGCCGACAATATTCTTAGTAGTATTAATCGAAATTTACAACCCGATAATACAAGAGTAAATAAGGAATCGGGAAGTGATTATTACATTTTGTATAGAGGCACTGTACCGTCTGTAATGGTAGAGTGCGGATTTATGAGTAATCCGGAAGAAAACAGTAATTTAAAAGATATTGAATACCAGAAAAAATTAGCTTTTTCCGTTTTGGAAGGAATTTGTGAGGAAGTATAATGGCAGGAAAGATTAAAACAAGCTATGTATGTTCAAATTGCGGCTATGAAAGCGCAAAATGGTACGGAAAATGTCCCGGCTGCGGCGAGTGGAACACTATGGAGGAGCAGGCTCCTGTTATTAACAGCAAAAAGGGTGGCTCAACTTCAATCAGCCGTAGCTCAATTAAGCCTGTTATGAAGCTTAGCGATATTAACAGCGATATTGAGAAACGCCTTGCTACCGGCATTTCCGAATTTGACAGGGTACTCGGAGGAGGAATTGTTGAGGGAAGCTTAATTCTTATAAGCGGCGACCCCGGAATAGGAAAATCAACAATTTTACTTCAGATTTGCCAGTTTCTCGGACAGAATAAGAAAGTTCTCTACGTAAGCGGTGAGGAGTCTGAAAGACAAATTAAGCTAAGAGCAAACAGACTCGGCGTAACAACGGACAACCTGTATGTTTTAGCGCAAACCGACGTTGCAATAATTGTTGAAACAATCAAGGTTGAGAAGCCCGATATTGTAATAATCGACTCAATTCAGACTATGCTTCTTGACGACGTTGCGTCAAGTGCAGGAAGCGTAACTCAGGTAAGGGAAAGTACAAATATTTTTATGCATCTTGCAAAAAGCCTTGCAATTCCGATATTTGTAGTAGGTCACGTAACAAAGGAGGGAGCAATTGCAGGACCTAAGGTGCTTGAACATATTGTTGATACAGTTTTATACTTTGAAGGAGAGAGAAATTACTCTTACAGAATTCTCAGAAGCGTTAAAAACCGATTCGGCTCGACTAATGAAATAGGCGTATTTGAAATGACTCAGGAAGGTCTGAAGGAGGTTGAAAATCCTTCATTATTAATGCTTTCGGGTCGTCCTAAGGATTCAAGCGGAACCTGCGTAGCGTGCACAATGGAGGGCTCCAGACCGATTCTTGCCGAGGTACAGGGACTTGTAACTGCTACCGGATTCGGTACACCGAGAAGGATGAGCACGGGCTTTGACTATAACCGTATGAGTATGATAATTGCAGTTCTTGAAAAGCGGGCAGGCTACTTTTTTAACGGTATGGACGCTTATTTAAACGTAGTCGGTGGCTTAAAACTGTACGAGCCTGCGGCAGATTTAAGTGTAGCAATGTCGCTGATATCTTCACTTAAAGACCAGGTAGTAAATGAAAAAGCGCTCGCTTTCGGTGAAATCGGATTGGCGGGGGAGATAAGAGCGGTAAATAACTGTGAACAGAGAATTTCCGAAGCTCAGCGTCTTGGATTCACTAAATGCATTATACCGTTTCATAATTACAAGTCACTTTCAAAAAATATTAAGACAAGCCTTGATATTGTTCCCGTAAGAACAATAAGAGCAGCTTTCGAAGCAATAACGGAATAGAGGGAGGATAATATGCCGTATATTATTTTATTAGTTTTAGTAATCGCAATTGTTGTAATTGCAGCAAGAAAACAAAAACATAATTTCAAAAAAGAGGAGAGTGCTCCTCAGAATAATAAGTCCAACGACATCTACGTTGAAGGAACTGAGAATAATAATATAGAAGAATAGAAATTAACTCTGCCTTGTGCAGAGTTTTTTCTTTTTGTATCTAAAGGGAGAGGGATGTCCGAAAATCTATATAATTTCGCAAAATTAATAGTATTTGTAGGGTGTTCTGCTCCCTTTATTTTTTTAATGCTCAATGTATATAATTTTTTGCAAGGTAATTTATAGCAGTCCTTCCGCCTTTCCTTTAATTGGCATTATCCCCTTGCGTAAAGGGGAAAGCGGCTCTGTTCGAGCTGTGCGAGTTCCCGGAGGGAGCTGGGGTTCGCCCGCAGAATTAAAAAGTCTGCTTGAGAATGACAATGTGGCTTGTTGTACTTCATTTTTATCAATATTCATTTTAAAAACTCCTTTACATTTATTATTTTTTATGTTATTATATTCGCAGTAGGGGAAGCAGCGGATTACTCCCCCTACCTTTAGGTCAATTATTTGAATAGGACTTCAAACTTTATACTGACCTTTTTAATGGCTCTGCTTGTTAGCAGGGCTTTTATTAATACCCAGAACATCTGCTATAACCTCCTTTCTTGCAGTTTTTCAGTCCTTAGGTAGCGAAATAACATAATTGTTATTGGCAATCGGCGTGCGCTCGTGCTCGTCGAATTGCTTATTTAGGAATTTTCATATACAAGATATAAAGTCAATAGGAGTAAAAGAAATTGTAGAGGTTTGTAACCATTACCATGGTTACAAATTTTTACAATTTCAGGACGACTATTTACTTTATAATCAGGTATATGATAAGAAAATAAATAAGCCTTCCGGAGCTGAGCTTCGGAAGGCTTTAAATTTGTATTTAGACCCGCCATACTAATAGGCGGGTTCTGTATACATTGTATGTCGTCTAAACTGTTTATTTCCAACGGTTTTGAGATTTTTTTCAGGGAAACGGTATTTTTCTCTATTTTAATTCTTCATTTTCTATAAAAAAATGTATTTCTTCTTCTTCATCATTTACATTAATTTTTACATGAACTCTGTAAAATCCTGTTTGTTTTTCTACAAAGTGAGAAATATATTCAATATTATAATCGTTATTTTCCATGTTTTTATTCATTTTCTTTTCCTTTCATTTTTTATTTGGTAATGATTTTATTGTATTTGTGAATCCTAATATGTAGTCAGCTGATACATTATAAAATTTGCATAGTTTTATTAAATCTTCAATTTTATAATCTCTTTTTTCGGTTTCATATTTTGATATTGCGCTTTGTTTTACTCCTAATATTTTGGCTATTTTTTCTTGACTTATCTCTCTCTCTTCTCTTAAATCTTTAAGCCTTTTTTTATATAACACTTTTTCACCTCCCATTTGATTTTAACAAATATTCCATTTTGGACTTGACAAAAAGTCCATTATGGACTATTATTAAATTAAGCTAATTCAAATATTAGCTTAAGAATTGCTCTTAACTCTGGCACCGAGTATAACTGACCGAACCCGGGTAAGTTCTTAAACTGCCCAGGCCATGGTGATAAAAATGATTAAAGAAAATTGTTTTGCATATAGACGAGTACCTAAGAAGGAACCGGATTGTAAAGCTCTTAATAAGCTATATTGTGAAAATGAGAATTGTAAATTTTATAAGCCTATAAAAGGGGATAGTAATAATGAAAAGATTTAGAATTATTTATAAGAGTAAGACGAGTGGTATGAATTATACTCGTATAGTGCAGCATGAATCTATTTTATCTGCGCTTAAAGAGTTTCAGAATTCATTTCCTGAAGTTGATGTTTTTGAGATTATGGAAGTGTAAAGCTCTTCATATTTACCTTTTCTTATAAATTAGGCTTCCGGCAGGCTGAGCCTATCAGCTTGCTTCCAACGGTTTTTAACCGTATTCGCTACGGAGTTTGTGGGTTCTCCAGTAAAAACCCTCCTTTAGCCAGTATCTTTTATTTTAGAAAATTAGAAAGTGAGGTATTAAATTATGGCTAAATACATTTGTACAGGTTATGGAGTAAACAAGAGAACAGGCGAGATTAATTGGTATGTTGCGCCGATTCTCGAAGGTAACAAAGAGGGTAAGCCTTACGGCTTCATCCAGACCGATCAGCGAATGGCTGTATCTGAGAAGATGAACATCGGACAGATCGGAGATTTTGAATTATCACTTAAGAAGTAAGGGTGGCAGAGATGAAAAGGAAAGGAGTGCAGCTGATATTAATTGTATTGATATTAATACTGTGTTCTTTTCCTTTTCATGCTTTTGGTAGTTTACAAAATGATTTAGGATATAACGATAGTTATATTGATAACGGAGCTGAGCAAAATCATAATCTTATGTTTATTCCTCTGCCTCCGGATGATGATAATTCAAAGAATTATATGATTTTATACAGTCCCTCTAAAGATACTTATTATTTTTATGTTGCTGATAGTTATGTCAGTTGGTTTGATTTTTGGGGAAGTACTGTTGTAAACGGTTCCTGGCATTGTTATGAATATAAAAACGGTTTTTCTAATTCATGGGAAGCTGCTGATATTGAAATTACGGACCCTAACGGTTATCGTTGGGCAACGTTTCCCTCCGATTATGAAATTCTTGATAGTTCAATCAGAACCGAAGGACATTGGGGAAGCCGTGTTATGTTCACCCAGAAGACCGGTTACCGTACTTATTGGACTTTGTCGATATTATTTATTTTTGTTTTGGATAAAATTGATGAAGTATCTTCATATATTTTATCTGTAACGCTAATACGTGTAGCGTTCTTATTATTGTTTGCCGGGGAGCTAATAATATTTGTTATTCACTTATTCCGAAAGGCAGGGGATTTGAAAAATGCTTAAAAGAATAAGTTATTTAACTGCCATAGTTTTGCTCTTGATATCACCTTTATTAGCTCCCTTATATGCTT
>JAFSZK010000078.1 GCA_017458975.1 Eubacterium sp. | reverse complement strand
TACAATCGTTTTCGGCGTCGGTCCCGCAGGTACGGGAAAAACCTATCTTGCCGTGGCAATGGCGGTCACCGCCTTTCGCGCAAAGGAGGTTAACCGGATTATTTTAACCCGACCTGCCGTAGAAGCGGGCGAAAAGCTCGGCTTCCTTCCCGGCGACTTACAAAGTAAAGTTGACCCGTATCTAAGACCTCTTTACGACGCGCTTTTCGATATGCTCGGAGCGGAAAATTTTCAGCGCTATCAGGAGAGAGGAGCAATTGAGGTTGCGCCTCTCGCATATATGAGGGGACGTACGCTTGACGACAGCTTTATTATTCTTGACGAGGCTCAGAATACAACTCCCGAACAGATGAAAATGTTTTTAACCCGTCTCGGCTTCCGTTCAAAAATGGTAGTTACGGGCGATATTACCCAGATTGATTTACCCGACGGTAAGAAATCAGGACTTATAACGGTTATGAATATCCTTAAGGATGTTGATGATATTGAAATCGTACGCTTTAACCAAAAGGATGTTGTGCGCCATAAATTAGTGCAGGATATAATCAGCGCGTACGAAAAATATGACGAGGAGAAAAATAAGAAATGAACACGGTAAAAGTTATTATCTCCAATGACCAGAAAGAAACAAAAATTCCATCGGGAATAAGGCTCCTTATCCGTCGCTGCTGTCATGCGGTGCTTGAAGAAGAGGGCTTTAACGAAAATGCGGAGGTATCCGTGCGTTTCGTTGACGATGAAACAATTTGTTCGCTCAATAAGGAATTCAGAAATATTGATAAGCCGACCGACGTGCTCTCATTTCCGCTCGGTGAAAACGGCGAGTATGACACTAATCTCGATACGGGCGCAAAGCTTCTCGGAGATATTGTTATCTCGGTTCCTACTGCAGTTCGTCAGGCGGAGGAATATAACCACTCGCTCCAAAGGGAAATCGGCTTTTTAACCGTTCACTCAATGCTTCATCTTCTCGGCTATGACCACGAAAAGGGCGGTATTGAGGAGGTTCGTATGCGTGAAAAGGAGGAGACCGTTTTAACAAAAATCGGACTCAGACGCGACGGTTCTTATTATATGGAGGAAGAATGACAAAAACTGCCTTTATAGCTATTGTCGGATGTCCCAACGTGGGCAAGTCGTCAATACTTAATAAAATGCTGGGACAGAAAATTGCAATTGTATCAAGCAAGCCCCAGACTACAAGAACAAAAATAATGGGAGTCCTTACAAACGGTGAAATCCAGCTGGTTTTTACCGATACTCCCGGTTATCATAAGCCCCATAATAAGCTCGGCGAAAAGATGTATAAGGCGGTCGGAGACTCAATCGGCGGCGTTGACGCATGTCTTTTTGTAACCGAGGCAAAGGGCGAAATAAAGAAGCGTGAGGCGGAGCTTATTGAAAAATTCAAAAAGCTCGGCGTGCCCGTTATTCTTGCGATTAATAAAATTGATATGCTCTCCGATAAAAAAGAGCTGCTTGAAAGAATTGTAAAGCTTTCCGGGCTTTATGATTTTGCGGCGGTTGTGCCGGTTTGCGCGGCTACGGGAGAGCATATTGACGAGCTTGTTGAAGAAATGGAAAGGCTTGCCGAGCCGTCCCCCCATTTCTTTCCGGACGATACCCTGACCGACCAGCCCGAAAGGGTGCTCGCTTCTGAGATTATCCGCGAAAAAATCCTTCGCCTTATGGATAAGGAAATACCCCACGGTATCGCCGTTTCCATCGAAAAAATGAGGGAAAGGGATAATGCCGATATTCTTGATATTGAGGCAATTATCTACTGTGAGCGTGAAAGCCATAAGGGTATGGTTATCGGAAAAAAAGGCGCAATGCTTAAAAAGATTTCTACCTTTGCAAGACAGGATTTGGAAAGCTTTTTCGAAATAAAGGTTAACCTTCAGACCTGGGTTAAGGTTAAGGAGGATTGGCGAAACCGCGAGGGACTTATCCATAATTTCGGTCTGGATTAAATTACCGCTTCTTATTACCCCTGATATGCTAAAAATAATATCGGGGTGGTATTATGAAAGATGACGACGATTTTGAGGTTTTTATGAAAAGCGGAAAAATCGAGGATTATCTGAAATATAAAAGACTTTTGGACGGAGAATATGCAAACGACAGTCAAAGGCTTGATAATAAGAGAACAGACGATAGGGGAGAGTGACAGACTTGTCACTCTTCTTACTGATGAATTCGGAATTATCAAAGCCTTTGTAAGAAGAGCAAAGACCTATAAAAACCAAAACCTGTCCTCAACGTCGCTTTTTGTTTACGGCGAATTTAAGCTCTATAAGGGAAGGGACGCCTATGTTATTGATAACGCCCGCTCGCTCGAGGTGTTCTTTGAATTAAGGGAGGATATAGAAAGGCTTGCGCTGGCTCAGTACTTTGCCCAGCTTACATATTATCTGGGAAGTGAGGAACAGCCCTCCCACGAAATGCTAAGACTTGTTTTAAATGCTCTTCATCTTCTGTGTAAGGGCAAAAAGGATAAGAAAATAATAAAAGCGGTAACCGAAATGAGAATGCTTACCCTCGGCGGATATATGCCGAATTTACTTGCGTGCTACCGCTGCGGCGCCTTTGAGAGCGACCCTATGTATTTTGATATACAGGAGGGCTGTATCTATTGTAAGGACTGTAATCGTAATAATGCGCTTTTTGCTCCTCTCGGAGTCATTACGGCGCTTCGTTTTATCTGTTTTAACGAGGATATTTCAAAGATTTTTTCCTTTTCCCTAAGCGATGAAAATCTTGAAATACTTTTTGATATCTGTGAAAAATATCTTGTTTCAAGAGTTGAGGGAAAGCTAACCACTCTCGACTTTTATAAATCAATTATTCAGGAATAACTATGAACAAACACTATGAAACGCTTGAACTGAATAAGGTGCTTGAAATGCTAAGGGAGGAGGCAACCTGCGACGACGCAAGGGAGCTTGCCCTGGGAATTAAGCCGACTTCGGATTTTATCGAGGTTTGCAATCTGCTTAATCAGACCGAGGACGCGTTCTCGCTGATTGAGCGATTCGGCGCGCCATCTTTCAGCGGGCTGAAAAACGTCAGCGGCGCGGTTACAAGAGCGGCTGCGGGCGGCTCGCTTAACCAGAGGGAGCTGCTGAACATCGCGATAACTCTGCGCTCAATAAGAACTCTGTATGAGTGGAGGGGGCATTGCAGCGGAGTCAAGACCTCGCTCGATTTCCTTTTTGAGTGCATAAGCGTTAATAAATATCTTGAGGATAAAATCTTTTCCTGTATTATCGGTGAGGATGAAATTGCCGATAAAGCAAGCGAGCTTCTTGCGGATATAAGAAGAAAAATAAGAGCAAAATCCTCGTCCGTACGCGAAAAAATGGACTCAATGGTGCGCTCTCCGCATTATGTTAAATTCCTTCAGGAGCCGATTGTAACTCAGCGAAACGGACGCTTCGTGGTACCCGTAAAAAGCGAACACAGAAGCGACGTTCCGGGTCTTGTTCACGATACCTCCTCAAGCGGAGCAACCGTTTTTATTGAGCCCGTAAGCGTTGTTGAAGCAAATAACGATATTAAAATGCTTGAGGGTAAGGAGCGCGAGGAGATTGCAAGAATCCTCTTTGAGCTTTCAAGCGAAGCGGGTAATTTTTCCGACTCGATTAAGGCAAGCTACGACGCCGCTGTTCAGATTAATCTGATTTTCGCAAAGGCTCATCTTGCCGAAAAAATGAAGGCTCAAAAGCCGATAGTCAATACCGACGGAGTTATCGAGCTTATAAGAGCGAGACACCCTCTTATTGATAAGAAAAAGGTTGTACCGATTGATATATCGCTCGGTCAGACTTTCGATACCCTTGTTATTACGGGACCTAATACGGGCGGAAAGACCGTTTCGATTAAAACGCTCGGTCTTATGACCCTTATGACAATGTGCGGGCTTTTAATTCCCGCTTGTGAAAAATCAAAAATATCCGTATTTGATAAAATACTTGTTGATATAGGCGACGAGCAGAGTATTGACCAGAGTCTTTCAACCTTCTCGGCGCATATGACTAATATAATTAATATCATTAATATATGCGACGAATCCTCCCTCGTTCTTATTGACGAGCTCGGCGCGGGTACCGACCCCGTTGAGGGAGCGGCTCTCGCAGTTTCAATTATTGAAAAACTACGCGAGAAGGGCGCAAGAGTTGCCGCAACAACCCATTATGCCGAGCTTAAGGCATATGCTCTTGATACAGCGGGTGTAAGTAACGGCTGCTGCGAGTTTGACGTTGAAACGCTGAAACCGACCTACCGTCTTTTAATCGGCGTTCCGGGGCGTTCAAACGCTTTTGCAATCTCGTCAAGGCTCGGTATGGACGATTCGGTTATTGAAAACGCAAAGCGTATTGTAGGAAGCGAAAACCGCGATTTTGAGTCGGTGCTTGAAAAGCTTGAGGCGGCGCGTCTTGAGCTTGAAAATGAAACCAAGAACGCCGAAAAGGCGAGGATAAGCGCCGAAAAGCTCCGCTCAAGAGCGCAAAGCGAAAAGGATAAAATGAACACCCTTCGCGATAGGGAGCTTGAAAAGGCTAAAAGGGAAGCGGAAAAGCTTGTTAATCAGGCTAAGCGTCAGGCAAGTGAATTTCTGCTTGAGCTTGAAAAGCTTAAAAAGGAGCAGACAGACTCCAACGTAAGCGAAATTACAAAGAAAACCCGACGGGCTATTAAGACTCAGATGGGCGAAATGGACGATTTGATTAATCCGCAGGAGCTTGCCGAAAACTGGGATTACGACTACAAGCTCCCGCGCGAGCCGAAGGAGGGCGACGCCGTTATTATTAAAGGTATCGGCGAGGGTGAAATCGTTGAGATTAAAAACAATAAAATTCTTGTTAAATCGGGTATGCTGAAAACGCGCGTCAAGCTTTCAGATATAATGCTTATTGAAAAGAAAAAGCAACCGAAAAAGACCCAAAGAAACGTTTACCGCACCTCGTCGAGAGCGGACGAGGATTTTACAACCGAGCTTGATTTAAGGGGCGAAACCGTTGACGACGGTATTTCAAAGCTTAATCTCTTTATTGATAAGGCGCTCCTCGGCGGTATGAACGAAATAAGAATTATTCACGGAAAGGGTACGGGCGCTTTAAGAAGTGCCGTTCAGGAGGAATTAAAGCACCACCCGAATATAGGCGAGTTCCGGCTCGGTACCCTCGGCGAGGGCGATACGGGCGTAACGATTGCAAAGCTTAAGTAGGTGAGATTATGAAAAAATACAGAATACTGTGGTATGTAATGACCGCAATTTATACCGTCTGGATGCTGGACTTTATGCGTTACAATACATACACGGTGGCAAATACTCTGCTTGAAAAGGAAATGTATCCCTCAAAGCTTATTTACTATGTATGGGTAATTGTTTCAGTGAGCATATTTTTTATCTATCCCGAGTTTATTCAGCGTATATATTATGCAAAAAAGCTTACAAAAGCCAATAAGATTTTTAACATTATTACCCTTGTTATCGGCTGCGTCTATATTACCGCCTACGGCTTTTTAAAGAATCCGCTTGAATATACCGCGTCGATGATGGGACTTTTCTATCCGTGGCTATTTAAGCTCTGGTGCGTATTTTCCGGAATTTCGATTTTTACCAATACGCTTTATATGTACCGAAAGAACAGTTATGAAAATACCGCGGGTATCTTTTGCGCTTCAATCGGCTGCGCTGCGCTTTTTGTAACGGTTAACGTGCCGTCGGCGGGAGAGGATTTGGTTATGACGCTTCAATGCCTTTCCCACTGGTCGACAGCTTTGATTTTTGCCGTTCTCGGCGCGGCGGGTATAGTTATCTTCCTTGTTCATAAATGCATGGAAAAGGATAAAAGGTACATAAGCTTAACCGTCGCTTTCGTCGGCGTGCTTGCGTTAATGCTCGTGCTTCTCGTAACTGTCGGTAAAAACGGACTTATTGAAAACCTGCCTATGTGGGCGGCGTATATCGTTCTTTTCCTTATTAATTTTACCGCTCTGTTTGATGCTGAAAAAGGGAAAATGTACATTAAAACAAAAGCGTAAAAACAATTATTAAATGTTTTTTAATAAACTTAATATACACTTGTATATTTTAAACATAGTGATATTATGAAATTGACCACGGAGGTGAATATCACTATGTTTATTATTATTTCGAGTATTGTTGCTGCTGTCGCAATACTCTTTGAGTATAATTTTACGGCGGATAAAAAGAGCTATAAAAGCTTTATGTGTATTGCCGTTAAGAATCTGTTTTCGGTAAATCTGTTATCGCTTGCGATTCAAAGATATGTTTTAAAATTTAAGCATTTCCTTGTGACCGGTAAATACCATACGGCGCATTTTATTAAATATTTAATAGTATCACTGGTTGTCGCCGCTTTTCTTCAGCTTGTATTTGCCGTTTTTAACGGCAAGCTTATATTTAAAATTCCCGAGGATTACGAAAAAAGAAAGAAGCATACGGCGATAAAGGTTATAAGCGTAATTCTTTTTGCACTTGGCGCTGCAGCGTTCTTCGGTACAATCTGGGGCGGTACAGCCTTCGGAAAGGTTACGGGAGACCAGCTTATTATCAACCTCTTTTCGCCAACCGAGGGAACGGAGGCGAGCGTCTATCTTGACGGCTGTGAAGGCCCCGTATTTCAGACCCTTCTTACCACAACGTTCTTTGCGCTTTTTACTTTTTCAAAATTTGAATTTGTGTTTAAGAAGCTTAAAAGAAGCAAGGTCGTTTTCAGCCTGCTTGCAAAAAGAATACTCTGTTTTCTTCTTGCGCTTGCAACGCTTGCAGGCGGCGTATGGTACGGAGTGGAAAAATTCGCTTTAGTTCAGGTGTTTAACGCATATGTTCTTAAATCCGACTTTATCGATGAGCAGTATGTTGACCCTGAGCAGGCAAGCATTACCTTCCCCGAAAAGAAGAGAAATCTTATTTATATCTACCTTGAATCAATGGAAAACACCTTTATGTCAAAGAAGCAAGGCGGATATATGCAAGAGAATCTTATTCCCAACCTTACCGAAATCGCAAAAGAGGGAACGGTTTTCTCCAATACGGATAACTACTACGGCGGTCCGCTTCAGGGAACGGGAACCCAGTGGTCCATAGCTTCAATGGTTAACCAGTTTACGGGACTTCCGATGAAGGCTCCGGGCTGGAAGAACACCTACGGCACCGACGGTAAGTTCCTTCCCGGCGCGTATACCCTCGGTGAAATTCTTGAAAAGCAGGGCTATGAGCAGACCTTTATGGTGGGCTCAAACGCTAATTTCGGCGGTCTGAGATATCTCTATTCAACCCACGGCAACTGGAAGATAGTTGACTATAATAACGCAAAGAAGCTCGGTCTTATACCAAGGGACTACAAGCAGTGGTGGGGCTATGAGGACGATACTCTTTACCGTCTTGCAAAGGACGAATTAACCCGACTCTATCAAAGCGGAAAGCCTTTTAACCTTGTTATTGAAAATGCGGATACCCACCGTCCGGGCGGATTTGTTTCCCCGGGTAAGGAAATGCCGCAAAAGTCGCATTACGCAAACGCGCTGTGGAACAGCGACAGGGACGTAAAAGCGTTAATTGACTGGATTAAGCAGCAACCGTTTTATGATAATACAACAATCGTTCTTATCGGCGACCATCTGACAATGGACTCAAAGTTTATTGATGATTGCAGAATTCCGAAATCGTATTTAAGAACCCAATATAATGTAATTCTTAATGCCGACCCGTCGCTCGGCGTACCCGATAAAAAGGTAACGCAGAACCGAAAGTGGTCAAACTGGGATATGTATCCTACGGTTATCGCGTCAGTCGGCGGAAAGATTGACGGCGAGCGCCTCGGTATAGGTACTAACCTTTACAGCGGCAAGCAAACCGTATATGAGGAGTTCGGCGCAAAGAAGGTCGACAAGGAGCTCGAAAAGGGAAGCGAATTCTATAACGAAAATATCCTCGGTAATAAGGACTTAATGAAGGTTGTTAACAAAAAAGGCGTCAAGCATAAAAAGAGCTACCGCCAGGCAAACTGAATACTTAAAAATGAGGGCATAATTTGTGCCCTCTTTTTTTGGTTAATACTATAATTTGTGTCAATAGTTTTTATAAAAATTTTGTTGAAAAAATTATTAAAATTTGCCTTGACAACGGGGGTTCCTTTTAGTATAATATCAAAGCCGTGTAAAGATAAAGTGCTTTACACCAATTCGGAAAGGAGATGTTATAGTGGCAAAGAATTTGGAAATATCAATTCTGCTTGATTTCTACGGCGAAATGCTTACCGACAAGCAAAGGGATTTTCTTGATTTATACTATAATGAGGATTTGTCCTTGTCCGAAATTGCCGAAAACGAGGGTATTACCCGTCAGGGCGTAAGAGACTCTATTAAAAGAGCCGAGGCGCAGCTTTTCGATATGGAAAGCAAGCTCCGTCTTTCTTCAAGATTTGAGGAGCTTCGTAAAGGTCTTAAAGAGATTAACGAGTGCGCCGACAATATTTTTAGCTTTAATCTTGAGCATTCTCTTTCAAGAGAGATTAACGATAACGTAGCAAGAATTAAATCGCTTGCCGAATATTTAAGCGAGGAGTGATTTAATGGCATTTGAAGGATTAAGTGAAAGACTTGAAAACTCTTTTAAAAAGCTACGCGCAAAGGGAAAGTTAACCGAGGCTGACGTAAAGGAAGCAATGCGCGAGGTCAGACTTGCACTTCTTGAAGCGGACGTTAACTATAAGGTATCCAAGGAATTTACAAAAAAGGTAACCGAAAGGGCAATCGGCGCGGACGTTATGGAATCGCTGACGCCCGGACAAATGGTTATTAAAATAGTAAACGAAGAGCTGACCGAGCTTATGGGCGGAAGCGAAGCAAGGCTTGCAATCGCAAACCACCCGCCGACAATCGTTATGATGTGCGGACTTCAGGGAAGCGGTAAAACCACCCACTCGGCAAAGCTTGCTCTTAAGCTCAAAAAAGAGGGCCACAGACCTCTGCTTGTTGCCTGCGACGTGTACAGACCCGCCGCTATTAAACAGCTCCAGGTTGTCGGAGAGCAGGTAGGAGTGCCCGTTTTTGAAATGGGAGCCGAGGACCCCGTAAAAATTGCCGGGGAGGCTGTTAAATACGCTAAGGACCACGGTAACGATTACGTATTCCTTGATACTGCGGGACGTCTTCATATTGATGAGGCGCTTATGCAGGAGCTTACTAATATAAGAGCTACCGTTCATCCTCACGAAATACTGCTTGTTATCGACTCAATGACGGGTCAGGACGCGGTTAACGTTGCTAAAAGCTTTAATGAAACGCTTGGTATTGACGGCGTTATTCTTACAAAGCTTGACGGCGATACGCGCGGCGGTGCGGCGCTTTCGGTAAGAGCCGTAACGGGCAAGCCGATTAAATTTGTAGGAACGGGCGAAAAGCTCGATAACCTTGAAACCTTCCACCCGAGCCGTATGGCGTCCCGTATTTTAGGTATGGGCGACGTGCTTTCCTTTATTGAAAAGGCAGAGCTTGCGCTTGATGAAAAGAAGGCGGCTGAGCTTGAAAAGAAGCTTGCTAAAAACAAATTTGATTTAAACGACCTTCTCGACCAGTTTGACCAGCTTGAAAGAATGGGCTCAATTAAAGATACAATTAAGCTTATCCCCGGTATCGGCAAACAGATTAAGGACGAGGATATCGACGAAAAGGCGTTTGACCGTTTTCGTGCAATTATCTATTCGATGACGAAGGAGGAAAGGGCAAGACCCGAAATTATTAATCCTTCAAGAAAAAGAAGAATTGCAGCAGGCTGCGGAAAGAGCGTTGAGGACGTTAATAAGCTCCTCGCTCAGTTTAAGCAGATGCAGAAAATGATGAAGCAAATCGGCGGAAATAAAGGTCCTAAGGTAAGCAAGAAGATGCGCCGTATGATGGCGCAAAACCCGGAAATGGCTGAAAAGCTTATGGGTAACGTAAAATCACAACAGAACAATCCCTTTGGTTTCTAAAGGTAAAAAATAATATTCATATATTTGGAGGTAAGAAAAATGGCAGTTAAAATCAGACTTCGCAGAATGGGCGCAAAGAAGGCACCCTTCTACCGTGTAGTAGTAGCAGATTCAAGATATCCCCGTGACGGACGTTTCATCGAGGAAATCGGAACCTACGACACAATGAAAGACCCTGCTGAAATTAAAATTGACGCAGAAAAGGCAAAGAAGTGGATTGCAAACGGCGCTCAGCCTACTGACACCGTTAAGGCTATTCTTAAAAAAGAAGGCATCCTTTAATTCGATTTAAAAATAATTTGATTTGGAGGTGTTTTCTTTGGAGGAATTGTTAAAATCAATCACACAGGGCTTAGTAGATAACCCGAACGAAGTCTCAATTGATGTTGACGAACCCAACGAAGAAGGCGTAATCGTATATCATCTCCATGTCGCTGAAAGCGATATGGGTCGAGTAATCGGTAAGCAGGGCAGAATTGCAAAGGCAATAAGAGTTGTTATGCGCGCTGCCGCTAACCGCAGAGATGCAAAAATATCAGTTGAAATAGACTAACAATAAAGCGACCTGAGGTCGCTTTATTAATTATTAATTACGAATTACAGGGGCTGTTATGCAACAGTATTTGGAAATAGGAAAAGTAAATAATACCCACGGGCTTAAGGGCGAAGTTAAGTTCGATTTCTGGTGCGACGATATTTCGTACTTAAAACAGCTCAAAACCCTCTATACCGACAGTGAAGGCAAAGGCGCTCTTACGCTTTCTTGCGTGCGCCCTCAAAAAAATATTGCAATCCTCAAATTCGCTGAAATAACAACGATTGAGCAGGCTGAGGAGCTTAAAGGACGCGTGCTTTTCTGTAATCGCGATGACGCACAAATTGACGAGGACGCATATTATATAGCGGATATAATCGGCTGCGCGGTCGTTGACTCGGAAACGGGGGAGGAGTACGGAAAAATAAACGACGTTATGAACTACGGCTCGTGCGATATTTACGAGGTTAAAAAGGATAAAAAGACTTACCTTGTTCCCGCAACTCCCGATATAATAATCGAAATAGATTTTGAAAACGAAAAGGTAATGATAAAGCCGATGAAAGGACTTTTTGATGAGAATTGACATAATGACTCTCTTTCCCGATATGTGTAACTCTGTCCTCGGCGAAAGCATTATCGGACGGGCGAGAGAAGCGGGAAAGGTAGAAATAAACTGTATTGATATTCGCTCTTATACCGATGATAAGCACAGAAGGGTTGACGATAAGCCATACGGCGGCGGTATGGGTATGGTAATGCAGGCGCAGCCTATCTATGACTGTTTTAATTCGCTTTGTGAAAAGCTCGGAAAGCGACCCCATTTAATTTATATGACCCCTCAGGGCAAAACCTTAACTCAGGAAAGGGTTAAGCAGCTCTCAAAGCTTGATAATATCGCGATTCTCTGCGGTCACTATGAGGGGGTTGACGAAAGGGTAATCGAGGAGCTTGAGCCCGAGGAAATCTCGGTTGGCGACTATGTTCTGACGGGCGGCGAATTACCCGCGCTGATTCTTGCGGATTCCGTTTCGCGTATGCTCCCGGGAGTGCTTTCCGACGATGAGTGCTTTACCGAGGAGAGCCACTTTAATTCGCTTCTTGAATATCCCCAGTACACCCACCCTGCCAAATGGAAAGACAGGGAGGTGCCGGAGGTATTGCTTTCCGGCCATCACGCCAATATCGACATGTGGAGAAGGAAGCAGTCCTTAAAACGCACAAAGCAAAGAAGACCCGATTTGCTTGAAAAAGCTGAATTGAGCGAAAAAGACAAAATATACCTATTGTCCGAAGAATAGCCACAATATAGGCGATGGTCTAACAAAACCGGATGAAAAATTCTGTTAAAATTGCACAAATAAAGGACTCTCACTTTGTTGATTATTCATTTAGTTATACGAAGTTTGAAAAACGATATTGACGATATTGTTTAAAATGTTATAATAGGCACAACAAAATTAATTAACAGAGTTTAATAATATTGTTTTATAGTATTTTTGTGAGGTACGTTACTATGTTTGTAAAAGATGTAACAGTAGAAAATCAGGTTGGTCTTCACGCTCGTCCGGCTACCTTCTTTATTCAGAAGGCTAACGAGTTTAAATCTTCAATCTGGGTAGAAAAAGAAGAAAGAAGAGTTAACGCTAAATCGCTTTTAGGCGTTCTTTCGCTCGGCATTATGGGCGGTACTGATATTAGAATTATCGCTGACGGCGCCGACGAAGAGGATGCAGTCAACGGACTTGTAGCTCTCGTAAAGAGCGGTTTTAACGAGTAATAAATGATTTTTAAAGCACTGCTCAGGCGGTGCTTTATTTTTTTGCTTTTGTGTGGTATAATACAATGGGTGCGGGTATCCTTCTTGCAGAACGGCAGACCCTTTTGTCACTTCGTGACATTTCCCCTAACAGGGGAATCACCCGAAACTATTCATTATTCAATATTCACTATTCATTATTCTGGAAAGGAGGGATAACCTTGACCGAAAAAGAGCTTCGCAAAAAGGCGATGGCGCTTCCGCTGAATCCGGGAGTGTATATAATGAAAAACAAGGACAAAAAGATAATCTATATCGGCAAGGCAAAGGCGCTTAAAAACCGCGTTTCCTCCTATTTCGGTTCTCATTCAAACCACTCTCTGAAAGTAATCCGTATGGTTGAAAACGTTGACGATTTTGACTATATTCTATGCGATACCGAATTTGAAGCCCTTGTGCTGGAATGCTCGCTTATTAAACAGCATATGCCGAAGTACAATATCCTCTTAAAGGATGATAAGGGCTACAACTATATAAAGGTTACAAAGGGCGAATTTCCGCGTATTAAGGAGTGCTACCGACCCGACGGCGAGGACGCCGAATACATCGGTCCGTTCATTTCAACCTTCTCGGTTAAAAACGCGGTTGAGGAAACTCTTAAAATATTTAAACTACCGCGCTGTAATAAGAAGTTTCCCCGTGATTACGGTAAAAGCAGACCTTGCCTTAACGGTTTTATGGGGCTTTGCTCCGCTCCGTGTAACGGCAGAATTACAAAAGAGGAATACCAAAGCAACGTTAAGGACGCCGTTGCCTTTTTAAAGGGCGGAAGTAAAACGGCGATTAAGGATATGACCGCCAAAATGGAGCAATACAGCGAAGACCTCGAATTTGAAAAGGCAGCCAAGCTGCGCGACAGGATAAAGGCGATTAAAAACCTTGAGGAAAAGCAAAAGGTATTTGCGATTAACGTATCCGAGGAGGACGTTTTCGCGCTTGTTAATTCAAGCAGGAAGGCATGCTTTGACGTAATCCGATTTAAGGGCGGTATGCTGACCGACAGCGAGCATTTTATTATTGACAGCGTCGACAATCTCGCTGAAGCCCGCTTTGAGCTTATTGAACGCTTTTATTCAATGAGAGAGGGCATACCTGCAAGAATTGCCGTTGACGGCGAAGTTGCGGACGAAGAACTTTTGCGCGAACATCTTGAAGCGCTCAGGGGAAAGAAGCTTGAGATAATCCATCCTCAAAAGGGCGAGCACCTTGCAATAGTTAATATGTGTATCAAAAACGCAAACGAACAGCTTGCCCAGACTCAGGGCAGACTCGGAAAAGAGCTTTCAGCCCTTGAGGAGCTTGCGTCCCTGCTCGGACTGGCGAAGCCGCCTGAATATATTGAAAGCTACGACATTTCCCATACCTTCGGCGCGGATAACGTTGCGGGTATGGTTGTGTTCCATAACGGACGCCCGATGAAAAAAGCCTATAAACGCTTTTCAATAAAGGGCTTTGACGGTCAGAACGACGTGGGCTCAATGAACGAGGTTTTAACGCGTCGCTTTAAGCATTATTACGAGGACGGCGAGGATTCCACCTTTAAAATCAAACCCGATTTAATTCTTCTTGACGGCGGCGAGGCGCAGGTTAATGCGGTTCTTCCCGTAATAAAGGAAATGAATATCGACGTTCCCGTTTTCGGTATGGTTAAGGACTCTAAGCATAGAACAAGAGCGATTGCCTTTGACGGCGGCGAGATTGCGATTAATTCCCATCGCCGTGTGTTTACCCTCGTTTCCACAATTCAGGAGGAGGTTCACCGTTTTGCAATTACCTACCACAGAACGAAGCATAAAAAGAGCTCCTTCTCCTCGGGACTGCTTAAAATTGACGGAATTGGCGAAGCAAAGGCAAAGGCGCTTCTTAAGGAATTTAAGACGATTTCCGCGATAAAAGAAGCGAGCGTCGACGAGCTTTGCAGGGTAAAGGCAATTACAAAAAAGAACGCCGAGGATATTAAGAATTATTACACATAGATTAAAAAATACAATTTATTCTTGACTAACCATTAAACTGACTGTATAATATATGTGTTATTGTGGGGAATAGTATATGAGAGTTATTACCGGAACAGCAAGGGGTCGTAATCTTATTACACTCCGCGGCGAAGAAATTACAAGACCTACCTCCCAAAGCACCAAAGAGGCTTTGTTCAGCTCAATCCAGTTTGAGCTTGAGGGAAAACAGGTGCTTGATTTGTTCGCAGGCTGCGGTCAGCTCGGCATAGAAGCCCTTTCAAGAGGAGCAAGGTTTTGTACCTTTGTTGAGAATAACAAAAGCGCGTATGAAATCGTGCAGCAGAATATAAAGCACTGCGAAATGCAGGACGTATCCTCGCTTGTGCTTTGCGACGCTGTGTCCTTCCTCTCAAGAAACGGAAGCTATGATATTGCGTTACTTGACCCTCCGTATAATAAGGGATTAATAATTGACTGTTTAAGTAAGCTTACGCCTAAGATGAACGAGGGCGGGGTGATAATCTGTGAAACGGCAAGAAAAGAGGAGCTGCCCGAAAGGGTTAACGACTGGACGATTGCCAAACAGAAAAATTACGGAAAGTCAAAATTAACCTATTACCGAAAGGACTAAACTATGAAAATAGCAATTTGTCCCGGAAGCTTTGACCCTGTTACCCTGGGGCATTTGGATATCATCGAGCGCGCTGCGGATATCTTTGACGAGGTTATTGTTCTTGTAATGAGCAATGTATCTAAAAAGCCGATGTTCTCAACCGACGAGAGAATTGAGCTTATAAAAAGATGTCTTAAAAGCGATAACGTTAAGGTTGATACCTTTGACGGACTGCTCGTTGATTATGCGAAGCAGAAGGGCGCTGCCGCAATAGTTAAGGGACTCCGCGCGATGTCCGACTTTGACTATGAATTTCAGCAGGCTCTGACTAATAAATCGCTTTATCCCAAATGCGAAACGGTATTCCTTACCGCAAAGGGTGAGAATATGTTTCTCTCAAGCAGTATGGTCAAGCAGGTTTGCGCCCTCGGAGGCGACATTGATTCGTTTGTTCCTGCGGCGATAGCAGAAGATATTTATAAAAGATGTAAAGGAGACTTTTAAAATGACAAACACTGATATTTTACTTGAAGACCTTGAAGATGTACTCGATGACGCAAGTTCAATTCCGCTTAGTAAAAAGTGTGCGGTTGATGTTGATAAAATTAAGACAATTATTGAGGATATCCGTTTAAATACTCCTCAGGAAACAAAACAGGCTAAGGCTATTGTTGATTCAAGAAACACTATTCTTGAAGAGGCAAAGAGAGAGGCTGCCGATATTATTAAAAAGGCTCAGGAAGAGGCGAGAGAGCTTGTTGCAAGAGATGAAATTACAAAGACGGCTCAGGCTGAAGCTACAGAAATTCTTGCTCAGGCTAACGAACAGGGTAAGCAGTTTATTCAGGAGTCACAGAATCAGGCTTCCGAAATCCTTAACAACGCTACCGCTCAGGCAAATGAAATGGTAACCTCCGCTCAGAATAAGTCAAGAGAAATGCTCACAGCAGTAAATAACTACGCTGACGATACGCTTCTCTCAATTGACGATGCTCTCTATAAGGCGCTTACAGACGTTCGCCGCATCCGCGACGGTATCTCAAACGCACAGAGAAAAGGCTAAAAGAATTAAAAGCTCCCCAAGGGGAGCTTTTTATTTTGTCAGTTATAGAAAAACGCTTCTTACGAAGCGTTTTCTCTTTGTACAATATAATCATGTACCTTGTCGGCAAGCTCGCCGTGAAGCTTAAACTTAACGCTGAATACTATAAGCGAAAGCACCATGAGTACTGCCGGCGCACCGAAGGCAATAAATCCGATGGCACCCTTTGTGGTGTCATTAATTTTTTTGCTTGCCGAGGTTATCTGCTCGTTATAGTTCACAAGCGCAAGTCCGCCGAAAAGAATAATCGTCTGAATGGTATATGCCATTTTCTGAAGAAAGCCCTTCATCGAGAAGGTGATACTTTCGTTTCGCTCGTGATTCTTGTATTCGCCGTAGTCAACTATATCCGCAAGGAAGATTGTCTGGGATACAAACATTGACGCGATACCCGTTGACGAGAAGATATAGCAGATACTAAGCAACAGCGTCTGCTTCATAACGGGACCCGCAATATACATAAGAATATAGCCGAGTATGGTTATTGAAAGGGAAACCTGATAAATTCTTTTTTTGCTCAGCCACCTTTCAAGAACGGGAATAACAAGGAGACCGAGTACGGAACCTACCGCGCCTATCATCTGGAATTTGCTCTGTTCCGTCGGCTTTCCGAGAACGTCGGAAAAATAGTAAACCGCCGTTCCGCTTGTAAGGTACCAGCCTGCGTTTGAAAGCATCGCAAAGAGCATAAATACAAGAAGCTGGTCGTTGCTCTTTAATACGTTAAAGATTTTCTTAAAGGAGAGCTTTGTTTTTTCGCCGTAAACAACGTTTTTCTCCTTAGTTGAAATAACGGTAATTAAAGCGAAAATTACAAGACAGATACCGAGTATTCCCGCCCAGCGTGAAAAACCGCTTGCGCTGTAACCCTTATCGGTAGTTATGCCGGAAGAAAGCTTCGGAAGAATAATCGGCGTTAAAACCGTAATAATGCCCTGACCGAGACCCGAAAAGGTTCGCGCCACGGTTGATACCATATTCCTGTCCTTCGGGTCGGAGGTGAAGGACGGTACCATACTCCAGTAGGGAATATCCGCCATTGTATTCGTCATACCCCAAAGAATATACATAACCGCAATGTAGATATAAAGCGGGAGTCCTTTCATACCGAAGCTTGTAAAAAGCAAAAACAGTACAATGCCGTTTGCAATCGCGCCAATCAGAATCCACGGTCTGTATTTACCGAATTTGGTTTTGGTATTATCAACGATTGTTCCCATCATCGGGTCGTTAATACCGTCCCATATTCTTGCTATCGGAGTGAGAAGCAACAGAAAAGCCTCTTTCAGTCCGAGTACGCTTGAAAGGTAATAGCTCAAAAAAGAATAAAACATACCGTAGCTTAAATCAAGACCTATCGCGCCGACTCCGTAAAAGATTTTTTCACGCCATGTGGTTTTATATTCCATATGTGTTCTCCTTTTAATATATTAAAAATATTATACCATATTTATACCCCCTTATCAAATAGCTATAAATTACAAATGTTTTTCAAAAGTTACAGAAAAGTTACAATTTCAGCCAAGCGAAAAAAATTATTGACTTTGGTATATATTACTATTATAATAAGTCTGTGGGGATTTCCCCCATAAAATAACATAATTACCCCAAAATTAAAACATTTACCCCAAATGTAAGATATAATACCCCAGGAAAGGAGGAGAGAGCCGTGCAAAAAGGTTTTACAGGCTGCGAAGTCTATAAGAT
>JAFSZK010000077.1 GCA_017458975.1 Eubacterium sp. | reverse complement strand
GTCATAGTCGGTGTTTATTACGCTGAGGGTCCACCCGTTCCCATCCCGAACACGGTAGTTAAGCTCATGCGTGCCGAAGATACTTGGAGGGCAGCTTCCCGGGAAGATAGGTCAATGCCGACATAAAGAAAGAACAGGCTTTACGCCTGTTTTTTCTTTATCTTGATTTTTAAGACATAGTTTACTCAGCGACAGATACTTGTACTGTCGCTGAGAGGAGAAACGCCCGGAGTGATTGTTAGTGTTTTGCTTGCAAAATACTTTAATCACGCAGGGCGTTTGGACGAAGGTCAATGCCGACATATTTCTTTCTTTTTACGAAAGATATCTAAACGAGATAAATTTACGAAGTCTCCTGTGATAAAAACTATAATCAATGATATTCATAATAATACCAGTTATCGCCGAGAGACTTTACTAAGAACCACTCATTATAATTAAGAGCAATTTTTTTACTCCTGCCGATAAGATACAGGTCATCCTCTTTTATATAATTATATTTCTTATCTGTTAAAGTTGTTGTTTCAAAGCATGCGTCCTCAGGAGTAGGTAAACCCTTACCCGTATAATAAATATAGCCCGTATCATATCCGTAGCCTTCATAATTTTCAACACATACATATCCGTCTTTTGTAAGATATATGCCGTTGACAAACGTTAAATCGGTATATTTTGAAACACTGTCATATACGTCAGTATACTTTTCTTCGGCTTTCTTTATAAGCTCGGGGTCTGACTGAACTTTGTTTTTAAGCGAGTTAAAATCATCCTTATTATCGTAATAATACTCGCATTTACTGTTAATATCTTTATATGTAAAACTGTTGTTATTTTCAGCCGTAATATAAACGTTAAGAGGTATCATCAGAATACCGATAATAAGCATAACGTAGGATGTAATTCTTTTTATTGACTTTATAGATTTTACGCTGTCTGAAGGCAACGAAAACTGCTGCGCAAACTCTTTGAATTCATCAAGCTTTTCTTCGCTTATTATTGATTTGGGTATTTCAAAGGCTGCTGCCTCTCCGTATCTGAATACAAAACTGTTCTTTTCTTCTTTAACGTCCTTAATATCGGAAAACGGAATTGCCCACGTTCTGTATCTGTCCGAAAAATAGAATTTGTCAGAGATTACATAATGGGTATCGCAGTATTTATCTCCGTTAAGCAGCTTATAATTTAAAAGCTGTTTGCGGGGATTAAGTTTTATGTTTATAAAGAAAACCAAAAACAGAAGATTAACAAAAACTGTAAATAATATATATAATTCTTTGGAATGGGCGCTGAGGTTATTTGTTTCAATCAAAAACCACATAAGCATATCATATAAAAAGGCTGTTAAGAATATCGGTCTCTTGTCATAAACATTAAAGAATTCAAAGGCTTTGAAAATATCCTTATACAAATCCTTTGTAGGCTTTGCATATCCTTCAAAGAGTATCGGCGCATCTTCTTTTTCGCTGTTTTTTTCTGCAAGTTCGCCGCTTAGTATTTCGTCAATGCTGACGTCAAACAATTGAGCAATATCAAAAAGCAGGGAGATATCGGGATAACCGTCTCCGTTCTCCCATTTTGAGACCGTTCGGTTGCTTATGTTCAGCTTTTCTGCAAGAGCAGTCTGGGTTAAGCCTTTTTCCTTTCTCAGACGGGCAATAAGTATGCCTGTTTTCTTTGGGTCCATTTTCTCACCTCGTACAAATTATAACACAAAGGGATTATTTGCACAAGGTATGGTAATTAGAAGGGTTCCACTTTGCGTGGAAGTGGTTAAACGCGGCATTGTTTGATATTTGTTTTTATGATATAATATATTCGGTGATTATATGGAGAAAATCAGGCATCCGATACCGCCCGTGTTTGACGGGAACTCAAAAATACTTATACTCGGCTCCTTTCCTTCGGTTAAGTCAAGGGAGGAGGGCTTCTTTTACGGTCATCCTCAAAACCGTTTCTGGCGGGTTCTCGGAGCCGTTTTTGATGATACCGTACCGCAAAGTATTGAAGAGAAAAAGGCGTTTTTGTTAAAGCATAACGTTGCTTTATGGGACGTCATTAAAGAGTGTGAAATTACGGGTTCGGCGGACAGTTCAATTAAAAATGCCGTACCAAACGATATATGTAAAATCCTTGAAAACTCAAAGATTTCGCGGATTTTCACCAACGGTAAGACCGCTGACAGGCTTTACGGTGAATATCTTGAAAGCAAAACCGGAATAAGAGCCGTTTGCCTTCCGTCAACGAGCCCCGCAAACGCGGTATGGACTCTTGAAAAACTTGTCAAAAAGTGGAAAAATGAGCTTCTTTGCGGTTGCGATATATAATTAATTATGTTAATATATTAGTAATAACATTTTGGGAGTAAATTATGGATAAAAATTTAGTTGGAAACGTTGACGTTGAATTCACTATTGAGGGCGTTGACGGAAAAATGAATTTTGAATATGATTTAAATCTGTTCAAAAACAGCGCAAAAGAGTATAACCACGAGCTTTGCCGCCTTGCGTGCAGGCTTGTAACCGTTGGCTATGACAAGATAGTTGACGATGAGAGCGCCGAGGCTGAAACGGGCTTCCCCTGGACCCAGCCCGGACTTAAAAAGGTGCTTGACAAAATGGGCTTTGAGCATCAGGAGATACAGCCCAAGGCGGACCGTGACGAGGTAAGTTATTTTATTGCATCGCGTGATATTGACCTTGACGGCGAGGAGTTTAACCTTGTAATCGCAGCATTTATCGGCTCATATAAAAAGACCTGGTATTCAAATTTCGACCCCTTCGGAGTTGACAGGATTGCTAACGACGGAAACGGCTATGCAGGCTTTGAGGAAAAAGGTAAAATCCACCTCGGCTTTGCGGACGCAAGGGATTTTATGCACGGCAGAATTACCGATTTCATTAAGAAAAACGCAAGCGGCAAGCCGTTTAAAATTCTTCTTATGGGTCACAGCCGCGGCGCTGCAACGGCTGATTTGCTTGCAACCAAGGTTATTAAAAACGGCGGCTTCGGCGAGGATATTAAGATTGACAAGGATAATCTTTATACATATTGCTTTGCTACTCCGAACTTTGCGGATTCAAAGCAGGTTGACCTTGACGACCCCGAATTAAAACAGATTTACAGCATTGTTTGTCCCGAGGATTTTGTTACTGAGGTGCTTCCAAAGTCCTGCGGCTTCGGAAAATACGGAACGGTTTATTCAATTCTCGGAAGCGATAATTTAAGTATAAACGATTATCGTAAGGAAAAGGACGCAATGCAGCTGAAATATAACGACTATAAGGACAACAAGATTTATATGTCGTATAAAAAGGGCAATCAGGCTGTGAGCAATATTTCAAAGGTTATGGCGGCAAGTATGCCCGACCTTGATACCTTCTATAACAAGAAAATGAAGGAATGCTTTAACTCTTACAGCGCGTTTGAATATTATAAATACACGCTTTGCGGTTACGTTTCGGGTAACGATACTCCCGAGGACCAGGCAAATGTTGACAGAGCGATGAAGCTTATGCTCATAAGCGCCGTGGACCTTATCGGAACGTCATCTGCATTCAGAAAGATATCAAAGTTCTTCGTATTTAAGGAGGGTATCGGCGGCGCAACGGGTAATAAAATAGGCGCGACTTATTTTTCCGACAGTCATCGTTGTGAAACCTATCTTGCATATCTTATGTCAATGAGCGAGGAACAGCTTAAAGCTAATACGGTAAAATAATATGGAAATATGGATTGTGCGCCACGCGGACCCGGATTATGAACATGACTCAATAACTAAAAAGGGCGAGCGCGAGGCAAAGCTCCTTGCCGAAAGGCTTATTAAAACCGAGTTTGACGCGGTATATTGCTCCCCTATGGGAAGAGCAAAAAAGACCGCTTCATATTACCTTGAAAAATCAGGCAAGGAAGCGATTATTCTTCCGTGGCTTCATGAGTTTAAGGGTACGGTAAAATGGAAAGGCGAAACGACTCAGTGCTGGGACAGAGTTCCCGACTACTGGACGAGGTTTAACGAATACTATTCATATGATAATTGGCTTGACGTTGAGCTGATGAAAAACGGAAATGTAAAGGATTATTATTACGAGGTAATCAACGGCACAGACGCGCTTCTTGAAAAGCACGGCTATGTTCATAATGAAAGGCTTTTCAGGGCTGAAAGACCAAACGCTGAAAAGATACTTTTGTTCTGTCATTTCGGCGTTGAAAGCGTTATATTATCCCAGATTTTTAAAATTTCGCCTATGATTTTATGGCATAATTTTGTCGCCCTTCCGACCTCGGTTACACGCCTTGCAACAGCTGAAAGAGAACAGGGGAAAGCGATTTTCACCTGTATTCAGTACGGAGATTTGAGCCACCTTTATGCAGGGGGCGAGGAGCCGTCTTTTCAGGCGCGCTTTTGCGAGCGGTTCACGGACAACACAAGACATTAATTGCGGCAAAGGAGATAACAAACTATGGACAATATGAAAAAAGAGCAGTTTAAAAGAAAGCTGCCATTTCCGATTGATATAAAAAAAGAATACCCTTTAAGCGAGAAAGCGGTAAGGGTTAAGGAAGCAAGGGACGAGGAGCTTGCAAGAATCTTCAGAGGGCTCGAGGACAAGCTTGTTCTTGTAATCGGTCCCTGCTCGGCGGACAGAGCGGACAGCGTTCTTGATTATATCCACAGGCTTGCCGAGGTTCAAAGGAAAGTAGAGGACAAGATATTTATAGTTCCCCGAATTTACACGGGTAAGCCGAGGACTACGGGCGCGGGATATAAGGGAATGCTCCACCAGCCCGACCCCGACAAGAAGCCCGATATGCTTGAGGGAATTATTACAATCCGCCAGCTTCATAAGGACGCGGTTGAACAGACGGGACTTACCTGTGCGGACGAAATGCTCTATCCCGAAAACCACAGATATTTATCCGATATTATTTCATACGTTGCAGTCGGCGCAAGGTCGGTTGAAAACCAGGAGCACCGCCTTGTAACAAGTTCGATTAATATTCCCGTAGGTATGAAAAATCCGACAAGCGGCGACCTTTCGATAATGCTCAACGCAATTAAGGCGGCGCAAAGCGGCCATACCTTCCTTTACAGAGGCTGGGAGCTTGAGAGCGAGGGCAACGATATGGCTCACGCAATCCTCAGAGGAAGCGTTGACAAGTACGGAATTAACCACCAGAATTATCACTATGAGGATTTGAGATTTCTTCATGACCGCTACTGTGAGGCAGAGTTCAGAAATCCCGCAGTAATTATTGATACAAACCATTCAAATTCGGGTAAAAAGTATTTGGAACAGCCAAGAATTGTAAACGAGGTTCTCCACTCAATGAAGTATAATACCGATATTAAAAAGATGGTAAAGGGCTTTATGATTGAAAGCTATATCGAGGACGGTTGTCAGCACGTTGAGGACGGCGTTTACGGAAAGTCGATTACCGACCCCTGCCTCGGCTGGGACAAAACAAAAGAGCTCATTTACAATATCGCAGACCAACTGTAACGCATGGATTTTACACTATTGCATAAATGTAGAATATATGATAAACTAAAATAAAAAGGAGATAAATTTATGGACGAACAAAACAGAGGCGGATATCCTGCTCAGGGACAGAATTTTGACCCGAATACCGGTCAACCCATACAACCGGCACAGCCGCAGCAGGGAACGTTTTATCAACCCCCGCAGCCGCAGCAGACACCTCCCCAACCTCAGTATCAACCTGCTCAGCCGCAAGCTCCGCAACAGCCTCAGGCACCGCAACAGCCTCAGGCACCGCAGCAGCCTCAGGCACCGCAGCAGGGAACATATTATCAGCCGCCCGGACAACAGCCACAGCCTCAGTATCAGCAGGTAAATCAGGCTGCGTTTAATCAGCCGCCGCAGGGGGCATACGGCCAGCCGATACAGGGCGGATTTGCTCCGACGATGGTTGCGCCGCCTAAGAAAAAGAGCAAGCTGCCCGTATTAATCGTTGTTATTGTTTTAATCGTTGCAATTGTTGCGGCGGCTGTTGTAAGTATGAACGGCCCCGAAAAGAAGTTCTACGGTACATGGAATTCAACAATTGATTTAACCGACGATTTTATTAAGGGTACGGGTACCTTCGGCAAGTATTTCAAGGGCTGTAAATTTGAGATAACATATGTATTTAATTTCAAGGATGACGGAACATATGCCATCACCGTTGATAAGGACGCCTTTGACAAGACGGTTAAAGAGTTGAAGCCCTACTTAAGAAAGGGAGTAATTGATTATTTCAGAGACTCTTCATCGTATTTCAGCAAGTATTCGGACGACGAAATTGTTGCACTGTACGAAAAGTCGCTTGAAAAGACCTTCGACGAATATATCGATGAAACCTTCGGACCGTCGCTTAATTACGATACGTTCTCAAAAAAAATAAATTGCGACGGCAGGTATGAGGTTAAGGATGAAAAGCTCTTTATGTCGGCGGGACTTAACTTTAACGTTGACGAAAAGACCTATTATACCTATGAGATTGTAAGCGATAACGAAATTGCGCTTAAGGATTATTATAAAAACGGAGTTAAGGATAATACAGAGCCTCAGTTTAAGCTTGTTAAAAAGGCGGAATTAAAGAAATAAGCATAATAAAAAAAGCAGGAAATTCCTGCTTTTTTTATTATGAGTTCATCTGAGCGTCAATATTACTAATTCCGACTACGAGGTATTCAACTCCGTCTTTAATAAGCTTTGTTGCTTTAAGAAATACGTATTCGTCGCTTTCCTCAAATGTTAGTCTGAAGGATATTGTAAATGCTTTGTGCTTGTCTATGGTTTTAATAACGTTTTCCTTTGTAAACTGATGGGTAACTCTTTCGGTATCAACCGCATTAACGCCTCTCAGGAAGCTCTTAAGACCGAAGGTAAAGAAATTATCGCCGCTTTTTTCAAGCTTGAGCACGTCAAAGCCCGGGTCGGAATAGTACTCAATAAATCTGTTGCTTTCAAGGTGTACAAAGTAAATGCAAATATAGTCGCAGGCAAGGGACTGAGCGATATCGCTGTAATTGCGCGCGTCGTTCCTGAATGCATAAAGCGTTTCCATACCTACAATTTCATCCTCGGTACAGCTTACGCCGATTATTATTTGTTCCTTCTCGTCGGGAACAAGCATAGCCTTAAGGCGGTAATGCTTAACGTCTCCGTCAATATTGAGGCGGTAATCCATCGTTAAACCCTGATTTGACTTGAGCGTTGTCATAAGTGCGTCCTTTTCAAGGGAGCTTTTTAGTAATTCGCGGTCCTCCTCAAATACAACCTTATCGGCGTTAGCGCCCATTGCCTCAAAGAAGTCTTCGCCCTTTTCGGTAATCTTAAGGGAAAGATAGTCCTTGTCCTCGGATATTGATTCATAAGAGTCGTCCTCAACGTCGATAAGATAAACCGTCTGGTACTCTTCAAAGAGTGCGTTTATGTATGAATCAAGCTCAAAGCCCTCTGACTTTATTTCAGAATTTAAAGCCGCCTCAATCTTAGCAAGAATAACCGAGCGAAGGGGGAAGGGCTTTTTAATAAAGTCAAGCGCGCCGATTGCAAGACAGGCAAATTCGTTATCGTCGGCGGTTGCAAGAACAATTACCGGAACGGCGCTTAAAGCGTCGTTTTTCTTAATCTCTGCAAGCACCTCGGTACCGCTCATAAACGGCATCGACATATCAAGAAGAACAAGGGAAATATTCTTATCCCTGTTTAAAATATCAAGCGCCTTCTGACCGTCGGTTGCAAATTTAAGGTTATAAACGTCGCCGAGCATAACCGAGAGCATCTCGAGGTTAATCGTGCTGTCGTCGACAACAAGAATAGTCTTCTGGCTGTTTGTTTCCTGGTTCATAATATATTTACCTTCCTTGAAAAGCTAATAAAAAACAGAATAAATCTGTAAACTATTTCATCCTAATTATACCTAATTCAGGGCTTTTTATCAATGTAAATATTCTACAAAAAAAGGGTTTGAAATTTAGTCAATACCGCTAAAAAGTATAATAAAATTTCAAAACGAAAAATGCGCGAACCGTCCGAAAACACGGACTGTAAACGGTACTGTTTTTTTATAGCTTTCAGCCTTTAAAAAAGCGAAACGCAAGGCTCTTTTCCGTAAAAAAATACCCCGAGCGGATTCCGCTCGGGGCTTTGGCTTTTTTATTTTACCTTCTTAACATTGTCGCCGTAAATTGTT
>JAFSZK010000009.1 GCA_017458975.1 Eubacterium sp. | reverse complement strand
GTTTTCAATAACAATAATCTCGTCTGCAATATTTAAAATTCTTTCCTGGTGGGAGATGATAAGAATTGAGTTGTCGTTATCCCTCTTCATTTTTTCAAAAACCTCAATAAGATTATTGAAGCTCCAGAGGTCAATACCTGCCTCGGGCTCGTCAAAAACCGAAAGACGGGTGTTTCTTGCAAGCACGGTTGCAATCTCAATTCTCTTAAGCTCGCCGCCCGAAAGGCTTGCGTTAACTTCACGGTTGATATAATCCTTTGCACAAAGGCCTACCTTTGAAAGATAGCGGCACGCGTCGGCAACCGAAAGCTCCTCCTTTGCCGCAAGGCGGAGAAGGTCGAGCACCTCGATTCCCTTAAAGCGAACGGGCTGCTGAAATGCGAAGGAGATACCTGCGTTTGCTCTTTCGGTAATTGAAAGAGAGGTAATGTCTTTACCGTCAAAGAATATTTTTCCTCCCGTCGGCTTTTCAATACCCGCAATAAGCTTAGCCATTGTTGATTTACCGCCGCCGTTGGGGCCGGTAATAACAATAAGCTTATTATCGCCGATTTTAATACTTATATCTTTAATTATTTCTTTCTGTCCCTCGTCAGCCTTAACGTCAAAGGAGACATTTTTAAGCTCAAGCATAATAATTTTCCTTTAATTATATTTGTATATATATTTTACTTAATAATAATTAAAAGTCAATGTTTTTATTGAACAAAGAAGAATAATTTGATATAATTTTTTTTAAGGAGAGATTTATTATGAAAAAAATAATAAGCATTTTACTTGCGCTGAGCGTAGTATTTACTTCGTTTATTGCGTTTACTTCAACTGCAACTGCAAAGGAAACCCTTGTAAACGTTTCCCAGAAGCAGCAGTTCAACTCACAGACCAATCTTTTCAATTTCAGCGGAAGCACCGTTGCAAAAGCTGACGCGGGCAAGGGACTTTACTACGCCAAGTCCTTAAACGCAAAGGGCAAAAAGATTGACGGCGGAAGAGAAGACAGAAGTCCTACAATATATAAGGGCTATGTATATTTTGTTGACGTAAACGGCTCGCTCAAGCGCGTAAAAACCAACGGTAAGTCCAAAAAAGTTCTTGTTAAGGGCGATGAAACAAAAGGCGTTTACTATATCATTTACAGAAATAAAATATATTATAACTTAATCAGTTATTCCGAAGAGGGAGTTTCTCTTTCCGCAAAGCTTTATAGCTGCAATCTTAACGGAAAAAACAAAAAATACATTTCAAAATCAAGCGAAGCATCAAGCATATTTGCCTATGAAAACAAAGTTTATTTCATAAGCGGCTCAAACCTTAAGCGCTATAATATTAAAACCAAAAAGGTTTCAAACGTTAAAAAAGGAATGAGTAATTGCAGCATAATTAATATGGAAGGAAATAATATTTATTATCTCAGAGATGCCGGAAACGAAATATATGCAAAGGTTACAAGATATAACGTAAAATCCAAAAAGACTAAAAATTTCACACCGGCTAAAGACGACTGTGACGGCTATGTTCATAACATTCTCAGCTGTTTATCGGGCTCGTTCGTTGTTACGGGAACCGGCGCCGGCGACGCTTTTGCAAAGATAAACGGAAGCAAGTTCAATTATGAGCCGTATTATTCAAAGTATAATACCTGCGGAAGCTGTCTTGCATATTATAAAAATTATATTGTAGTAAGCAATTTTGACAACGACTTTAATTTTAAAAACTATGTAAAAATGGTAAAAGTCAAATAAATAATTACACATAAAAAAGGCTGTGCATTTCTGCACAGCCTTTAATTTAATTGATTAACCAAGCTCTGCGAAGTACTTGATAGTTCTTACCATCTGTGATGTGTAAGAATTCTCGTTATCGTACCATGATACAACCTGTACCTCATACTTGTCGTCGCCGATGGGAAGAACCATTGTCTGAGTAGCGTCAAAGAGTGAGCCGAATCTCATACCAACGATATCCATGGAAACAATCGGGTCAGTGTTGTAACCGAAGCTCTCGGAAGCAGCAGCCTTCATAGCAGCG
>JAFSZK010000076.1 GCA_017458975.1 Eubacterium sp. | reverse complement strand
TTATCCAAGCGGAACTCCGCCGCCACCGTTAACGAGGTCGTCGGGAGCGTTTCCGGGAACAACATCAGCAGGTGTTTGTGTTGGGTCGGATGCTGTTAAGATGTCTTCCTTAGAGGTAACAACAACATTGAAAAGCGGTTCGTTATATTCATACTTTGTCATGTCTTATTACCTCCTTAGCCGAAATAAACCTTGGCATATGCGCCGTAGTTTGTAAGCGACTGTGCAAGAAGAGTCTGAACAGCATTGCCTGCAAAGTGATTAAGAGCAGCTGCGCTCCACGAATCAGCGCTGTACTGAATGGCAGTACCGTTGATTGTAAGAGTAAATGCGCTGCCGATGTAGTCAGCAGGAATACCTGTTACGTCAATAGCGTTGTCATAAACCGTGCACTTAGCGCCGGGGATACCACTTACTGAAGCGGAGTCAACCGTGCCTGTGTAGTAGAATCTGACGCCTGTTTCGTTCTTACAGATAACTGTTGCGCTTGTGAGTGTAACGCCGCTGATAGCAGCGAAGGAAGCAACAGATACGGGAGCTACGTCCGTAACGCTTGTATCGCTTGTAACGGGAATAGTAAACTCGTTATTATCGTTCCACTCAACTGCTTTCTGAGAAGCAGCAGCGTAATTAACAAGTGACTTACAAAGATTTACGAGCTCAGCCGAAGAATCCTCGTCACCGATAAGGTCGTTAAGATATTCGAAAGGTGAAAGTGAATATTCACAAATCATATCGTTTCCGGACCATACTTCGACAGTAGCTTCTTCCATAAGCTGTGCAGGAGAAATACTTGTTGTTACTTTATAAATATTCTCACCTGCAACGTTATACTCGGTAGAAACAAGGTTATGGCTTTCAAGTTCCTTATCAACTGCTTTAAGAACAAGCTTAGTTGCATTATGGAAAGCAACGTCAATATAGAAATTGAACTTGATGTCGCCGTCAAGCTCGATTGTTGCATAATCGGCAGCATAGCTTTCAGCAAGAACTATATCAACATCAGCTGCGCTGAAGTCTTCACCGCTTGCCTTTTCAGCATAAACGGGAGCTTCGGGAGTGCCGATATTCTCGGTCTCAAAGAGACGGAGGTCGATATTAACGGTTGTGCCTGCAGCAGCATTGTCGTTAAGAGTAACGCCGCACTTGAAGTCCTGAACAAGGTCACAGATGTCGGCATAGGTGTAAACGCCTTCGCCGAGAAGTGTGTCAAGAAGACGAACCTGAGAACCTGCCGGGATAGCAGCTTCGTTAGTGATTGCGTGCCAACCGTAGTTACCGTAATTACCCGAAAGAGTAATTGCGCCTGCAGGGATATCATTATCAGCGCTGATAACGAAATCACAGCTGTAGTTAGCGTATTTACCGGCTTCGGCAACGGTTACATTGGGAGCAAACTCATATGCTTCGTCAATGTTTAAGCCTGTTTCGTCAGTGTTTGTGTTGCGGTTATGATAGTTGAGGTTCTTAAGAGCTGCAGCGTCAAGCATAGTGATGCTTGCTGTGGGCATTTCGCCGGGGTCGCCGTAAATGCTCTGTGTGTGACCTGCGTGGATTACTTCGCCATCGCCTGCAGGAAGCTCCTCATAAACCGGATTCTCATCAGTTCCCACGTTCCTTGTCTCAAAGAGACGAAGGTCAATGTCTACCTTTGTACCGTCAACAGCGTTTTCGTTATATCTGATACCGCATTTGAAATCCTGAACGATGTCATAAACGTCTTCATAGGTATAATCCTTTTCTTCAAGGAGAGTCTTAAGAAGACGAATTTCAGTTCCGGCAGGAATTGCTTCTGCATTAGTGAGCGCATACCAGCCCCAGCTTCCGTAATTACCGGCAAGGGTAATTGCGCCTGCAGGGATGTTCTTGTTGGAAGAAACGATAAAGTCGCAATTGTATTTTGCGTACTTACCTGCTTCAGCGGGAGTGGTATCAGGAGCAAACTCATAAGCGTCCTGAAGAGTTAATCCTGTGCCCTGAGCATTTGTTGCGCGGTCGGTGTAGTTGAGATTTGTAACGTCGGCTGCGTCAAGCTCGTTGATAACTGCGCTTGGCATAACGTTGGTCTGACCAACGCCGAGCATATAATCAACGTCGCCTGCAGAGTATGTTTCGCCGTTTTCCTTTTCGACAAATACGGGCTCCTGGGCAGTACCGATATTTTCGCTTTCATAAACGCGAAGGTTAATGTTAACAACGGTACCCGTAGCGGCAGGGTCGTTAAGCTTAACGCCGCATTTGAAATCGTTAACAAGCTCATAAGCCTCTCTGAAGGTATAATCCTTTTCGTTTAAGAGAGTCTTAAGAAGGCGGATTTCGCTGCCTGCGGGGATTACTGCGTCGTTAGTGAGCGCATACCAGCCCCAGCTTCCGTAATTGCCGGCGAGAGTAACTGCACCCGCAGGGATATCCTTATCTGCTGTGATTACGAAGTCAGCAAGATAATCGGCATATTCGCCTGCTTCCTCAACAGTACAGTCGGGAGTGAACTCAAAACCGTAATCAAGTGTTAAGCCGCTTCCCTGAGCGCCTGTTGCGCGGTCGGTGTAGTTGAGATTTGAAATCTCGTCTGCATCAAGAGTTGCAACTATTGCAGAAGGAATAGTTCCATCAGCAAATGCTGTGAAAGGCATCATTGAAATAGCCATGAAAATTGAAAGAGCGATCGCTAAAATTTTCTTTGAAATTCTCATTTTTAATCAATTCCTTTCATAATTAGTTTTAACTTGCTATTTTAATTCAACGTTAATGGATGCTGCACTGCTGACCGTATATTTTGCTAAAATATCAGTGGGTAATCCATCCCAAATTAAAATACATAATAATTATAATACTTAATAATATATTTGTCAATAGATATATGTCTATTAATTCTTGTAGATATTATACAAATATTTGCCGTTTTTCTTTTGCAGAGGACGGCGTCGCGTAAAAATAAAAACAACCGCAAGGCATATGCTTCGGTTGCTTTATCTTAACGGTACGGGCGGAAGCTCATAAGCGTCCGTAGGAAGAGTGACGTCGTCCTTTTTATCCGTATCGCCTTTATTCTTTTTGTCTGAACCTTTAGTTGTTGTTGTTTTAGCTTTTGGTTTTGCCTTATTTGGTTTTTTAGTTGTGGTATTTTCGGGAGCCTTGGTTTTTCCTGCACTTGAGGTTTCCTTTGCTCCGCCCTTAGCAGTAGTCGAATCATCAAGCGGAACGGTTTCAGCTTCGCCTACGTCGCTCTTACTGCTTGAGGATACCCCGGATTTCTCCGAGGTATCCTTTTTGTTAATATCACTTTGTTTGCAGGAGCAAAAGGTAATTGCAACTGCAAGAATCAATAAGGCTGATATTACCTTATTTAACATCTTTTATCCAAGCGGAACTCCGCCGCCGCCGTTAACGAGGTCGTCGGGAGCATTGTCGTGAATAATCTCAGCAGATCCCGTTAAGATGTCTTCCTTAGAGGTAACAACAACATTGAAAAGCGGTTCATTGTATTCATACTTTGTCATATTATATTACCTCCTTAACCGAAATATGCGTCAGCAGCTGCGCCGTAGTTAGCGAGTGCCTGAGCAAGACCTGTCTGAATAGCATTACCCGAGTAGTATGTGAGAGCAGTTGCGTTATAAGAATCAACGCTGTACTGAATATCAGTACCGTTAATTGTAAGCGTAAATGCGTCGTCAATATACTGAGCAGGAATACCTGTTACGTCGATAGCGTTATCGTAAACCGTGCACTTAGCGCCGGGGATACCGCTGATAGCAGCAGATTCAACATTGCCTGTGTAGTAGAATCTTACAGCTGTTTCGTTTCTGCAGATAACGGTTGCGCTTGTGAGCGTTACGCCGTCGATAGCAGCAAATGCAGCCTTTGATTCGGGAACAGCGTTATCAAGATTATATGTTTGGCTGATAACGTAATCTCCGCTGTTGTTCCACTCTACTGCCTGCTGAGCAGCTGCGGCATAGTTAATAAGTGCCTTAGCTACGGTAGCAGAAGCGTCGTTTGAATCTGCAAGAGTCTTTGCATAATCGTAAGCTGACATTTCGTATTCGGCAACCTTAGTTTCGCCCGAGTAAACTTCAACCTCAGCAGCTTCCTTAAGCTGTGCCGGAGCAACGCTTACGGTAGCCGTGAATTCGCCCGTTACGCCTGTTACGTCATACTCTTTAGAAACTAATGTATGGTCTTCCTTAGTGCTGTCAACTGCCTTAACAACAACCTTAGTTGCGTTATTAGTATCAACGTCGATGTGGAAGTTAAACTTAATATCGCCGTCAAGAGTAATAGTTGCATAGTCGTTAGCAACAGGCTTTTCAGCTATAACATAACCGCCTGCGGTTTCGTTATAAACAGTCATATATCCTTCCACTGCAAGGTCGGATACGTCGCTTGAGAATACAGCAGTTGAATTTGCCGGAATAACGCCTGTTACTCTCGGGAATTCTGCGTTAGGATATAACGGGTCGTCCTGCTTAGCATAGCTTGCAACAGCCTCGCCGTTAGCAGAAGTGATTGTACCTGCCTTAATTGTTACGGTAGGAATATTACCCGGATAACCGCAGGAATCAATAATAACTGCGTCGCCCGTAGCGTCTGCGCCGTTACCGTTGAACGCATAATCGGTCTTAGCGCCGATTGCGTTGATAACAGCGTTACCGTAAATGTTCATTGTACCGGACTTAATGTAAACGCCTGAACCACCAGTAAGGTTAGCATTTGAGTAGATGTTCCACTTAGCATAACCAGCTGCATAAACAACAGCATTTTCGTTGCTTGCAGTAACTGTACCGGTGATGTTGATAGCAGCTGCGTTTGTCTTTGTTGCAGGCTCTGCAACGTTACCGTTGATGTAAATGCCGTACTTGGAATTGATTGTGCCGTTAAGCTGAAGCTTTGCACCGTATGCAGCACCACTTGTAGCACCAATCATTGCACCATAGCCGTTAGGAGCGTTAATTGTAACAGTGCTATTCTGTGTGAATGTGCTGTAGTTTGAACCACTGTCTGTAGCTGCACCGTAAACTGCTACTGCAGCATTAGCACCTGTAAAGTTTGCATTAAGATTACCTGTACCTTTAAGTGTAAGCTGACCGTGGCGGATGTTGAATGCACGAGCAGTTGTGGTAATGTCGTTACCGTTCAAATCAATAGTAATCTTCTGATTGTCGGTAATTTCATATGTTGCCGGAAGTGTGCAATCATCAAGAAGAGTGATTGTTGCAGTAGCACCTGCAGCTACAGAATCAAGAGCATCTTTAAGTGATGTAAATTCTGCAGAGTTAGTTCTTGCTACTGTGCTCTGGGCAACATTCTTAATCTCACCTGTTGTGTTGTCAATAATCTTATCTGCAGGAAGATAAGCAGATACTGCTGTATTTGCGTCACCTGCGTTGTCAAGGTAAGTACCGCCGTTAAGCTCGGTATCAGCCTTTGATACGTCAAGTGACATTGTGCCGTTGAACTCACCGTTGTTGATGGTAAGCTTTGTATCAGTTGTGTTGCCCTCTGAAATAACATAGTCAAATGTTCTTGCAGTTGTGAATTCACCGCCGTTGATTTCAACCTCACCGCGAGTGTTGTTGATAAGGTAATCTCTACGAGCCTTTGCGCCTGTATTTGCTGTGAACTCACCGTCGTTGATAGTGGTGGTTGCTGTTGCGTCATTCTGATAAACGATTACACCGCCGTAGTTAGCAGCGTCCATAACAAACTTACCGCCATTGATTACAAGCTCAGATGAATCTGTTACATTGAACATATAAGCAGCAGAGTTTCCGCCGTATGTTGCATAGATTGCACCGCCGCCAACAGTATCCTTAACAGTAAGCGTTGCACCATTTTTAAGGAAGAAGAGGTCTGTAGGATATGAAACAGTAGTTTCACCGCTTACGCGGAAATACTGTGTGTGACCCTTAAGGTCAAGAGTGATATCCTTGCCGTCTACGGGAATAACGAGTGCGCCTGCTGTTGCAGGATAAGTTGTGTTGTCTGCTGTGAACTCGATTACGTCGCCGTCAGAAGCAGCTGCGATAGCTGTCTTGAGCGCAGCGCCGTCTGCAACGCCTGTTGTTGCAGCAAACGCTGTAAAAGGCATCATAGAGATTGCCATAAGAATTGAAAGAGCAATTGCTAAAGCTTTCTTTGTCATTCTCATTTTAATCAAATCCTTTCAAAAATTTTTAATTATATTTTTCTTGGAGCTACCGGACGTTTGACGTCCGTTGAACCCTTCACTGCTGACCGCATAATCCTTTTTAGAATTATCAGTGGGTAATTCATACCAAAATAAATATATAAAAATTATATATTATCGTCTTTTAGATGTCAATAAAAAAATAAACAATTCGCCATTTTTTACTAAATTGTAAATTTTTAATAAACATTATAAAAAAATATGTCCATTATATAGAGAAACGGAGGCGGTTGAGTACCGTCTCCGTATATATGGTATATGTTATTTTTTCCTTGAGTGAAGGACTCGGCTTACAGGCGGATATACAATCGTTATAGCTATTGTGCATACCATAAACTTAAATAATGTAAGCGGGAAATTGTAGAAAACCGTTCCTTCAAAAAGATTTTTAAATTCAGGAACTATTTTTTCAACAAAGGATAAATAACTCTGTACTCCGTGAAGCGCGTTTTGATAATTGGCTAAATAATAATCAGCGTTAACTCCGTATGTATGGAATATCATCGGGAAGGTAATATAGTTCATTGAAAGCACGTAAACTATACTTCCTGTAATAGAGGCTACAAGGCCGCTTATGAATACTCTTCCGCGTCTTTTATCCTTTGCGTAGTTGTTTTTAAGGTACTCTCTTTCACGCTTTGCAGCGGCTTTCGGAGAAAACATACCCCTTGCGTAAAGCAGACTTGCAATTATAACAAAGAACGAATCCGATAAAACGTTTGAAATTGCATTAGGTAATGCAGCGGGCTGTAATATTACATATAGTATATTTTTTCCGAATACAAGAGCAAGACCCGTTAGCGGTCCGTAAGCGATTGCTCCGAGCAGCTCGAACATCGGCGAAAGCTCGATTGTAATTCCGAGGGGAGTAAGCGGAATTCTGAATCGTGCAAGCTGAAGAATAATAGTAGGAATAATAAAGAGAAGGGAAATTATAATTCTTCTTACCTGAGCCTTGTTATAATGCTTTTCGTTGGGTCGGTTTTCAATCTCATGATAATGAGCCTCGGGATTAACGTTGTGACTCTTTTTGTGTTCAAAAAGCGCGCTTGAGGAGCCCTTTGAGCGCTCCTTGATTTCGGGCTCTTTAACCTCTTCAACCTCTTTGACCTCGGTTTCAAGAGCCTTTGCAGCCTCCTCGGCTTCTCTTGCTTCGCGCTCAGCCTGCTTTTCCTTTTCTTTTTCAAGATACGCTTCGTACCTGGTTTTTGCGCTCTCTACCTTGCCGTGCTCTTTCTTCTTTTTCTTTTCTTCCTTGCGCTGCTCCTCGCTCTTTATGTACTTTGACTGATTTTCCTCTCGGTTCTTCCTGTACTTGGAGTCCTTGCTGTTAAATTCCATAAATTCACTTCCTTATTTTGATTTTAATACCGTTTTTATATACTTGGTAAAATGGCTGAAATCAAAGCGTTTCAAGGTGTTTAACGCCCTGTGGAGCCAACATCTGACATATGAATAGCCCTTTTCTTCGGCTTCGGGATAGGTGATAAGAAGATATGATTTTTTCGGAAAAATGAAGCCGAAAATCTTACTTAACTTCGGGAACGCCTTGCCGGCGGACCGGTCCTGTCTTATCGTGTTTCTTGTTCGAATTTCATTCGTACCGTGGTTGCCTGCGCTTATTACGTCGCTTATCGCTTCGCCGAGGTCAAGCTCACTTTCCTTTCCTTCAAACCACAGCTCCTCAAGAGCAAAAAGGGAATCATAGCTCTTTCGGAAACCGTTTTCGTCAATTATCTTTGAAATTAATTCGTTATCAATCTTGTTTTCATACGCTTTTTTCAGATAGTAAAGGTCGAGTATTCTTCTTATTCCGCAGCCTGCGGTTTCAAAATGCTTGATAATATGAAGAACGGAATAGAGATAAAAATAAGTATCCGAAAGTACGTATTTTAACGGGTCCTCTTTATCGGGAAGCGCGTGCTCAAACGGGTGATTTATCGCGTCATAGTAACGCTCGGCGCGGTTGTACATCGTTTTTGTAAAGAACTCGTTATGAAATTCAAGCTCAATGCCCTTTTGGGTATGCGCGTTGAATTCGTTTTCCTTCTCCTTTGTTATCTCATATTCGCCCTCAAGAAGGGAAATTGCCTTTTCGGCGTTTGAGGCGTCAATGATAAAGTCAATATCGCTCATCATACGAAGCTCGCTTGACGGGTAAAGAGTTTTTGTTATCGTACCCTGCGCCTCAAGAGTGCGTATACCGTTTTTATGAAACAGAGAAATGATTTTTTCATATTCCTCTTTTTGCTTTTCTTCACGCTCAAAGGAAAAATAATAGTTAATCTTCCACTCGTTATACAGCTCGGCGTCGGGCTTTCGGCTTAATTTGTCAATACTTAAAAAAGCGATATTTGAAACCTCGTGAATCTCCCCGAGCTTATATACGTTTTTAAACGAAATTCCTTCGGGCTTTTCGTCGGGCTGAATACCGTGGATAAAGCAATATAAAAGATGTACTAAGTATTCGTAATCATATTTATACATAGACCTATAATAACACAAATAAATCTTCATTACAAGTTAAATGTATAATAGTTTTCTCTTTAAGAATTAACTGTCTATTAATAATTTTATCCTTGTAACTTATAATCTTTTCTTGTATAATAGAACCATGTTATTCTGGAGAACTGTATATATCGGTTAAGGTTCTCCCATCGGTGGTGAAAAAATGCTCGGAAAATTAGTTAGAGTCAGGATTACAAATCCAATCGGCTCTGATAATGAAGCGGGCTTCACCTATCCTTTAAATTACGGCACCGTTTACGGTTACGAAGGTCAGGGCGCCTTTATTATGGGAATTCATCATCCCGTGCGTAACTTTGACGGTAGAGTTATTGCGGTTCTTTCCAACAGGAAGGAAAAGCAATATATCTGGATAGTTGCATCAAAAAGCACACGCTTCATTATCAACGATATCAAGGAATACCTTAATCTTGAAAGAGATTTCCCCTCATACCGTATTGACTGTCTTTATGAAAGCAGCTGCGGCGCGGTTGTTTACAGGGATATCCGCGGCGAGGTACGCTATCTTCTTATCAAGAACAAACGCTCGGCTCACTGGGGCTTCCCGAAAGGCCATATAGAGCCCGGCGAAACAAAAAAAGATACCGCGTACCGCGAGGTGCTTGAGGAAACGGGAATTCATATCAATATTATTGACGGATATGAATCTGTTTCTAACTACAAAATCCGTGACCGAATAGAAAAAAACGTTACAATTTTTATCGGTACAACCAAGGACACCTCAACGGTTATTCAGCAAAGCGAAATAGAGGATTATATATGGCTTACCTATGAAAAGGCGATGAACCTTTTAAGGTTTGATAACGATAAAAAAATCCTTTCTTCGGCTTATGAGTATCTTAACGACAATAATTATATTTAGGTGAAACTATGAAAGAAATATGCGAGCAATTTGCTCAGTTTTTAATTGCGCACCATATTCCTCACGAGCTTGTGGTATTTATTATTTCGCTGTTTCCTGTTCTTGAGTGCAGGCTCGGAATGTTTACCGCAATAGTATTGCTTCAGATGAATCCGTTTAAGGGCTTTGTAATAAGCTTTCTCGGAAATATCCTTCCTATCCCGTTTATTCTTATTCTTATAAACTGGATTTTTGAGTGGATGAAAAAGATTCCCGGAATAAAGGTTCCCGTTATCTGGCTTGAAGAAAGAACGCTTAAAAAGAAGGATAAGATTGACAAGTACGGAATATGGGGACTTCTCTTTTTTGTAGCAATTCCGCTTCCCGGAACGGGGGGCTGGACGGGAGCGCTGCTTGCGTCCCTCCTTCATCTTGACAAGAAAAAAAGCTTCGGCGTTATTACGCTTGGCGTATTTATTGCGGGACTGATTATTACAATTCTTTCGCTTATAGTCGGAGAGGCAGTATTCTGATGAGGGAAAAGGATTATTTAATTAAGCTATTGAGAGCTTATCTTTACGGCGAAACTCCGCGTCTTGATACGGATATTGACTATCAAAGGCTTTATGAGTTATCAAATTCACATAATTTGAGCGCCGTTGTTTTTTGCGTTATAAACCAGGCGGAAAATAAGTACGAAATTGATAAATCAGCCTTTAAATGCTTTGAAAACGATTTTCTTGAAGCGGTTGTAAGATACGATATTCAGAAGGCTTCGATTACTCTTATTAACTCCGTGCTGAGTGAAAACGGAATAAGGCACGTCTTTTTCAAGGGCAGCAGGACAAAGGAGCTCTTTCCCGTTCCCGAAGCCCGCGTTATGAGCGATATCGACGTTTTGATAGATAAGGAAAACCGCGATAAGGCAAAGAGCGTTCTTGTTGAAAAAGGCTTTGATTGCGTTAATTCAAACGGGCCCGTATACGACTATAAAAGGGACGGAGTCCTTTTTGAGGTTCATACAAAAATCATAAGCGGTAAGGTCGGCTCAGTCAATGCCGAGGAATGCTTTGAAAACGCTATTGAAAACGCGGCTTTCGACGGCTTTGAGGGTACGCTTGATAATAATTATCATTTTGCATATATTATTACCCATATTGCCCATCATTTCTGGTTTTACGGCGCAGGGGTTAAAATGATTCTTGACCTTGCGGTGCTTCTTAAAAGCGCGGATATTGACAAAGAGGCTGTTTTCAAAAAGCTTGACGAGGTCGGGCTTACTCAATTCGGAAAAACGCTTCTTACCCTTTGCAATAAATGGTTCGGCGTCGGCGGCGATTACGGGGAAAATACCGAAAAGACCGAGGAATTTCTTTTGTCCTTCGGCGCCTTCGGAAATACTAACCGAAATAAAGCGGCGGTTGTTGAAAGAAAAGAGCTTGAAGAGGGAAAAAGCACTTCTCCCGTTATGACGAGGCTGAGGCTTCTTTTCCCGCCCTATTCAAAGCTTAAAAATATTCCTTATATTAAGTTTATTGAGGGCAGACCTTATCTTGTGCCCTATGCATGGGTATACAGGTTTTTCTATAATTTTAAAAACCGAAGCAAAACGGTTAAAAGGGTTGCAAAAAATATAGGCAGTGATGAAACTAAGAGCGACGCTCAAAACGAGCTTGCTTATTTTAAGGAGATTGGACTGTTATGAAAGTACTCTTAATTGTATTAATCAGCATTTTTGCAATTTTACTTGTTGCATTTGCTACATGGTTCCTCGCTATGGCGGCAGACGGAAAATGTCCGCTTTGTATGCTTAAGGCTATCGGAAGCCGTAAGCTTACTATTGATTTAAGCGGCGTCAGCGATTACGATAATAACGTAAGCCAAACCCCGCTCATGGGATGGTCAAGCTGGAATACCTTAAGAAATAAGATTTCCGAGGACGCGATTCTTGAAACGGCCCAAACGCTTGCCGCAACGGGACTCGGCGACGTAGGATATAAATACGTTAATATCGACGACTGCTGGCAGAGCTCAATGCGCGATGAGGACGGCAGGCTTCAGGGCGACCTTGAGAGCTTCCCGTCGGGTATGGAGGAGCTTGTAAAAAAGATTAATGCTCTCGGTCTTAAATGCGGTATCTACTCCTCAAACGGAACTCATACCTGTGAGGATTTGCCGGCTTCTCTTGATAACGAGGAGCTTGACGCAAAGACCTTCGCCTCATGGGGAATTGAATACCTTAAATACGATTTTTGTCACCACAGATATTTAAGCGGCTCAACTCCGATTATTGAATATATTGACCTTAATCAGAAGGGCTTTCACTCCCAAATCCGTCTTAATCCCGAAAACGCTAAGTTTACGGGTAAGGCAAAGGTTGTTAAGTGCAGCGATTTGCCGACTAAAAAGGGCATAGGCTATCTTAACCACGGTGCGGGAACGGCTACCTTTGCGCTTGACGTTGATATAAGCGCAACTTATATTATGACAATCCATTTCCATAAAAATCTCCTTAACCCGAGACAGTATATGCAGGTTATTGTTAACGGAAAGATGTACGAGGTCCATTTCCCGTCGGGTCGCTCGTTTACTCCTGACGCGAGAATTCAGCTTGAAATCAAGCTTCAGGCAGGGGAAAACAGGATTAAGCTTTGCAACCCCGTTGTAACCCATGCCGACTCCTCGTATATTCAGTATAAGAGAATGGCGGACGCGCTTAAAGAGGCTTCGGCTTCCTGGGCGGCGTATACAAGACGTGAAGAAAAGCCGATTACCTTCTCTATTTGCGAATGGGGCTTCGCCGCTCCTTATAACTGGGGCGCAAAGGCGGGTAATATGTGGCGTACAACAATGGATATTTTCGCTAAATGGGGAAGCATCGTACATATTTATAATAAGACAATTAAGCTTTATAAATATGCTTCTCCGGGTCACGTTAACGACCCCGATATGCTTGAGGTAGGAAACGGAAAGCTCACCCCCGAAGAGAATAAAGCGCATTTCACCTTGTGGTGTATGATGGCAGCTCCCCTTGTTCTCGGAAACGATTTAAGAAAGCTTAACGACGGCTCAAAGAAAAGCCGCTTTATCCTTGACGTGCTCTCAAACAGAAGCCTTATTCTTATTGACCAGGACCCGCTTGTTAAGCCCGCAAAGAGAATTAAAAAGACTATGTCAATGGATATTATTGCCCGCCCGCTTTATAACGGCGACACGGCTGTATGCTTCTTTAATAAGAGCAGCAAAAAGAGACCCGTTGAATTCAGTATCGACGACCTTAAGGACGATAAGTATCTTAACTTTGAGCGCTCGGGCACGGGATATGAAATACACGAGCTCTGGAGCGACGACGTTTATCAGCACGATACAATTTCAACAACCGTACCGAAACACGGCGTAAAGGTATTCAGAATCTCGAATATATAAAGGAGTAATTAATGGCAACTACAACAATTAAATGCCCCTCCTGTGGGGAAATACTTGAATTTGACAGCAGCAGAGAATCCGGATTTTGTAATTACTGCGGAGTTAAAATTCAGTTGAACAACCCTGCAAAAGCCAGGAGAGGCGAAATTGCCGACGAAAAGCAGCGCGAACTTATTGCAGGCGCCGTTTCAAATTATGAAAAAGCAATTGCAAAAATAATTCTGCTTTGTGTTGACAATTTGGAGTTCGGTCTCGGCGCAAATAAACTCTGTCAGGTTTTAAGCGGAAAACAGACAAGGTTTATTACCGAATACGGACTTCAGAATAATATTTCTTTCTCGCTTTTAAAGCAGTTTTCAAGTAAAGAAATTAAGTACATATTAAATCTTTTAACAAGTACTGAGTATTTATACGAAGAAGAAATTGAAAGATACGGCGTTATTACCGTTTATAAAGTTGCCGCAAAGGGCTATGTTTTTCTTAAAGAAGACGAAGAGCTTGAGTGTTCGTTTATTGACGCAATTACGGCAAGCGACTTTATAGAACTTAATGCTGAAGAACTTGAAGTCTATGAAAGACTGAGACAACTGCGCAATACCATAGCAAAAGAAAACGACATACCGGCATATGTTGTTTGCGGTGAAATGCCGCTGAGGATAATAGCAAAAGAATTGCCCGAAACACCTGAAGAATTCCTTGCTATTAAGGGTATAGGAAAAGGCTTTATTGAAAAGTACTATGACTATTTTATTAAAAATATTCGTAAAGCGGACAAGGTCGTTTCCGATATTGACAGAATTGTGCTGTGATTTGACTCTTAAGGTGGGATTATCTTCTCGCGGACAGAAAATCACCCACGAAAAACAAAAAGCACTCAGAAGAGTGCTTTTGTTTTTTGGCGGAGACGGTGGGATTCGAACCCACGTGCCCGTTAAGGCAAACGCATTTCGAGTGCGCCCCGTTATGACCACTTCGATACGTCTCCGTATTTGCCTTGATAGTATATCAAAATAAATTATGTTTGTCAATTGTTAATATTTATGTTATTATATATCTAATCTTTATATAGGAGAACGCTATGATAGCAATTATTGATTACGGCGCAGGAAATCTGCAAAGTGTAAAAAAGGCGCTTGATTATCTCGGATATGAAAGCGTAGTGACCGACGATATTACTACTATTAATAACGCTTCCCGCGTTATACTTCCGGGCGTCGGCTCCTTCGGCGACGCTATGGAGTCGATAAGAAAAAAAGGACTCGAGCAGGCTATTATAAACGCCGCTTCCGGCGAGAGGCCGTTTTTAGGTATCTGTCTCGGCTTACAGCTTCTTTTTGAGGAAAGCGAGGAAAGTCCCGGGGTAAGGGGACTCGGCGTATTTAAGGGTAAAATAGAGCGTATTCCCGGCGATATGGGGCTTAAGGTTCCGCATATGGGCTGGAATTCCGTTAAGCTGACTCAAAACGACGGTATCTTTAAGGATATTAAGGACGAAAGCTATTTCTATTTTGTTCACTCGTACTATCTTAAAGACTCAGCCGAGGTTGCGGCGAGTGCCTCCTACGGAGTTGAAATTCAGTGCGCAGTACAAAAGGGTCTTGTTGCGGCAACTCAGTTCCACCCCGAAAAAAGCAGCGAAACAGGGCTGAAGCTGCTTAAGAATTTTGCGGAGGTATAAGGTATGTATGCTAAAAGAATAATTCCCTGTCTTGACGTTAAAAACGGAAGGGTAGTCAAGGGAGTATCCTTTGTTAATTTAAGAGATGCGGGCGACCCGGTTGAGGCTGCTGCGGCGTATGATAAGCAGGGCGCGGACGAGCTCGTTCTACTTGATATTATGGCAAGCCACGAGGGAAGAGGAACAATGCTTGATATTGTAAGGGGCGTTGCTTCCCAGGTGTTTATTCCGTTCACAGTCGGCGGAGGTATAAGAACGGTTGACGATTTTACGGTTATGTTAAGAGCGGGCGCGGATAAGGTATCCGTTAACTCCGCAGCAGTTAAAAACCCGGCTCTGATTAACGAAGCCGCGTATAAATTCGGCTCTCAATGCGTTGTTTGCGCTATTGACGCAAAAAGAAAAGCCGACGGCGGCTGGGAGGTTTACCTTAACGGCGGACGGGTTCCTACGGGAATTGATGCGCTCAAGTGGGCGCAGGAAGCCGAAAACAGGGGAGCGGGTGAAATCCTGCTTACCTCAATGGATTGTGACGGACAGAAAACGGGCTATGACGTTGAGCTTACAAAAGCCGTAAGCGAAAGAGTTACAATACCCGTAATCGCCTCGGGCGGTGCTGGTGAAGCGGTGCATTTCTACGACGTCTTAACCGAAGGCAAGGCTGACGCGGTGCTTGCCGCAAGTCTTTTCCACTTTAACGAATTACCCGTTCCCGAGCTGAAAAAATATTTAAACGAAAAAGGAATACCCGTAAGGCTGTAAGAAAAAAGAGCTATCATCTGATAGCTCTTTATTTTATTCTTGCTTCAAGCCGGTAAATCGGGAAGCCCTGTGAAGAGAATTTTTCCTCGTATTCGGTAACTATATTTCCCTCAAAACCGCTGTTATGTAAATCAAGCGAAACATTTGATATTTCAAAGCCCGCCTTTGAAAACGATTCAAGCGAAAATTCAAAGAAGTGCATATTATCCGTTTTCTGCTCAATTACCGCGCCCTCCTTCATAAAGGGCTTATACATATTTAAAAACCTTCCGCAGGTAAGTCGGTGGTTTTCATATGTGTTTTTCGGGAACGGACATGAAAAATTAAGAAAAATACCGCTTATTGAATCCTCGGGGATATAGGACGGAAGATACTCCGCATAGCTGCTTAAAAACTTTATGTTTTTCAAGCCCGTTTCTTTTGCGGTTTCACATCCTATAACAAGGACGTCGTTTACCTTTTCAACCGCAAGTATGTTAAAATCGGGATTTTTTTGAGCAAAGGTGCAGGCAAACTGACCCTTACCGCATCCGATTTCAAGATAAACGGGATTGCCGTTCTGAAAAAGCTCACCGAAATCAAGAAGGTGGTTTTCTTTATATGCGTCCTGAAAATTAAGACTCTCGTTTTTTGCTACGATTAAATAATCGCCGACCGCCTCAAGCCTTGCCTCAAGGTTTTTCTTGTGTCTCATTCTCATAATAAAAGTCCCAAGGAGGCGTCCTCAACAAATTCAGCCTCATCCTCTTCATAATCGTCAAATTCCTCCTGCGAAGAGGGCTCGTTGACCTCCTCGGCAAGCGGAGAATAGTTAACCGCCCAATAGCCTGCGGCATAAATTATAACTGCTACCACAATGCTGATAATAATCTTATTCTTTACCTCGCCGTAGTTTTCAACCTGAAACGTGATAAATCTTTCGCACCCGCATTTCTTACAAACCTTTCGGTCCTTCGGCGCTCTTTTTCCGCATTTTGAGCATACGAAGGGCACCTCGGTTTTGAATACCTTTCTGAATATAAAGAAAAACGGGGTGAGAGGCGTAATGAAAAAACAAAGAATACAGAAAAGCCATCTGTATTTAATATGGTTAATCTTACAGCTGAGCGATACCGCGCTTGCGCAAAAGCTTCCTGCGGCAACGCCGGTAAGTATTTTTATTGCAATAATTTTTGTAACGGGGTTTGATATAATTTCGTTTATATTCATAATTATTCCTTAATGTGCTTTTTGAGTTTTGCTGTGAGAAGGGAGGCGATAATAATCTTTACCGCGTCCGGAATTAAAAACGGAGTAACGCAGAGCGCAAGGGTTTTTGAAAGCGCGATTTCTTTTTCTTTTGTATAAACAAGCATAAACCACGCCGTACCGAAGGCGTAACAAACTGCAACTCCGAGTATCATCGCAGGGATTAAAAAATACACTTTTCCCCCAAGCTTATCACTTATAACTCCTACAATCAGCGCGGTGAAAATAAAGCCGATAATATATCCGCCCGTTGCGCCGGCAAGAACTCCGATTCCGCCTTTAAACGATGAAAAAACGGGAACGCCCACGGCGCCGAGAAGAAGATAGGTAAGCGTTGAAAGAACTCCTCTTTTAGCGCCGAAAAGTGATGCAACAAGGCAAATTCCCATAGTCTGAAGCGTTATGGGGACTGCTCCGACGGGAATTGTTATCCACGCGCAAACGGTGATAAGTGCCGCGGAGAGTCCGATATACGCTATATCATTTGGTTTTATTCTTTTGCTTTTTTCAGACATTTTCAAGCGCCCGGTCAATATCGTTAATAATATCGTCCGCGTCCTCAATACCGCATGAAAAACGAATTAAATCAGGACTTACGCCGCACTCAACGAGCTGTTCGTCGGTAAGCTGACGGTGAGTTGTTGAAGCGGGATGCAGACAGCAGGTGCGCGCATCGGCAACATGGGTAACGATTGCGGCAAGCTTAAGCGAATCCATAAACTTGGTAGCCGCCTCGCGACCGCCCTTAACGCCGAAGGAAACAACGCCGCAGGTGCCGCCCGGCATATACTTTTTAGCAAGCTCGTACTGGTCGTCGTCCTCAAGCATTGCACATTTTACCCATGTAATTTTCGGGTGGTTTTTAAGATGCTTTGCAACCTTGAGCGCGTTCTCACAGTGGCGCTTCATTCTGAGGTGAAGCGTTTCAAGACCGACGTTGAGTAAAAATGCGTTCTGAGGCGCGGGAATTGAGCCGAGGTCGCGCATAAGCTGAACCGTCGCCTTTGTGATGTACGCGCCCTTGCCGAAGGTATCGGTATAAACTATACCGTGATAGCTTTCGTCGGGGGTAGTAAGTCCCGGGAACTTGTCGTTCTGAGTCCAGTCAAAATTACCGCTGTCAACGATTGCTCCGCCTATCGTGGAAGCGTGACCCTCCATATATTTGGTCGTTGAGTGAGTAACTATATCAGCGCCGAATTCAAAGCATCGACAGTTAATCGGGGTTGCAAAGGTGTTGTCAATAATGAGCGGAATACCGTTTTTGTGAGCAACCTCTGCAAACGCGTCAAAATCAAGAATATCAAGACTCGGATTTGAAATTGTTTCTCCGAAGATTGCCTTTGTGTTAGGCTTGATAGCAGCCTGAATTTCCTCCCTTGTAGCATGGGGTGAAACAAAGGTAAAATCAAAGCCGAGCTTTCTCATCGTTACGTTGAAAAGATTATATGTACCGCCGTAAATTGCAGAGGACGAAACGATATGGTCGCCCGCCTGAGCAATATTAAAGATGGCATAGAAATTAGCCGCCTGACCCGAGGAGGTAAGCATACCGGCAACGCCGCCCTCAAGAAGAGCAATTTTGTTTGCCGCATAGTCGTTTGTCGGGTTTTGAAGTCGGGTGTAGAAGTAGCCGGCTTCCTTTAAGTCAAAGAGGTCTCCCATAGCCTCGGAGGACTCGTACTTAAAGGTTGTGCTCTGTACAATCGGAACAACTCTCGGTTCTCCGTTTTTGGGCGCATAAGCACCCTGTACGCATAGTGAATCAATGTTCATAGTGAATTTTCTCCTTTATATTCCGTAATTATTTACAAGAGTATCGTATTGCGCGCTGCTTATCGGAATAACGCTTCCGTGACGCGGCGAGCAGTTGTTAATAGTATAATCCGAGGAATCAAGCGCATAGAAATGTCTGAAATCCTTGGACTGATTCATAACAAAATATCCGTCGCCGTATGCGTCGGCGAGCATTACAAGGGTATCCGTTCCCGTAATGAAATGAGCGTTACAGCCCTCAAGACCGACGTTGCTGTTTATAACCCTTGTCGGATTGCTTGCGTCGCCGTAAGGACCCGTAAGGTTTTTAGACGTAACGTAACAAATTGTTGCGTTGGTTTCGTCTTTATAATAAAGGTAATAAGTCTTTGTTTTTGCGTCGTAAATAATATCGCCGTCAATAGCAGCGCCGCCGTCTGTAGGCTTGTAAAGCAGCTGCGGATAAGAGTAATGGCTCTCATCAAGCAAATCGTCGGTATAGCAATAGTACATAACGGTTGCATTTTGCGTAATGCTCCACGACGCGAGTCCGAAGTAAACAAGGTATTTTCCTTCGTCCTCGTCCCATACTACCTGCGGAGCCCAGCAACGCTGTATATCGTCCGCTCCCGTAATATCCGTCATACTGATGATGGTTTCGTCAGTCCAGCTCAAAAGGTCTGACGAGCGCCAGATTACCATTGTATTGCTGTTGCCCCACCAAATATTGCCCGAAGCGTCCATATCGGTTGCAATAAGGTAATAGTAATTATCCTGACCCTTGAAAATATACGGGTCGCGGCAGCAAAGAGTACCCTTTGTCTGGGTAATTACAGGGTTGTTTGAGTTAACGGGAGTAAAGTTGTAGCCGTCCTGCGAAACCGCAAAACGAATTCGCTGTTCGGATTGTGAATTGCCCGTAAAGTAAGTAAAGAGATACGCACCCTGGGTTGACTTTGCGGGAGTTTTATGCTGATGTAATACCACTGTTGTCACACTCTTTTTAGGAATACAAACCGTATTTGAAGCCTTGCCGTACTGGAAACGTTTTAAATCCCTCGTTTCGTCGGTTACGTATGACGTGAAATCACTGAACTGCTCTCCGTCAAAGGTGGTATATTCCGTTGTATCGCTGTTGTTGATGTAAACTACTACAACCGATTTGTCGGGATTAAGGTAAGCGGTTTGCTCAATATAATTGTTTTTGTCAACTCCGCTGTCCCAATCCGTTGACCAGTTATATGTTGTATTTGTAACAAGGTTCGCTCCGAAATCGCTTCCGGTTGAAACGCTTATTCTCTTTGCGCCCTCTTCAATGAATTTTGAATAGTTACCGAGCGCCCATAAACGTTTTGAGGTTTCGATATGGTCGTGGTTGCTGTCGTTGATGTAAACGAGAGAATCCGGATAAATTCCGCGACCGCATCCTGTCCACCAATCCCACTCGGTTGTATTGAGGATTGTCATATCCTGATAAATGATATCGGCAAGTGCAAGACCGTAATCAATAGTCATACCGTTAGTGCTTCCGCCCTCTGCCTGAATATGACCGAGAACGCCCGAGCTTGCGTCATTTGTCATCTGGCAATATTCGGTTGCGCGGACCTTCTGACCGAAGTTTGAGGTTGCGAGCTTTGCCGCAACGGTTTCTCTGTCGGAGGTTGAAGCCCAATAGGAGTGGGTTGAAAGCGTATCAACATAACCTCTGATATTTGAATTTCCGCTTGAGTAGCTTCTGTTTGAGGAGAAGTTGTAGTTGATATAGTCGTTGAATTTCTGATTAAGTCCCCAGGTTCTGTTAAGATTAAGCTGAGCACATTCCCAGACCTCAAGGTCAACCTTGCCGTTAAGCTTTGAGTTGTTTGTTAAGGTCGGAACCATATAGCCGTTATAAAAGTTTCTGAGACTTGTTGCTTTAAAGTAACAGCCCTCCTGATTTGACGACTGATGTGAGGTTACGTTGCCCTCGGGTCCGTCATACCAGCCCGACCATTCCCATTCGGGTTCGTTAATCGGGGATACAGCCGTTACGTTATAGCCCTCGTCAATAAAGTGCTCGGCGCAGGTTGCAATATAGTTTGCAAAATTCTGATACTGGGACGAATCAAGATTTTCGCTTCCGAGATAACCGCCGTTACCGTCGGATACAAGAGCGCCGTAGGTCTTTCCGTTTTTAGTCATAAAGTACGGAGCCGAGTTTGCAAAAAGCGTAACCTTTAAGTCGGGGTTAAGCGCCTTTGCGCTTGCAAGCGCGCTCATTGCGCCGGGGTCGTTATTCCAGTTATACGTGCCGTCCGGCTGCATAAAGCAATGGGTTCTTGCGCCCGAAACATAAAGCGCATAGTCCTGTTGGTCCTCGCTGCCGGCTCCGAGGTTGTAACGGTAAATATTAAGTCCGATACCGTTTTCCTTTGAGTAAAGAAGCGAAAGAATGTCCGAGCAATTGCTCCACTGTCCAACGTCCTGTGCCCACCAGGCAGCCGAAGCGCCGAAGCCTTCAATCGTCTGATATGTTGTTGAGGTATTAATAGTAGTTTTTCTGTTTGTTAAATCAACCGCGTTTGCGATTGTATTAAGCATATAGAAATCCTTAGCGTTGATAACGCCGTCGTTGT